>CALWRP010000001.1 GCA_944383955.1 uncultured Clostridia bacterium
GCGCGAACAACCATATCCAGCCCTTCCTCGACGCGGGCGTCGACCCGCTCTGGGTCTACTACTGCTGCTCGCAGAGCTGTCTGGTGCCGAACCGCTTCTTCGCCATGCCGAGCGCCCGCAACCGCATCATGGGCGTCCTGCTGTATTTCTATCACCTCAAGGGCTTTTTGCAGTGGGGCTATAATTTCTACTACACGCAGTTCTCGCGCTCGCTCGCCGATCCCTTCGCCATGACGCACTGCAATTTCGGCTTCCCCTCCGGCGACGCCTATCTCGTCTATCCCGGCCCGGACGGCGAGCCGCTCACCTCCCTGCGCGCCGAGGTGCAGAGCGAGGGCCTGACCGATCTGCGCGCCCTCTGCACGCTCGAGGCGCGCCTGGGCCGCGAGGCGGTGCACCGCCTCCTCCTCAGCCGCGCGGGCATGGAGACGATGACCTTCACGCAGTATCCCACCTCCGCGGAATATCTCCTCTCCCTGCGCGAGGCGGTGTTCGAGCTGCTCGAGCAGGAGTAAAACCATCCGCTGGGGGAAAAACCGGCCCCGCTCCGCCCTCCGCTGCGGCGGAGCCGGGAGGCGTTCCCTGCCGCATGAAAAGCCGCGAAAACACATGCTTTTCCCGACTTTTTCCATGGACAGGCGGGCCGGATTTTCGTATCCTTGCAGAGGACAAGGGACAACGACCGGGGCGGGCGGCAGAGCCGCGCCCCTCTGGCAAAAGGAGGAGCCTGAATGAAATTTACGGACGGCATGTGGATGACGCGGGCGGGCTATACCGTCGAATCCCCCGCCGAAATCTACGAGGTAAAGGCGGATGAGGAGGGCCTCACGCTCTATTGCCCCTATGTCGCGGTGCGGCACCGCGGCAACACGCTCGACGGCGGCCTGCTCACGGTGCGGCTCACCGCTGGGCGCAGAGATTCGATTGCCGTGCGCCTGACAAACCATCGCGGCGCGCTCGATACGATGCCACGCTTCCCGCTGGACCGCGGCGCGGAGAAGCCCGAGACGGGCCGGGCGGACGGCTTCTGGTTCCTGCGCAGCGGCGAGCTCGAGGCGCGCGTCTTCCCCGGAACGCCCTGGCGCATCGAGTACCGCTGGCGCGGAAGACTCCTGACGGCCACCGGCCCCAAGGGCATGGCCCACATTCTCGACGAGAAAACGGGGGAGACGTATCTGCGCGAGCGGCTTGAGCTCTCTGTGGGCGAGAACATCTACGGCCTCGGCGAGCGCTTCGGCCCCTTCGTGAAGAACGGCCAGAGCATCGATCTGTGGAACGCCGACGGCGGCACCGACAGCGAGCAGGCGTACAAAAATATCCCCTTCTTCCTCAGCAGCCGCCGCTACGGCGTGTTTGTCAACTCCACCGGCTGCGTCTCCTATGAGATCGGCAGCGAGTCGGCCACAAAGACGCAGTTCTTCGTTCCCGGCGAGGAGATGGAGTATTTCATCTTCGCGGGCGACACGCCGAAGGACGTGCTCACCGCCTACACCGCTCTCACGGGCCGCGCGCCTGAGCTTCCGGCGTGGTCGTATGGCCTGTGGCTCTCGACGTCCTTCACCACCGATTACGACGAGAAAACCGTCCTCTCCTTTGTCGACGGGATGCTCGAGCGGAAGATCCCGCTCTCCGTCTTCCATTTTGACTGCTTCTGGATGAAGGCGTTCGAGTGGTCGAGCTTCCTCTGGGATCGAGACGTCTTCCCCGACCCGGAGGGCCTTCTGGAAAAGCTCCACCAGCGGGGCCTGAAGGTCTGCGTGTGGATCAATCCCTATATCGCGCAGAAATCCCCGATTTTTGAGGAGGGACTGCAAAACGGCTATTTTGTAAAGACCGGCGACGGAGGCGTCTGGCAGTGGGATCGCTGGCAGGCGGGCATGGCTCTGGTTGATTTCACGAACCCGGCCGCCGTCTCCTGGTATCAGGAGAAGCTTGCCGCCCTCGTCGCCATGGGCGTGGACTGCTTCAAGACCGATTTCGGCGAGCGGATCCCCACGTCCGATCCGTTCTACGGCCCGAAGGCGGCGAAATTCGGCGTCCGCTGGTTCGACGGCTCCGACCCGGAGGGCATGCACAACTACTATACCTATCTCTACAACAAGGCCGTCTTCGACCTGCTCGAGCGGGAAAAGGGCAAAGGGGAGGCCTGCCTCTTCGCCCGCAGCGCGACGGCCTGCTCGCAGACGCTGCCGCTGCACTGGGGCGGCGACTGCCTCTCCACCTACCCCTCGATGGCCGAGTCGCTGCGCGGCGGTCTCTCGCTCTCGCTCTCCGGCTTTGCCTACTGGAGCCACGACATCGGCGGCTTTGAGTCGGGCTGCACGCCGGATATTTACATGCGCTGGACGGCCTTCGGCCTGCTCTCCTCGCACAGCCGCTACCACGGTAATCAGGAGTACAAGGTGCCGTGGCTCTACGGCGAGGAGGCTGTCGGGGTGACGCGCGCCTTCTGCGAGCTCAAGCAGCGCCTCGTGCCCTACCTGCTGCGCCTCGGCCGCGAGGCCGCCGCGACGGGCGTGCCGGTGCTGCGCCCGATGCTCCTCGAGTTCCCGGACGACCCGGCCTGCCTCACGCTTGACCGCCAGTACATGCTCGGCGACGCGCTTCTGGTCGCTCCCGTCATGAGCGACGACGGCGTGGTCGACTACTACCTCCCCGAAGGCCTCTGGACGCATCTGCTCTCCGGCGAAACGCGCCAGGGCCCCGGCTGGTTCCGCGAAACCTGCGGCTATGACACCCTCCCGCTCTATCTGCGCGAGGGGTGCGAAGTGTTTGAAGAATAAGAGACAAGGGGGCGTTGCAGAATAAAAAACTGCAACGCCCCCTTTTCTCATTATCTTAGGGCAACACCGCATAATCCCAGGTGGTGTAGCGTGCCAAAAAATTTTTTGTGAGATGATCCAAAAAGCGCAG
>CALWRP010000002.1 GCA_944383955.1 uncultured Clostridia bacterium
TCCCATCAGCGGCTGGGATTTCTGACTCCGAATCAAGCGGAAACTGCATTTTATCAGAAGTAAAAATGCCTACAGTAACAGGCAGTCCAAAAAGAACTGTCCAATTTACTGTAGGCATTCCATATGGTGGAGATGAGGGGAATCGAACCCCTGTCCGAAAATCGATCGCCAAGGTTTTCTCCGAGCGCAGCCGGTAGTTTCAGATTCCCTTGCCGCGGCGCCTACCGGCAGGCTCCGCGGTTTGGTAGCCTTTGAGCCGTGACACGGGTAAAGGCGTAACCGTGTTCACGTTCACCACTCGTCGACGCCCCGGCCCCGGGCCGTGGTGCTCCCGGGCGGGACGGCTGCCTAATTAGGCAGCGTACGCAACTTTATTGTTGTCGTTTACTTTTTAGTTTGCGGATTTTATAGCGGTCCCGCACCGCTGCTCGCTTACCAAGGTTCCCAATCCCCGTCGAAACCTTTACATCCCCGTATTGTGAATGGAAAACCGGGAAGACTGCCGGAGCTGTCCCGACGCCGCATCCTGTCAGCGGTTTCTCTCCTTCATCGCGCGGTCGATATCCCGTTTGGCAGCCTTGGCCGCGAGATCGGCGCGCTTGTCGTAGAGCTTTTTGCCCTTGCAGAGACCGACCTGCACCTTGATGAGACTGTTCTTGAAATAGACCGAGAGCGGAATCAGAGAGTACCCGTCCTGCTTGACGAGGCCAAACAGGCGCATGATCTCGCGCTTGTGCATGAGCAGACGCCGCACGCGAACGGGATCGCGGTTGAAGATGTTGCCGTTCTCGTAGGGGCTGATGTGCATGCCGTTGACGAGAAGCTCGCCCTTTTCGATGGAGCACCAGGCGTCCTTGAGGTTGCACTGGCCGCGGCGGAGCGATTTGACCTCTGTGCCGCAGAGCTCGATGCCGGCCTCCATGCTCTCCACGACAAAGTAATCGTGAAACGCTTTCTTGTTCTGTGCGATTGTCTTGAGGGAATTTCCCTGTCCAGCCATGCGAAAGGTCCTCCCCCCTGCCGGATTTCTCTGTCGTGTATCGGTTATTATACCATATCGCACAGGGAGCGATCAAGTCGGGACGAAAATTTTTTGAGCGCAAAAAGCGCGCCTTCCTCCCCTGCCGCGGCCCGATACAGCAAAAAACGCCGCGGAGGCGGCGCTTCTCCGCGGCAGGAATGCAATTTCATTTGCCCGGCGGGCGCGCAAGGTGTATAGTGTATAAGAAAAAAGCCGGCGCGGAACGCCGGGGAGCGGAGGAAAGCATGGAAGAGGAGCTGCTGCAGGCGTACCGGGACATTTTCCGGAAAAAGGCAGGCGAGCCTGCCTGGGCGGTGCACAAGAATACGCAGGGCCACGAGGAGGAGCTGATCCACTGTCCCATTCCCTTTGTGGGCAGAAAATACGGAGCCGGCGGCGTGCGCCTTCTCGTTTACGGCAGCGCGGAGAATCTTTCCGACTACCATACCGCGGGGAAAACGTATCTCGACGACGACAGCTTCGCCATCCGGCGGCATCGCGCCTGCTTTGAGGAGACGCGGGAACGGTTTTACCCCCAGGTAAATCTGCAGCCGATCAGCGACGGCGGGCTTGCGCTGGCGGCGTTCTATCTCTACCGCAGGCTCGCGGAGGCCGAGGGGCTGGCGCCGGCCGAATTCCTCGAGCGGATCGCCTTCGCAAACTACTGCAAGTATACCATCGAGATCCGCGGAGGGGCGGGGAAACGGCAGAACGTGGATTACGCAGGGCGCGCCGCCTATCTGCGCGAATCGCATCCCTATCTGGAACGGGAGCTGGCGATCCTGCAGCCCGACGTCATTCTGCTGCCGAGAAGCATCTGCGAGGCGGACCGCGCCTTTCTGGAGGCCGTGCGCGGAGGGGCTCTTCTGGCGCCAATCTATCAGATCAACGCGCGCACTGTCAATCTGCGCATTCGCCGCTGGCCGAGGGCTGCGCGCGAGGAGGTCGGCGAAACGGTGTGGCGCTGGTGGGAGCGCCTCGACGCCCCGGGGCTGCGGGGCAAAACGAAGGAAAATTTCCTCTCTGTCTTTCGCTATCTCGACGAGACGGCGCGGGACTGCGGACCGGACAGCGCCGCGCGAAAATAAGGGCAGATCGCGCCGGGAGGAGCCTTCCCACAAAAGAGAAAAGCGCTCCCCTCCTTCCCCGGGAGCGCAAAAATCCCGCTCTGCCGGAGCAGTGTCCGGCACAGCGGGATTTTGTTTGGTCTGTCAAAAATGGCCGTGCTCAGATCTCGCTTCTGCCCTCCAGGGCTTTGGCGAGGGTGACCTCGTCGGCATACTCGAGATCGCCGCCCACGGGGATGCCGTAGGCCAGGCGCGTGACGCGCACGCCGAGAGGCTTGAGCAGACGGGAGACGTACATGGCGGTAGCCTCGCCCTCCACGGTTGGATTGGTGGCCATGATGACCTCCTCCACGCCGCCGGCGCTCACGCGCGCGAGCAGCTCCTTGATGCAGAGCTGATCCGGGCCGATGCCGTTGAGCGGAGAGATCACGCCGTGCAGCACGTGATAGGAGGCGTTAAACTCCTGCGTGCGCTCGAGAGCCGCGACGTCGCGGGGATCCTCGACAACGCAGATGACGCTCTTGTCCCGCGCCTCGCTGCGGCAGACGGAGCAGAGCTCCTGATCCGTCAGGTTGCAGCAGACCTTGCAGTAATGAATTTTCCTGTGCGCGTCGAGAATCGCGTCGGCCAGCTCCTGCGCCTGGGCCTCGGTGAGGCCGAGCACGTGATAGGCCAGCCGCTGCGCGCTCTTGTGGCCGATGCCGGGCAGGCGCTCGAACTCATCGACCAGGTGCGCCAGGGGGGCGACGGTGTAGGCTGCCATCTCAGAAGAGGCCCGGCATGTTCAGGCCGCCGGAGATCTTCTCCATGCGCTCGGCCTTGTCGGTGGAAGCGGTGCGCAGCGCCTCGTTGACGGCGGCGATCACGAGATCGCTGAGCATTTCGGCGTCGTCGGGGTCGATGACCTCGGGCTTGATCTCGAGGGATTTGACCTCCATCTTGCCGGTCACAACGGCCTTGACGGCGTCGCCGCCGGCCGTGGCGCTGTACTCCGTCTCCTCGAGCTGGGCGCTGACGGCGTCCATCTCCTCCTGGAGCTTCTGCGCCTGACGGGCGAGCTGCTGCAGATTGGCAGCGCCGCCTCCGCCGTATCCCTGAGGCAATCTTGCTTTCATACTGTTACAACCTCCAATAAAATTCAGATTTCGGACCGCATCCGCCTCACAGGGCTCGCGCGGTCTCCCCCATATGGTTTCAGGCAGCTCCGCTTTGCGGAGCACCGGAGCATTCGCCCTTCCGGCGGCCGCTTTCGCCGCTGTGCGGCAGAACGGGCGGTTCGCAGAAGGCGCTTCCTGCGCGGCGCTCCCAAACAGAGCGTGCGGGGAAAATAACAGAAATTATGTTGACTGCTTTTCGGTGACCGCAATGCCCGCCTCGCGGGCGCGGCCGGCCAGCTGCAGAAGGGGATCCTCCTGCTGCGCCTCCTGTTCTTCGGGGCGGCGGTAGGGGCCGAGCTTGTACACGCGGCCGGTCACCTGCTGGATTGCGTCGCGCATTTTGCCGCGCTGCGACGATTTGCGCAGCAGCTCGAAGGCCATCTCGCGCGGGGCGTCGATGAGAACGTAGTCCCCGCTGACATAAGCGCTCGAGCCGGTAAAGGCCGCAGAGATGGTGGCCGAATAGCCCTTCATGATCTGCAGGATCTCGGGCCAGGAATCGAGCGGCACCGCATTCTTCGTCAGCTCCGCCATCGAGGCGGCGGAGGCGGCCTTTCCCTCTGTCGGGACGGGAGCCGCAGGCTGCGGCTCTGCCGGGGAGGGCGCGGGCCCCTGCGAGGGAGCCGGCGGCGCGGCGGAGGGCTGAACGGAAGGCTGACGGCGCGGGGCGCCGCGCTCGAGAGCCTCCACGCGGCGCAGCAGGGCGGCCGCGCTGGCGTCGAGCTCCGGAGAACACAGGCGGATTGCCGCCATCTCCATCTCCGTGCGCCGATCCGCCCCGCGGCCCATCTTCTCCAGGGCCTCCTGGAGCGTGTCGAGGCAGTGCAGAACGGTGGTGAGCGGAATGACGAGCGCCTGGCTCTCGAGGCGGAGGTATTCCTCCTCCGGCACGGCGAGCAGATTGCGCGCGCTCTTCGTGGTCTTGATGAGCATCAGGCCGCGGTAGTGGGAGGAGAGCTCCTCGCACAGGCGGGCCATATCCTTCGAGCCCTCGTGCAGGCGGGCGATCAGCTCCAGGGCTGAGGCGGCGTCCTGCTGGCGGACGAACTCGGCAAAATCGAAAAGATGATCGCGGCCGGCCAGACCCGCCGTCTCATTGACGACGGCCTCGGTGACGGTGTGGCTGCGCCCGAGGCACTGGTCGAGCAGGGAGAGGGCGTCGCGCAGGGCGCCGTCTGCCAGACGGGCCAGCAGAAACGCGGCCTCCCGGTCGATGGAGGCTCCCTCCTGCCGCGCCACATAGTCGAGCCTGTCCGCAATCTCCTCGGGAGGGATGCGGCGGAAGTCGAAGCGCTGGCAGCGCGAGAGGATGGTGGCCGGAAGCTTGTGCACCTCTGTTGTGGCAAGAATAAAGATGACGTGCGGCGGCGGCTCCTCGAGCGTTTTCAGCAGGGCGTTGAACGCGCCCACAGAGAGCATGTGCACCTCGTCGATGATGTACACGCGGTATTTCGCGGAGGCGGGGGTGAAGTTCGCCTCCTCGCGCAGGGTGCGGATGTTGTCGACGCCGTTGTTGCTGGCGGCGTCGATCTCCACGATATCCATGAGCGAGCCGCCGTCCGCGGCGCGGCAGATCTCGCACTCGCCGCACGGATCGCCATCCTGCGGATTGAGGCAGTTCACAGCCTTGGCCAGAATCTTGGCGCAGGTCGTCTTGCCGGTTCCGCGCGAGCCGGTAAACAGATAGGCGTGGGCCACGCGGCCCGCCATCAGCTCATTTTGCAGCGTCACCGTCACCTGCGGCTGGCCGACGACGTCGGCAAAGCACCGGGGACGCCATTTTCTGTAAAGCACCTGATACATTCTTCTCCACCGCCCTTTCGGATTCCGGATACACAAAAAGCAAGACAGACCGCCGAGCGGTTTCCATGCACCAGGATATGCAGACGGACGAACAACCTGCATCGCACGGTGCAACTCCGCTTAATGCTGCTCGGTTCCCCGCCTGACATGGTTCACGGCGCTCCGTCGTCCAGAGCCCGCCCGCCTGCATATCCTGTGGCACGTATTTTCTGCCTTGCTTTTTCATTCCTTTGCATATCCCGATGGGCTGCAACTCCATTATTATATCCGATCCTTCCGCAAAAAACAAGAGAAAGTTTTTCTATTTTCCGTCTTTCCGCCGACTCTCGCGATGCGTCCGGTTTCACTGCTCAGAAACGCTCTCGTCTGCGGAGAGGCGCGGACCCGCACACCCGCGCCTTCTTCCCTCTCCGTCTGAAAGCCAACCGGCCCGAGACAGCTTCACCACTCTTCCGCGTCCGTCTCCTCCTGGGCCTCGCCCGCACCGCCCTCCTCCGGCTGCACGGCGGCGCGCCGGCCGGCAATACCGTTCATGAGGGCGTCGAGCTGCAGGAGAGCCTCGCGCGTTCTGCGGCGCACCTCCTCAGCGCAGGCGCGGGCCTGCTCGATGCGCTCGGCCTCCTCCGCCGCCTGCCGGTCCGCCGCAGCAAGCTTCTGCACAGCCTCCTGCTTCTGGCGCAGGATCTCCTCCTCCGCCTCGCGGCGCAGGCGGGCCGCCTCCGTGCGGGCGGCGGAGAGCAGGCGATCAGCCTCGGCGCGCGGCTCGGCGAGCAGGCGCGAAGTCTCCTCCTCCGCTGCAGCTCTGATACGGTCCGCTTCCTCCTGCGCGGAGGAGAGAGCGCGCTGCGTCTCCGCTTTGGCGCGATCGGCTTCGCTCTTCGCCTCCTCCAGAACGCGGGCGGCCTCCCGCTGGACTTGCGCTGCCTCCTCCCGCGTCTGTTCCGCGGCATCCCGGGCGGCGGCAAGCGTGCGCTCCGCCTCTCCGGCCGCCTCGGCGCGCAGGCGATCCGCCTCCGCCCGCGGCCCGCTGAGCAAGCTTTCCGCCTCCTTCCGCGCAGCGTCGACAACGCGCTGCGCCTCCGCTTTCGCCTCCTCCGCCAGCTGCCCTGCCTGCGCGGCAGACTGCTCCCGCAGCCTCTCCGCATCAGCTCCCGCCGCGGCGAGAGTCCGTCCGGCCTCCTCCGCCGCCTGCGCTCTCACGCGCTCCGCCTCCGCTTCGACGCGCCGCGCCTCAGCCTTCGCCTGCTCAAGAATCCGGCCTGCCTCCGCACGGGCTTCCGTGAGCAGGCGATCCGCTTCCGCCCGCGCCTCGCTGCGCAGGCGATCGGACTCCTCGCGGGAGGCGGCCAGCAAACGATCGCCCTCTTCCCTTGCCTCGGCGCGGAGCTGCTCCGCCTCCTTTTCCGCCTCGCCGCGCGTGCGGGAGGCCAGCTCCTGCACGCTGATGAGAGCGGCGGCAATCGCCTCTCCCGGCGCGTCCGCAGGCTTCTCCAGCTCCTTCAGGCGGTCCCGCAGCCGCTCAGCCTCCTTCTGCAGAGAAGCGCAGCGCCGATCCCGCTCGCCGACCAGCCGCGCCACATCCTCCTTCTGATATCCACGAAAGCCTGTGCGAAGATCCCTGAGCTCCATTTTGTCTTTCTCTCCTTCCGCCGCCGCGTCCCCCGTCAGGCGGCGCGCTCCGCTGCAGGCGCCGGACCGGGACGGTATACTGCTCTCATTATACCGGCTCCTCCAACGCATTGCAAGGCGCTTGCGTCCCTGTTTCGCCCAGCGAGGCAAAATATCTTTCATTATACTGGACAGCCTTGTCTTCAGGCTTGAGCGCCTTCGCCCGCAGGTGGTATGCCTTCGCCGCCTCCCGGTCGCCGAGGCGATCGCTGCACACGCACAGCTGCAGAAGCGGGTAAAACGAGGCGTAGTCCGGCTGCCAGAAGGCCAGACGGCTTTGGGGGGCGGGACAGTCGAGGGCCAGACGATACCAGAAGGCGGCCCGCTCCCACTGAGAGGCGCGCAGAAAAATATCGCCCGCGGCGCAGCACGCCTCCGCCCGCGGCTCGCTGTAGACAAAGCTGCGGAACACGCTCTCGAGCGCAGCCTCGCGGCTGCCGAGGCGCTCGCGGCAGCCGGCCAGATCGAGGCAGGCGCGGATGTTGTCCTCCACCCAGCCGCGCCCCTCCTCCAAAAAGCGGGAGAAGCGGGACGCCGCCTCCGCGTCGCGGCCTGCTCCGGCAAGCTCGCGGGCATAGTAGAGCTGCTGGCGCGGGGTGAGCTCGCGCCCCTTTTGCAGCAGCCCCTCGAAGATGCGCAGATTCCGCCCCGGCGCGGAGGGGCGGAGCTTTCGGTGCTCCACGGGCAGAGGCAGCTGCAGCCGTTTTCCGGCCGGCGGGATCACCTCGTGCACCTCGCCCTCCCAGCAAAAGCCGGCCAGGCGGCGCACCAGGCGCTCGCGGTAGTAGACGAACGTGGGCCGGTCCGCGCTGTCGAAGGCGATGTGATACGGCAGCAGCACCATATCCACGTCCGGATCCAGCTTTTCCTTTAAAAGGATGAGGCCGCGGCGCGTCTGCTCGGGCAGAACGTCGTCGGCGTCGAGCCAGAGAAGATAGTCCCCCGTGGCCTTCGAGAAGGAAAAGTTCCGCGCGGCGGAGAAATCGTCCACCCATGGGAAGGAATAAACCCTGGCCCCATGGCTGCGGGCAATCTCCGCCGTCGCGTCACTGGAGCCGGTATCCACGACAATCGTCTCGTCCGCGACGCCCGCCGCGCTCTCCAGGCAGCGTCCGAGGACCTCCTCCTCGTTCTTTACTATCATGCAAAGACTGATGGTTATCATCGGCATCCCTCCTTTCCCCATCCTATGCCGGTTTCTCCGCCGTGTGCCGGGCAGAAAAATTCTTTGCGAAAAATTCGAAAAAAGGTGTTGACAAACGGAAAGATTTTGCTATAATAAATATCGTTGTCCGGAGCGAGAGCAGACGGACACGGCAGATATTGCGGAATTGTGTAAAGGTAGCACGGCAGACTCTGACTCTGTTTGTGAGGGTTCGAATCCTTCTTCCGCAGCCATTTCGAGGTGTGGCTCAGTTTGGTAGAGCGCTACGTTCGGGACGTAG
>CALWRP010000003.1 GCA_944383955.1 uncultured Clostridia bacterium
CCTCACGAAAAATTGTACGGCACGCTGCACCACCCGGAATGATGCGACGGCGCCTTAAGAGAGAAGGGGTTATAACCATGGCACACACAATGACAGCCCAGGAGCGGCGGGCGGCCATCCTCGGCGAGCTGGAGCGGGCAGACAGCCCTCTGAGCGCCTCCGCCCTCGCCAAGCAATTCCATGTCAGCCGCCAGGCAGTGGTGGGAGACGTGGCGATGCTGCGCGCGCTCAACTCCCCGATCGCCGCGACGCCGCGCGGCTATGTCCTGACGAAGGACGAGACCAGCACGCAGACCTACACCATCGCCTGCCGCCATGGCCGCGACCGGCTCGCGGAGGAGCTCTACGCCATCGTGGACAACGGCGGCGCCCTCCTCGACGTGATCGTCGACCACGCCGTCTACGGCCAGCTCATCGGAAAGCTGCACATCTTCTCCCGCTACGACGCCGACGAGTTTCTGGGCCGTCTCTCCTCGCAGGAGGCCTCCCCCCTCTCCTCGCTGACGGGAGGCATCCACCTGCACACCCTCTCCTGTCCCTCCCCGGAGTGCTTTGCCCGCATCTGCGCCGTCCTGCGCGAAAAGGGCATTCTCATCGCTCCGCCGGAGGAGTGAGCCGCTTCGCCAAAATCTCCGTTTTTTTCGCGGCAGGGGTGAGAAAGTCCGTCGATCTTATCCATTGACACAATTTCCTTTCATGAGTATGATAGGTGTCAAGACACATGATAAACAAACTGTCAACTCATGAGGAGGAACACCTATGAAAAACAAAGACGCCGTCGTCTCGATGTGCATTTCCGCCCTGCTCTGCGCGCTCGGCATCATGATCCCCATGTTCATGCCGAAAATCGTGATCCCCCCGATGTCCTTCACGCTGGCCAGCCACGTGCCGATCTTCATTGCCATGTTCATCTCCCCCGCCTCGGCCGTCATGGTGACGGTGGTGACGAGCATCGGCTTCGCCCTCTCGATGCCGCTCGTCGTAGCCCTGCGCGCGGCGTCCCACCTTGTCTTTGTGCTTGTGGGCGCATACATGCTCAAAAAGTCCGGCTCCATTCTTCAGTCGATGCGCACGGCCGCTCCCTTCGGCCTGCTGATGGCCGTCCTGCACGGCGTGTGTGAGGCCATCGTCGTCACGGCCTTCTACTACACCGGCAACGGCTCCGAGAGCTGGTATCAGAGCGGCTATGTCATGACGGTGCTCCTGCTGGTCGGTCTCGGCACGGTCGTGCACAGCTTCGTCGACTTCGCCATTGCCGCCGCCGTCTGGAAGCCGCTGTGCCCGATGCTTCGCATCCCCGTCAGCGCCGCCTGCGGCGGGCGGGTCGCGCACGCCGCGTCCCGCGGCGAACCCAGGTAAAAGAAAGCGCCCCCTTTGCGGCCGGTACCGCAAAGGGGGCTAGTTGATCACCCGCGTTGTTATTTATGTGAAAGAGGTAGTGTTATGTATGGGTCGCGAACTGCGATATAATTGAAGGGAACGGCTCTCAGGCAGCTTGCTGAGAGCCGTCCCCTTTTTGCGCACGGGGAAAAGCATGCTCCGGGCTGCGGAAGCGTCGATTTCCGCTGCCGCAGCAGCGTAAATTGATGCTTCCGACGCAAGCCGTGGCCGCGCCGCGGCTTGCAGGGGGCCGATCCTCCTTTCCACGCAGGGAAAAGCATGCTCCGGGCTGCGGAAAACGGCCTTCAGGAGTGTTGCTCCGCAGGGGCGCAGTAGACCACCATCCGCTCCCCGGTATGGGAAACACTGAGGAACACGCTGCCGTCGCTGTAAACCTCGCCGATGGAGACAACGCCGGAGGCGACCGTACCCTTCACCTCTTCCTCCACGCCCGCCAGGCGGCGGAACCCGGCCTCCGTCAGCTCTTCCCGCCACGATTCCGCCTCCTCCCCGCTCACGCCGTCGAGCGAAACGGCGCAGAAGCCGCTGTTCTCATCGAGGAGCATCTCCTGCGCCTCTCCCGGCGGCACGGGGACGCCCTGCGTATACTCGTTGACCGGCCATTCCTTCGCGGAAACCCAGGCCGCAGCGCCGCTTCCCGTCTGCACAGAAGCGGCGCTTTCTGCTGCGGACGGCAGCGGCGTTTCTGCGCCGCAGGCTGCGCACAGCAGCAGACAAACGGCGGAAAACAGGCTGAGCATTCGTTTTTTCATGGTTTCTCCCTTCTTCTGCGGCGCAGGCGCAGCGCAAACAACGCGGCGGCCCCTGCCGCGGCAAGCATTCCCGCAGCGAGCAGCAGCGGCGCGGGATCCAGGCCTCCCACAACGCGGATCTGCGTCATCGCATCCGCCTGACCGATGATGTTTTCCGCCGGACGGTTCGCCTGTACCGCCAGAAATACGGCAATCAGAGCGGCAGCCAGCGCCAGAAAAGCAGACGGCAGCACAAAGCCGGACCGGCGCTTTCCGCACAGCGGCACGGAAACGGCGGCGGCATACTCCGCAGCGGAACCGAGGCGCTCCATCACGTCCGCCTCGCTCTCCCCGTGCTCGCGCGCGGACTCAAAG
>CALWRP010000004.1 GCA_944383955.1 uncultured Clostridia bacterium
CGCATAATTCCAGGTGGTGTAGCGTGCCAAAAAATTTTTTGTGAGATGAGCCAAAAAGCGCAGGCAATCCTTGCCGGATTGGCGAGCATTTTTGGGAAATATCACGGAAAATTTTGGCGCGATACGCCGCCTGAGCCCCGAAGCGCGAATTGTGCGGTGGTGCCTTAGTTTGCCGGAGAGGGGCTGCGTGCGGAAAAGCACCAAAGCGGGCCGCCGTCCGGAAAAAGACGCTTCGTGCTGTTTTGGCTGCATCCGGCGAGACCGGATGCAGCGTCTGAAGCATCAGTTTGCGGTGCACGGCACCGGAAACTGACGCTTCAGCAGCTCGGCGCTGAAGGTGAAAAGGCTTCGCGATAAGATCAGAGGCAGCTGAGTGGTCGGGGCTCTGGTCTCGCCTGCCGGCTCGGTCGGGGCTCTGCCCCGCGCCCCGCCGGGTCTACGCTCCCGCTCCGGTCGGCGCTAATTCGCGTGCCACTGGCACGCCGCGGTCTCCGCTCCCGCTTCGGTCGGCGCCTTGTTTGTGTGCCACCGGCACACGGCGCCCTTTGAAAAGGCGGGCGAAACTTTTGTGTTTTGCTCTTTGGCAGCTTCAGCATGCCGTCAACCGCCGCTCACGGGCTCTCGGAGGAAACAGCCGTGCCGTCGTTGAGCGGGGTGCCGTTCACAAGGTTCTCGAAGAGCTCCTTCGCGTCAATGTAATACTGCGGGTTGTCCTCGAGCAGGTCGCTGCGCACCTGGCGGATCGAGAAGCTGTAGTCGCTCAGCAGCTGGCCCACCTCCGTGTCGGCCAGGCCCTTGCACTCAGACATCGGCAGGCGCATGTTCTCATAGTCGGTGGCGCCCTCCTCCGGGGTCGAGCCGTCCAGATAGGCGAAAACGCCCTCGTCGCGGCCGTAGGAGATAAAGCTCGCGTCGTCGGTGAGGAAGATGTACGACTCGCCTGTCTGCAGATCGCCGGAGAGCTTGACAAAGCCCGCCATCTGCATGTTCGGGTCGGTCACCGAGGCGGCCTCGCCCTGGGCGATCTCGAAGGTGTTGATGCGCACAATCACCTCGCCGTCGCCGTTGCGGTCGTAGCCGTATTTCTCGATCTCGTCGGCGAGCTGCTCGGAGACCTCCGTCGGGATCGAGTAGGAGGAGATGATGCCGACGTTGTAGTCGGGATCCACCTTCGACACCATGTCGTAGATCAGAAAGGCGACGAAGCACACGCCAATCAGACCCACGAGCACGTGCACCTTATGATAGAACCAGAAATTGTTCCACTTGTCCTTTTTCGTCTTGAGCGTGATCTCCGCGCCGGGACGGTTGATTTCCTCCTCGCCCGCGTGGAGCAGATACCGTTCTCTCGCCACACCATCACCTTCTCGCCGCGCCGCGCCCGTGGCCTGGCCCGCCGCTCCAAATTATTCGATCTATTATAGCAGATGAGCGCGCTGAAATCCAGAAACAGATTGTAAAAGATGCGAAAACAGCTTCAGCGCCGGACGCCCAGCTCCGCCAGGGAATGCGGCGGCCGCTTCGGGGAGAGCAGCACCGCGCGCTCGTGGTTCACGAGAAAGCGCGCGTTGTCCTCCTCCTGGCCGGGAATGGGATCGAAGAGGGCGAGCGGAATCCCCGCGGCGAGCGCCTCGGAGGTCGTCAGCCCGCCGGGCTTGGTGACGAGCAGATCGCAGGCGTGCATATAGTCGGCCACGCGCTGCGTGAAGAGGATCGGGTGCAGCGGGTGGCGCGAGCGCTCCGCCAGCGCCTGAAAGCGGCGGAACAGCTTCTCGTTTTTGCCCGTGATGACCACGGCCTCGAAGTCCTCCTCCAGCCGGTCGAGCATGCGGAAGACGCGGAACACGCTGCGCACGCCGAAGGAGCCGGCCATGAAGAGCAGCACGGGCCGATCGGCGGGGAGCCCGAGCTCCCGGCGCAGGGCGGCGCGGTCGGGCCGCTCGGAAAAGCGCGGGTTGACCGGGATGCCGCGCACGAGGATCTTCTCCCGCGGGACGCCGCGGCGCTCAAGCTCCTTCGCCGCCTCGCCGCAGGAGGCCCAGTATTCGTCCGCCTCCTGCGACACCCAGGCGGCGTGCGTGCCATAGTCTGTGAGCTGGTGCACCACCTTCGCCCGCAGAAGGCCCTTGTTCTTGAGAATGGCCACCAGCTGGCAGGAGAACGGATAGGCGCAGACCACGACGTCCGGCTTCTCCCGCTCGATGACGGGCAGCAGCCTGCGCGCGAGCGGCGCGGCGGCCAGGCGCATGAAGCGGCTGTTCCCCGCGCGGCGGTCTGTCAGGCGGTAGCACAGGCCGAAGGCGTGGGGGATGTATTTCGCGGAAAAGCGGTACAGATCGCAGCAGAAGAAATCGATGAAGCGGCCGAACGGGCGCGTCGAGTCCACGGGGATCACCTCGCAGTCCGGCCCGTCGAGCCGCGCCTTGAGCGCCCGGGCGGCGCTCAGATGGCCGCCCCCCGCCAGGCCGTAGAGCACGACGATCCTCATGCCTGCTCCTCTTGCCGCTCCCCGCGCGGCTCCTCCTGCCCGTTCTGCTCCTCCCCGGGCTCCTCGCGGCCCGTCAGGCGGTTGAGCAGAGAGAAGATGTTGCGGCTCGACGCGGATTTGTCGAAGGAGCCGCACGACTCGCGCATCGCCTCGAGACGCTTCGAATCCTCGAGCAGGGCCACGATCTCAGACGCGCAGTTTCTGCGCGAATCGAGCGGGATCGCCATGTTGTGCGAAATGAGGAAGTTCGCGTTGTCCTCCTCCTGGCCGGGGATGGCGTCGAAGACGGCCAGAGGGATGTTGCACGCGAGCGCCTCGGAGGTCGTCAGCCCGCCGGGCTTGGTGACGAGCAGATCGCAGGCGTGCATGTAATCGGCCACGCGGTCGGTGAAGAAGACGAGCTTCGTGGCCTTCGGCGAGCGCGGGATGATCTTCTTGAAGGTGCGGTACAGCCTCTTGTTGCGGCCCGTGATGATGATGATCTGGAACGCGAACTTCGTGCGCGCCAGGTCCTTATAAATGGAGAGAATGTTCGTCACGCCGAAGGAGCCCGCCATGAACAGAACCGTCGGCAGGCCGGGCAGCAGCCCGAACTCGCGCAGCAGGGCCTGCTTGTCCGCCTTGCTGAAGAAGACGTCCTCCACCGGGATGCCGAAGGGGTGGATCTTCTCCGCCGGCACGCCCCACACGACCATCTGCGCCGCCATGCCCTCGTTCGAGACGACATAGGCGTCGACGTTCGGGGCGATCCAGGCGCGGTGGGGGCCGTAGTCCGTCATCAGGCAGATGAGCGGCACCGTCACGCGCCCCTTGCCCTTGAGGTGGGAGATCATCTCTGTGGCAAAGGGATGCGTGGAGAGGATCACGTCCGGCTTTTCCTTGTGCAGCAGGGGCAGAAGCCGCCGGCCCACCGCCCCGTTGAAGCGCGAGACGAGGGAATACAGCGGCGTGTCCGTGTTGGTGGCGCGATAGAGGCGGCCGAAAATATGCGGCGTCTTCGTCGCCATGAAATGGTAGCCGTCGCAGCACGTCTTGTCGAGGATCGCGTTGACCTCCTTGAGCGCGTCCACGATGACAACCTCGTTGCCCTCGGTGTTTTCAAGAATATACGTCTGCAGCGCGCGGGACGCCCGCAGGTGTCCGCCGCCAGTCGCCGCGGAGAGGATCAGAATCTTCAAGCTGCATCACTCCTGTTGTCCGGTTTTGATCGGGAAGCTGAAAAAGGACGGTCTGCGGGGAGAGAAAAACGGCGCCCGCGCCTGCCGCGGAGAGAACGCCGTGCGGATTGCAGATACGGCTTTATTATAGCATAGAGCCCCGCAAAATGGCAACGGTGGAGAGCTCAAAATTGGAGACGCGCCGCCGCCCCCGCAGAGAGGCCGCGGCCCGGAGAGCGCGCCGCCCGCCTCCCCGCAGAAAAGCAGGGGCACGGCGCGGACAGGGGACGGAGGGGACCGGAAGGCACGGGCAAATAAAACAAAAATTCGGTTCAAAAAAGACGAAATTCCGGCGGCTGTCAAAGCCGCAAACCCGCATGGGGCATACGATTGCAAAAGATTTACAATCTTTCCGAAATGCTTTACTTTTTCACATAAACGCGATATGATAAAGGGAACCAGGCAAAGAGGACCAGGCAACAGTGCAGGAGGATGCAGAAATGGCAAATCGTGAAAATAGAGCCGGCCCCGCGCATATGCAGCCGGACGGAGCAAAAAAATCCGCAAAGGGCCTCATCGCGGCGCTGTGCGCCGTCGTTGTGGTGGCTGCGGCAGCGGCGGGCTTTTTCGTGTGGAATCAGCAGAAGGCCGCCCAGGCCGAGGCGGAGGAGGCCGCCCGCGCCCACGAGGCGGAGGTTTCCGCCCTTCTCGACACAGACGCCTTCTATCACGGCATCGTGGTGGACGGGGTGGACCTCGGCGGCATGACGATGGACGAGGCCCGGGCCGCCGTGGAGGCCGTGGAGGCCGGCGCGCACGGAGACTTCACCGTCACCCTCACCTATGAGGACCAGAGCTTCACCGTCACCCAGGACGACGTCGATTTCAGCTACGACACCGACACGGTGCTCGAGGAGGCCTATCAGTACGGCCGCGAGGGCGACCGCGAGGAGCGCTACGAGATCGTCAGCGCCCTGGCCGAGACGCCCGTCTCCTTTGAGATTACCGCCGACATGCAGGGCGGCGCGCTGCGCACGAAGCTCGAGGAGCTCACGGCCCCGCTCAACACCGAGCCGAAGAACGCCTCTGTCGTCTCCTTCAACGCGGACACCGAGCAGTTCGAGTTCGCCGAGGGCGTGGACGGCGTCTCCGTGAACCTCGACGAGCTGGCCTCGCAGGTGACGGCGGCCATCGAAAACGGCGGCGGCTCCGTGGCTGTCCCCGTCACCGAGACGCCGTGCTCCATCACGGCCGAGGAGCTGCGCCAGAACCTCAAAAAGCTCGGCACCTACAGCACCACCTCCACCAACACGGCCAACGGCAACTTCAACATGGCGCGCGCCATGAGCTCGATCAACGGCACCGTCGTGGAGCCGGGCGCGACCTTCTCCTATTTCGACATTGTGGGCCCCGCCGGGCAGGCGGAGGGCTACAAGGCCGCCAACGCCATTGTGAACGGCAAGCTCGTCCCCTCCTACGGCGGCGGCATCTGCCAGACGTCCACCACGCTCTACGGCGCGGTGCTGCGCTCCGGCCTCGAGATCGTGGAGAGAAGCTGCCACTCCATCCCCTCCACCTACTGCCCGATCGGCCAGGACGCCGCGGTGAGCTGGCCGAACATGGATTTCAAATTTAAAAACAACACCGAATACCCGCTCTATATCATCGCCGGCATGGAGGGCAAGGTGCTCACCGCCACCATCTACGGCTGGCAGGATCCCACCTGGGATACGATTGAGGTCACCTCCTGGTACACCGAGACGATCCCGGCCCTGACGACGGGCACCTATGTGCTCGACAACAGCCTCGCCACCGGCGAGGTCGTGCTCGACGCGGCGGGCCGCAAGGGCTACCGCGCCGCCGCCCAGCGCACCTGCTACAAGGACGGCGCCGAGGTGAAGACCGAGGCCCTCGCGACCTCGTACTACCGCCCCTCCGGCCCGTACTACTCCTACGGCCCCGGCACCGACATCAGCAACAACCCCGGCCCGATGTCGCCGTCGAGCTCGAGCGCCCCGGCCTCGAGCGCGCCGCCGGCTTCGAGCGCTCCCGCGTCCTCCGCGCCCGCCTCGAGCGTCCCGGCCTCCTCTGCGCCGGCTTCGCAGGCGCCCGCCTCCGCGCCGGTGGATGAGGGCGAGCCCTCCGCAGGCGTTCCCATTGAGGCCCCGCCCGAGGGCTGACGCGGCCCGCTTGCGCCCTTCGGGGCTCCTGTACAGAAAGGATGTGCCTGTTTGAGTGATATGAAAAAGGCTCCGTCGATCAGCATTGTGATTCCGATCTACAACGCGGAGCGATACCTTGCGGAGTGTCTGGCCTCGCTGGGCCGGCAGACCTTCCGCGATTTTGAGGTCATCGCGGTGAACGACGGCTCCACGGACGGCAGCCTTGCGCTGCTGCGGCGCGCGGAGAGGGAATACCCCTTCCTGCGCGTGATCGATCAGGAAAACGGCGGCGTCTCCGCGGCCCGGAACAACGGCATGGCGGCCGCCCGCGGCGCATACCTCGGCTTTGTGGACGCCGACGACTACGTCGCTCCCAACTACCTCGAGCGCCTCTACCGCACCTGTGTGGACACCGGCGCCGAGATCTCCTGCTGCTATTATTACTATAAGTTTGACGCCCCGGAGTTCCTCTGGAAATACCCCTTCCGCTGCCACGGCGTTTTCGACCGCACCCAGGCCATGAACCTGCTGCTGCACGACACGCAGATGCAGGGCCTGATGTGGAACAAGCTCTTCCGCCGCGAGCTCTTCACGGAAAACCAGATCTTCTTCCCGGCGATGAAATGCCTGGAGGACATGATCGTGATGAACCAGCTGTTCTCGCACATCAACCGCCTGGCCGTGATCGACGAGCCGCTCTACTACTACCGCAAGCACGGCGGCAGCGCGCTCTCCGCCATCACCCCCGCGAAGATCAACGACTTCATGAAGGCCATGGCGCTTGTGCGCTCCATGCTCGAGAAGAGCGGGCAGTTCGAGCGGTACCGCCGCAGCTATCAGGCCCTGCTGCGCAAGACGGGCACCTGCTGCTACCTCTACACCGCGAAGATGCACGCGCGGGGGCTGCGGCCGCAGGGCTCTCTGCGCAACATCAAGGCGCTGCACCGCGCGCTGCGCTTTTTCGCCTCCGACGATTTCTCCCCCGACGCCGACGTTTCGGCCGTCTCCGACGTCGTCTACATGCCGGGAGAGCTGGAGAAGGACTATATCCGCTGAGCGGGGCGCGCCGCGCGCCGCCATGCAAAAGGAACACGGCTGCAAAAGCCGATGAAAACAGACAGGCCGGTCCGCCCGAGCAGGGCAGACCGGCCTGTCTGTTCTTTCAGGGCCCGCGGCCCCGAAAGAGCGCAGGGCCCGATGACGCGCCCAAAACGCCTTCGGGGAAACGGAAGCGAAGGCCGGGCCGCCAGAGGGACGGCGGCCGAGCTGCGAAAAAAAGGGGAAAGCCCCGCGGTTTTGTGGCCGCAGGGCTTTCCCGTTTTGATAGAAGGGGGTCTTGTGAACAAACAGATTACGCGATGTGCGCGACCGCCACGGGGGTGGAAGCGCCGTTGATATAGAAGCCGCAGCCGTCGCCGGGCTCGCCGACAGCGTGCACCTTATAGAAGTAGTCGCTGCCGATCTGGCCCGCGTACTC
>CALWRP010000005.1 GCA_944383955.1 uncultured Clostridia bacterium
CGTTTTCCACGCAGGCGGCGGCCAGCGCGGCTGCCGTGCCCTTCTCCGGCACAATGCCCAGCATCATGCCCATGCCGCGCACCTGGGCGACGCCCGGCATCTTCTCCAGCCGTCCGCGCAGGTAAGCGCCCTTTTCCTTCACCTCGTCGAGGAACGCGGGCTGCGACACGCGGCGGATCACCTCCAGCGCGCCGGCGCAGACGACGGGGTTCGCGCCGAAGGTGGAGCCGTGGGCGCTGCGGCCCATCACGCCCCCGAGCTCCTTTGTGCACAGGCACGCGCCGATCGGCAGGCCGCCGCCGAGGCCCTTGGCGCTGGTGAGCACGTCCGGGCGCACGCCGTACTGCTCGCAGCAGTAGAACGTGCCGGTGCGTCCCACGCCCGTCTGCACCTCGTCGGCGAGGAGCAGAAGGTTCTTTTCCTTACACAGGGCGGCAAGCTCCGTCACGAACTGCGGATCGAGCGGCAGCACGCCGCCCTCGCCCTGGATGAACTCGATCATCACGGCGCAGGTGTGCTCCGTCAGGTGCTCCCGCACGCTCTCCATGTTCGGCTCCGCGTAGGCAAAGCCCTCGGTGAAGGGGAAGAAGTAGTTGTGGAAAACGTCCTGTCCCGTCGCGGCCAGGGTGGTGACGGTGCGGCCGTGGAAGGAGTTCTGCAGCGTCAGGATCTCGCAGCGATCCTTTCCGTATTTCTCCACGCTGTATTTTCTCGCCAGCTTGATGGCGCACTCGTTGGCCTCCGCTCCGGAGTTCCCGAGGAACACGGCGCCGTAGCCCGAGACGCGCAGCAGCTCCGCGGCAAAGGCGGCGGAGGCGGGATTATAATACAGGTTCGAGGTGTGCTGCAGCGTGGCCGCCTGCGTGGAAACGGCCTTCACCCAGCCCTCGTCGGCCCAGCCGAGGCTGTTCACGCCGATGCCGCTGCCAAAGTCGATGTATTCCTTCCCGTCGCAGCCAGCGCCCGTGGCGTTTTTGCCGCTGCACAGGACGGCGTCAAAGCGGCCGTAGGTCGGCATAAAGCTTTCTTCGTCCAGCTTTTTGATCTCTTCCGAAGTCATGAAACGTTCCCCCTGTTCAGTAGAGCATCGTGCCGATGCCTTCATCCGTCAGCAGCTCGATGAGGATGGAGTGGACGATGCGCCCGTCGATGATGTGGGCGCGGCTCACGCCGCGGCGGACAGCCTCCACGCAGCACTGGATCTTGGGGATCATGCCGCCGGAGATGATGCCGTCGTGCTGGAGCTTCGGCACAGAGCTGACGTTGACCACCGGGATCAGCGTGCTCTCGTCGTTGCGGTCGCGCAGCAGGCCGCGGATATCAGTCATGAGGATCAGCTTCTTCGCGTTGAGCTTGGCCGCAATGTGCGCGGCGGCAATGTCCGCGTTGATGTTGTAGGCGTGGCCGTCCACGCCCGCCGCCACCGTCGCGATCACCGGCACATAGCCCTTGGCCATCGTGTCCTCGATCACCTGGGTGTTGACCTCGATGATCTCGCCAACATAGCCCAGATCCTCAGAGGCGGTCATCTTCTCGGCGCGGAGCATCGCGCCGTCCATGCCGCACAGGCCCACGGCGCGGCCGCTGTTGCGCTGCAGCAGCTGCACAAGGTCCTTGTTGACCTTGCCGGCCAGGACCATCTGCACGATGTCCATCGTCTCCTCGTCGGTGTAGCGCAGGCCGTTGACAAAGCGGCTCTCCTTGCCCGTCTTCTTGAGCATGGCGCTGATCTCCGGCCCGCCGCCGTGCACCAGCACCACGTTGATGCCGATGAGCTGCATGAGCACAATGTCGCTCATGACGGCCTGCTTGAGCTCCTCGTTGATCATCGCATTGCCGCCGTATTTGATGACGATGGTCTGCCCGTAATACTGCTGAATATAGGGAAGCGCCTGCACCAATACCTTGGCTCTGTCCGCGTTTGTAATCTCCATGGGTTCCCTCTCCTTTCGTTCCCTCACGTTCGATCAGGTGCGGTAGTCGCCGTTGATCTTCACGTAGTCGTAGGTGAGATCGCAGCCGTAGGCCTCGGCGCAGGCGTCGCCGTCGCCGAGCGTCACCAGAATGTCGATCTCGTCCTGGGTGAGAATTTCCTTGGCCTTCTCCTCGCTGAAGGGGATGCCGGAGCCGTTCTGGCACACGTCGATGGTGCCGGCGCAGGAGCGGAAGGAGACGTCGACGCGGTTCACGTCCGTGTCCGTGCCCGCATAGCCGATGGCGCAGAGCACGCGGCCCCAGTTGGCGTCGGCGCCGAACATCGCGGCCTTCAAAAGGCTCGAGCAAATGACGCTCTTGGCGATGGTGCGCGCGTCGGTCAGGCTGGCCGCTCCGCTGACCTTGCAGACGAGCAGCTTCGTGGCGCCCTCGCCGTCCTTCGCCATCTTGCGGGCGAGGTCGATGCAGATGGCGCGCAGCGCGCCGACAAACTCCTCATATTCCGGCGTGCCGTCGAGGATTTCCGGGTTCTCGGCGAGACCGTTGGCCATCAGGGTGATGGTGTCGTTCGTGGAGGTGTCGCCGTCGATGCTCACCATGTTGAACGACTCGGCTACCACGGAGCGCAGCGCCTTGTCGAGCACGGGGGCGGCGATGGCCGCGTCCGTCGTCAAAAAGCAGAGCATGGTGCACATGTTGGGGTGGATCATGCCGGAGCCCTTGCAGATGCCGCCGAGGCGCACGGTCTTGCCGCCAATCTCGAATTCCGCGGCGGCCTCCTTGACGACGGTGTCGGTCGTCATGATGGCCTTCGCCGCCTGGGCGGAGCCGTCGCCCGTCAGGTTGGAGGCCAGGAGCGGGGCGGTCTCCTCAATCGGCTCGATCGGCAGCACCTGGCCGATGACGCCGGTGGAGGCGACGATCACGTCCGCCGGGTCGATGTTGAGCGCCTTGCCGGCGATCTCGCACATCCGCCAGGCCTTCGCCTCGCCGTCGGCGTTGCAGGTGTTCGCGTTGCCGGAGTTGCAGATCACAGCTCTGGCGACGCCGTTCGCGAGGTTGCGCTTCGTCACCAGGATCGGCGCGCCCTTGACGAGGTTGCTCGTATACATGCCCGCCGCCGCGCAGGAGGCGGCCGAGTAGATCATCGCCAGATCCGGCTTCGTCTTGTTCTTCCGAATACCGCAGTACATGCCGCCCGCGGAAAATCCCTTCGCGGCCGTCACGCCGCCTTCAATCATCTTCATTTTGCATCTATCCCCCAGCCAGACTGAGTCTGGACGCAATTCACGCCCGACCCATCAATTGTATTTTTTACATCTATGCCCGCGGCTTTCCCCGCGCGGCTTTTTCGTTTCGCTGAGACCGCGCCGGAATCAGAATGCCGGCGGGAAGAGGCGCAGGCCCTCCGTCTCGTCGAGGCCGAAGGCGAGGTTCATGTTCTGCACCGCCTGGCCCGCCGCGCCCTTGACCATGTTGTCAATGGCCGAGATCGCCACGAAGGTGTTCGTGCGAGGATCCATGTGAAGCGAGACGTCGCAGAAGTTCGAATACCACACGTTCTTGATGTCCGCGACACGGCCCTGCGGAAGCAGGCGGACAAAGTACTCGCCGTCGTAGCGCGCGTGGTAGACACGGAGCAGCTCCTCCATCGTGACGCCGTCCTTCAGCCGCGCGTAGCACGTCGCGAGAATGCCGCGGTTGACTGGCAGCAGGTGGGGGACGAAGGTGAGCTTCACCGGCGCGCCCGCCGCCTTTGAGAGCGTCTGCTCCATCTCCGGCGTGTGGCGGTGCGCCGCCACCTTGTAGGCCGTGAAGGCCTCGTTGAGCTCCGGATAGTGCGTGTTCTGCGTCATCTTGCGGCCCGCGCCCGTCACGCCGGACTTGCAGTCGGCGATGATGCCGTCCTTCTCAATCAGACCGGCCTCGAGGGCGGGGTAGAGGGCCATCGGCACGGCCGTCGTGTAGCAGCCGGGGTTCGCGATGAGCTTTTTCCCCCGGATCTGGTCGCGGAACAGCTCCGGCAGGCCGTACACGGCCTTCTCGTGCAGGGCGGCGTCGAGGAAGGAGTTGCCGTACCACTCCTTGTATTCCTCCTCGCTCTCGAGGCGGAAATCCGCGCCGAGATCGATGAAGACCTTGCCCTTCGCGTCGCACTCGGCGGCCAGCTCCTGGGAGAGGCCGTGCGGCAGGGCGGCGAAGATCACGTCGCTCTTCTCCACGACCTCCTCCTGCTTGCCGCAGACCGGCTCGCACATCTGATAGTAGGACGGATAAATCTCCGAAAGGCGCTTGCCCTCAAAGCTCACCGAGCTCACCGCCGCCAGCTCGGCGGAGGGATGGCCCGTCAGAATGCGGCAGAGCTCCGCGCCCGCGTAGCCTGTCGCGCCCACAACGCCTGCTTGAATCTTCATGTTCATTTCCCTTCCTTTTCCTCAATCAGCGAGAGCACCCTGGCTGCCTCGCGCCGCACATTCTCCGGGGCCGGGCCGCCGAGCACGCGCCGGCCGTTCACGCAGCGCTCGAGCGAGATGGCGTCGTACACATCCTCGCCGAAGAGCTCGCAGTGCGCCTGATACTGCTCGAGCGGCAGCGTCTCGAGCGTGAAATGGTTGTCGATGCAGTAGGCCACCAGCGCGCCCGTCACCTTGTAGGCGTCGCGGAACGGCAGCCCCTTGCCGACGAGATAGTCGGCGCAGTCCGTGGCGTTGATGAAGCCGCCCGCGGCCGCCTTTCTCATGTTCTCCGGCAGCACCTTCATCGTGTCGAGCATCGGGATGAAGGCCGTCAGGCACATGTGCAGCGTGTCCACCGCGTCGAACACGGCCTCCTTGTCCTCCTGCATATCCTTGTTATAGGCGAGCGGAAGGCCCTTCATCATCGTCAGCAGCGTCGTCAGGTCGCCGACCACGCGGCCCGTCTTGCCGCGCACCAGCTCGGCGATGTCGGGATTTTTTTTCTGCGGCATGATGCTCGAGCCGGTGGAGAAGGCGTCGTCAAGCTCGATGAATTTGAACTCCCACGAGCACCAGAGGATGATCTCCTCCGAGAAGCGGGACAGGTGCACCATGCAGATGGCGATCGCCGCCGCGAGCTCCATGCAGAAATCGCGGTCGGACACGCCGTCGAGGCTGTTGTGCGTCGGCCCGTCGAAGCCGAGCAGCGAGGCCGTCAGCTCGCGGTCGAGCGGATACGTCGTGCCGGCCAGAGCGCCGGAGCCGAGCGGACAGACGTTCATGCGGCGCTGGGCGTCCTCCAGACGGGAGAGATCGCGTAGGAACATCTCCGCGTAGGCCATCAGGTGATGGCCGAAGGTGATCGGCTGCGCGCGCTGCAGATGCGTGTAGCCGGGCATCACGTCGCCCGCGTGGGCCTCCGCTTTTTTGCACAGCACGCGCACGAGCTCCGTCAGCTGGCCGCGCAGCGTTTCGCATTGATTCCGCAGGTAGAGGCGGTCGTCGAGCGCCACCTGATCGTTGCGGCTTCTCGCCGTGTGCAGGCGCTTGCCGGAGTCGCCGAGGCGGGCGGTCAGCTCACCCTCGATGAAGGTGTGGATATCCTCGGCGTTCGGGTCGATCGCGAGAGCGCCGCTCTCCAGATCCGCGAGGATCCCCTCGAGCCCGGCGCAGATTTTTTCAGACTCGGCCTTGTCAATCACGCCGCACGCCCCCAGCATGGTCGCGTGCGCGATGCTTCCCTTGATGTCCTCACGGGCCATGCGGCTGTCGAAGGAGATCGAGGAGTTGAAATCGTTTGTCGTCTTGTCCAGTTCCTTGTGGAACCGTCCCGTCCAGAGCTTCATGCGAACCCTCTCCTTTTTTGGGACGCCCCGGGCGGGGCGCGTTCTGTCTTTCGGAAGCCTTGGGAAACCGGCCAATCGGCTCAAAAACCAGCCGCAGCCGCCCCCTCAATAAAAACGGAAAGCGGGGGATCGAACACGGGATCGATCCCCCTTTTCCTATTCCGGCGCGCAGGAAAGCGCGCGTATCCTTATAACAGAGGCTTATTTGCCGGCCTTCTCGAGCTTCTCGCGCTTCATCGCCTGCACCTTGATCGGCAGGCCGAACAGGTTGATGAAGCCGGCGGAATCAGCCTGGTTGTAGACCTCGTCCTTGCTGAACGTGGCGATCTCCTCGTCGTAGAGAGAGTAGTCGGAGGTCACGCCCGCGTCGATGATGTTGCCCTTGTAGAGCTTGAGCTTCACGTCGCCGGTCACGTTCTGCTGCGTGCTGGTGACAAAGGCGCTCAGCGCCTCGCGCAGGGGGGTGAACCACTCGCCGTTGTAGACCATCTCGGCGAACTTGATGGCGACCTGCTGCTTGTAGTGGTACGTCGCCTTGTCGAGGCAGAGCTCCTCGAGCTTGTTGTGCGCGTGGTAGAGGATGGTGCCGCCGGGCGTCTCATACACGCCGCGGGACTTCATGCCCACCAGACGGTTCTCGACGATATCGGCCAGGCCGATGCCGTTCTCGCCGCCGAGGCGGTTGAGCTCCTCCACGAGCTCCACGCCGCTCATCTTTCTGCCGTCGAGCTTCGTGGGAATGCCCTTCTCAAAGTGCAGGGTGATATAGGTCGGCTTGTCGGGAGCCTGCTCGGGGGAAACGCCGAGCTCCAGGAAGCCGGGCTTGTTGTACTGCGGCTCGTTGGAGGGATCCTCGAGGTCGAGGCCCTCGTGGGACAGATGCCACAGGTTCTTGTCGTTGGAATAGTTCGTCTCGCGGGTGATCTTCAGCGGCACATTGTGGGCCTCGGCATAGTCGATCTCCTCGTCGCGGGACTTGATGTTCCACACTCTCCAGGGAGCGATGATGGTCATCTCGGGAGCGAAGGCCTTGATGGCCAGCTCGAAGCGGACCTGATCGTTGCCCTTGCCGGTGCAGCCGTGGCAGATGGCGTCCGCGCCCTCGGCCTTGGCGATCTCAACAAGGCGCTTGGCGATCAGCGGGCGGGCAAAGCTCGTGCCGAGCAGGTAGCTGTTCTCGTACACAGCGCCGGCCTGCAGCGTCGGCCAGATGTAATCCTCCACAAAGGAATCCTTCAGATCTGCGATATAGAGCTTGGAAGCGCCCGTCTTCTTGGCCTTCTCCTCGAGGCCGGACAGCTCGCTGCCCTGGCCCACGTCGGCGGCCACCGCGATGACCTCGCAGTTGTCATAGTTTTCCTTGAGCCACGGGATGATGATGGACGTGTCCAGACCGCCGGAATAGGCCAGGACGACCTTCTTGATTTTCTGTGCCATGATAGCAAATCTCCTTTGTCTCTTTTTTCATGCTTCAAGCGGCCGTTTCGCCGTTTATTGTCTGTGTCCCATTATACACCAACCTTGCAGAAATTCAAGTATTTTTTGCATAAATATTCAGTTTGTCAAGAGTAAACAAATTTCGGGACCTCCGGATCGAAAAACTGAGTATTCTGAGCCGGCGCGGAGAGGGGGAGAGAGAAAAAACGCGCTGCGCCGCGCATTCCCCCTTTCTTTTTTTCCGCGCTTTGATTACAATAGAAGAAAAGGCAGCCGCGCGATCGCGGCATGACGAAAAGGAGGACTTTATCCATGGCAGAGTGGAAGGAAATCAGTGTGAACGAATGGAACGATAATCTGTTTACCCGCATCGGCAAGGATTGGATGCTCGTCACCGCGGGCACGCCGGAAAAGAGCAACACGATGACGGCAAGCTGGGGCGGGGCCGGCATCCTCTGGAACAAGCCGGTGGCCTTCTCGTTCATTCGCCCGCAGCGCTATACGCTGGAATTCATCGAGCGCGAGGAGTATTACAGCCTGGCCTTCTTCGGCGAGGGCTTCCGTCCCGCGCTGAATTTCTGCGGCTCAAAGAGCGGCCGCGACTACGACAAATGGCAGGAGACGGGCCTCACGCCCGCCTTTGACCTCGCGCCCTACCCGGAGCAGGCCAACGCCGTTCTCATCTGCCGCAAGCTCTACCGCCAGGATATGACGCCGGAATCGTTCCTCGACGCGGAAATCCGCGAGAAAAACTATCCGAACGAGGATTATCACCGCGTCTTTGTCGGCGAGATTGTCAAGCTTCTCGTCCGCGAATAAGAGCTTCCACCGCAGCGAAAAAGGGGAGCCGTCACATGCGCGCAGGCGCGTGGTTGACGGCTCCCCTTTTTATATAGGAGGGTGCGCGGCGGGGGGGCGGCAGCCGCGTCTCGAGCGCTCCGGCTACTCCTCCTCCGGCAGCCGGACGCTGTGCCCCCTCTTTCCTCTTCGGGGAGGCTGGGCTGCGGATTCCCCGCTTTTTATTTCCAGTTCGCCCGCGAGCTCGCTGCGCACCCGGCTGAGCGTCACGGGCGTGATGTCGAGGTAGGAGGCGATGCAGCGGACGGTTGTTTTCCGGTCCAAGCCTGGATATTTTTGCAAAAACCACTTATATTTTTGCATTGCGTCGAACTGATACAGCACCTTTTTGATCTCCACATGGCTGCGCAGGGAATCGAGAAGCATCCGGTTGTAGATCCGCACCAGGGAAGCGTCGCTTTCGAGTTTATCCACCACAGGCGCAGAGGGAACGGCAAGCACATGGCCCGCCTGAATCGCCTCCATGGTGATCAGCGCCTTTCCCCCGATGGGAATACTGCCCACGATGGCCTCCCCCAGATTGCAGCAGAAGCAGTCGGTGATATCCTTGCCGTTGGAGTTCTCGAAGAAGCCTCGGTAAATGCCGTCCACGACAAAGAAGAGCTCTTCCGGCACGCTTCCTTCACGGAACAGAATCTCGTTCTTTTTGACAGGGCGGATTTCCGCCAATGCAATCAACGGGCGAAGAAACGGAATCTCTCCCTGTCCAAAGATGCTTGCCAATATATCTTCCGGTATCACCGCATGAACCTCCTTTTTCCGTTCTGAACCGCCTGCTGTGTATCACCACAGAGAAAATTCATAGATTTGCATTACTCTGCCGTCGGAATATAGGGCAGCACCGCATAATTCCAGGTGGTGTAGCGAGCCAAAAAATTTTTTGTGAGATGATCCAAAAAGCGCAGGCAATCCTTGCCGGATTGGCGAGCATTTTTGGGAAATATCACGGAAAATTTTGGCGCGATACGCCGCCTG
>CALWRP010000006.1 GCA_944383955.1 uncultured Clostridia bacterium
AGATGATCCAAAAAGCGCAGGCAATCCTTGCCGGATTGGCGAGCATTTTTGGAAAATATCACGGAAAATTTTGGCGCGACACGCCGCCTGAGCCCCAAGGCGCGAATTGTGCGGTGGTGCCTTAAAACAGGCAAAGAAAATCGGCTCTCGAGAGAAGCGGTTCTGCTCTTCTCGAGGGCCGATTTTTGTGCATGATTTTTTCAAGGCTATTTTGCAACAGCCCTTTTCGTCACGCCTCGCGGCGGAAGGAGTGCGTGCCGGCGGCCAGGAGAACGGATTCGCTGTCACCGGGGAGCCAGAGCTCGGCCTCGGCGTTGAAGGGGACGGTGAAGGTGTAGAGGATGGTCTTGCCCTCCTCCTCGTATTCCCAGCCGCTCTCGAAGAGGCCGGCGGGCGAGCGGAAGGAGGCGTGCGCGAAGGAGAGGCTCCTGTCCGGCATCGGGCGGAGCACGGCGCGGCGGAAGCCGGGGGCGTCCTCCACAGGGTTGATGCCGCACATGTAGCGGTACATCCACTCGGCGATCGAGCCGTAGGCGTAATGGTTCAGACTGTTCATGCCGGTGTCGCTGATGCTGCCGTCGGGCAGGACGGAGTTCCAGCGCTCCCAGACGGTCGTCGCGCCCATGCCCACCTCATAGAGCCAGCTCGGGTAATCGTCGTTGAGCAGCAGGCGGTAGGCCTCGGCGTTGCCGCCGTTCTCAGAGAGCACGGGGCACAGGCAGGGCGTGCCGCAGAAGCCGGTCGTCAGGTGCATGCTGCTCTCGCGCAGCTTTTCGCGCAGCAGGCGGAGCGTGGCCCCGCGCTCGTTTTCCGGCGTCAGGCCGAAGGCCAGGGCCAGCACATAGGAGGTCTGGGTTTTGTACACGTTGTCTCCGCCGGGCAGGAGGTAGCGCGCGCGGAAGGCCTCGCGGATATTCTCCGCCCAGGCGGCGTAGCGCTCCGCCTCGTCTGTGCGGCCGAGCGCGCGGGCGGCGCGGGCGGTCTTGTCGATCGAGCCGTAGTAGTAGGCGCTGGCGACGTAGTACGGGTCGGTGCCGCCGAAGCAGCTCGTCTTGTCGGGGTTGTCGAGGGCGAGCCAGTCGGCGAAGTGGAAGCCGGAGGTGCGCAGGAATTCACCGCCGTTTTCCTGATCCTCGCGGTGCAGGTAGTCCGCCCAGGCGCGCATGTTCTCGTATTCCTCCGCGAGCAGGGATTTGTCGCCGTAGAACAGATACTGCTGCCACGGGATGACGGCCGCCGCGTCCGCCCAGGCGCACGAGCCGTGCTGGGTGCGGTCCGGGTCGAGGATCATCATCGGCACCACGTGCGGCACCGAGCCGTGATACAGGCCGCGCTGCTCGAGCAGCATGTCGTGCAGGTATTTGCGGTAGAAGGCGGCCGTGTCCATGTTGAACGTGGCGGTGGGGCAGAAAACCTGGGCGTCGCCCGTCCAGCCCATGCGTTCGTCGCGCTGCGGGCAGTCCGTCGGCACGTCGAGGAAGTTGCCGCGCTGGCCCCACATGGCGTTGAGGAAGAGGCGGTTCACGCGCGGGTCGGAGGTCTCAATGCAGCCCGTCGTCTCCAGGTCGGAGTGCAGCACGCAGGCGGTGAAGTCCGCGGGGTTGACCTCCTCCATCCCCTCCACCTTCACATAGCGGAAGCCGTAGAAGGTGAAGAAGGGGCGCGTCTCGGCGGGGGAGCCGTTTGAGATATAGGTGTATTCCGCCTTCGCGGAGCGCAGGTTGTCGTTGTAGAAGCAGTCGTTCTGCAAAATCTCGCCGTATTGCAGGCGCACGCGGGTCCCGGCGGGCAGATCGCAGACAAAGCGCACCCAGCCGGTGATCTCCTGGCGGAAATCGAGCACGCTCTCGCCCTTCGGCGTGCGGATGAGCTTCGGCACGGGCAGCGTCTCCGTGATGCGCACCGGCACGCTGAAGCGATCGCTCAGCGCCGCGTAGGACAGCTCGCCGCGGGAGACGGGGCGGAATCCGGCGGGCTCCTGCGGGCTTTCGTTCCAGCCGGGGATCGCGAGGCGGGCGTCGCAGACCTCGCCGTCGTAGATGCTGCGCGCGAGCACGGGGGAGGGGGCCCATTTCCAGGAGCCGTCGGTGCCGAAGCACAGCTCGCGCCCGCTCTCGAGCGTGACGCGCACCTCGCAGAGGAAGGAGAAGCGGTCTCCGAAAAGGCCGTGGCGCGGGTTGGCCTCAAATCCGAAGCGTCCCTTGTACCAGCCGTTGCCGAGCATGGCGCCCAGCACGTTCTCGCCCTCGTGCAGCAGCTGGGTCACGTCGTAGGCCTGCACCTGCATCCAGAGGTGGTAATCATTATAATAGGGGGTGAAGTATTCGTCGCCGACACGCTCGCCGTTGGCGAACAGCTCGTAGAGGCCGCAGCCGCACACATAGGCGCGGGCGCGCACGGGGCGCTCCGGCAGAGCGAAGACGCCGCGCACCAGGGGGTGCACGTCTCCGCAGTCGGGGGAGATCCACTCCGCCTGCCACGGCTCGCCGCACTTGCCCGTCTCAAACCAGGAGACGGCGCTGCCCTCGTCGCCCGTCTCGTCGCGCACCGTCACCTTCCAGTAGTAGCGGGTGCGCGGGGCGAGCGTGAGGCCGGGGCAGTAGGAGAGGGAGTCCGGGCTGCCGTCCTCGCCGCTGTCGTGCAGCAGGCGGGAAAAGCCGGGGTCAGGGGCGATCTGCACGCGGGCGGCCGCCTGCCGGGTTCCGCGGGCTTCCTCCGCGATCCAGGAGAGGCTCAGGCCGGTGAGATCATACCCCAGCGGGGTTTCGAGATGGTTGGCGCGCATGGTTGTAATTTTCAAGAGAAACTCCTCCTTTGCTTGGCGCAGCTGGTTCCCTCCGGCAAAACGGCCCGGCTTTTCCGGGCGCGTGCGGGGGCGACCGGGCGCGTTGTGCGTCCCGCTCCTTGTCCCGCGCAATTTTTGTCCGCCGGGGGATGGATTTTCCGGACAAATTCCTGTATGATATAGAGGAATCCGATATCTGCACTATAGCACGCTTTTTTCGTTTTTGCAAAGGCTGCGCGCGACACGTTGGATAGGAGAAAACGGACATGAAAAAGCTGAGAGAGACAGAGGCGCTGCTGCGGGAGCTGACGGCGCTCGAGCAGGAAACCGCCGCCGGCCGCCTGACGGGGCAATCGTTTCGCGCCCGCCTGGAGGCTATGCCGCCGGAGAGCCGCCCGCTCAGGTGGTACGGCTTCGACGCTCCTCCCGGGGACGAGTGGGCAGGGCCCTCGCCGCCGGAGTTCGACGAGCGCAGCTTCATCGTCTCCGGGGACGACGTGTGCGTGCGAAAGCACGACAGCCGGGACAGTACGCCCCCGCACTCGCATACATTCTATGAGCTGATTGCCGTGCTCGAGGGGACGGCCCGCCAGTCTGTGGGCGGTGAGGACTACTCGCTGCGGAGCGGGCAGCTCTTCCTGCTCAGCCCGAAGGCGGTGCATGCCATCTCCTGCTCGCCGGACGGCGTCGTGCTCAACATTCTGATCCGCGCCTCCTTCTTCCGCGCCTCCTTCCCCGCCGTCTTCGGCGTGGAGGGCGCGCAGCAGGGCCTGTTCTCCCCGCCGGGCGCGCAGGGCCGCTGCCTCCTCTTTCAGATGGACGAGGACGGGGAGGCGCGCGAGCTGCTTCTCCTGCTGACGCGCGAGTCGCTCTCCGCCCGCCCGAACCGCCGCGCCGCCATGAACGGGGCCCTGGCCCTGCTCTTCTCCATCCTCCTCGACCGCGGGCCGGTGATCGAGGAGGGCGCGCCGCAGAAATACGGGGCGCAGCTGCGCGAGCTGCTCTCCTATATCAGCCTGAGCGCCTGCGATCCCGAGGCCTCCCTGGAGGACGCCGCCCGGCGGCTTCACTTTTCCACCCGTCATATTTCGCGCATTCTGCGGGAGTCGGGGCAGAGGAGCTTTGCGCATCTGCTGCGGCAGGCGCGCGTCACCGCCGCCTGCCGCCTGCTCGAGGAGACGGGCCTCTCCGTGGAGGAGGTCGCGCGGGCCGTGGGCTTCTCCGAGGGCGGGTATCTGATCCGCGTATTTCGCCGCGAGACCGGCCTGACGCCTGCCGCGTACCGGGCAAAGTGCGCGCAAAAACACAATATATAATGTATGGTTTCGCGGCGACCACAAGAGCGGAAAAATAATGAAGAAATCTGCAAAAAATTTGAAAAAACCCGTTGACAAGGGGAAATCACTGTGGTATGATAGTCAAGCCGTCGAGAGAGACGGAAAAAAATCTTGACAAAGCATCGCGCAAGTGATACAATGTCAAGGCTGTCCCCAAAAAGAGAAGAAAAAAGTGCTTGACAAAC
>CALWRP010000007.1 GCA_944383955.1 uncultured Clostridia bacterium
GGCACCACAATCGGCGTGGCCGTGAGCGAGGACGGGGCCAAGTGGCTCTACCGCGGCACGCTGGCGGGGCTCGATATCGAGCGCGGCCACACCACCTTCTGGGCGCCGGAGATCATCCGGGCGCAGGGAGCGTATCACATGTACGTCTCCTATATCACCGGCATTCCCACGGACTGGCAGTATCCGCGCCGCATGCTGCACTATGTCTCGCAGAACCTCTGGGACTGGGAGTTTCTCGGCGACGTCGACCTCTGCTCCGCCCGCGTGATCGACGCCTGCGTGCACGAGACGGAGCCCGGCCTTTACAAGATGTGGTATAAGGACGAGAACCGCGAGAGCCGCACCTACGCCGCCGTCAGCCGCGATCTGCACCGCTGGGAGGTCGTGGGCGAGGAGATCTCCGACTGCGCGCAGGAGGGGCCGAACGTGTTCACCCTGGGCGGGAAGATCTGGATGGTCTCCGATTTCTGGAGCGGCCTGGCCGTCTACTCCTCGCAGGATTTCACCCATTGGACGCGGCGCGCCAACCTCCTCGAGCACTCCGGCACGCGGCCCATGGACGCCGGCCTCGGCCACCATGCCGACGTTGTGGTGCGCGGGGACAGGGCCTTCCTCTTCTACTTCTGCCATCCCTTTGCCTGCGAGCTGCAGGAGGACGGAAACTGTCCGCAGGATTTCACGGATCAGCAGCGCAACATGGCGGTTGTGCAGGCGGTGGAGCTTCGCGTGGAGGGAGAGAACCTGGTGTGCGACCGCAACGCGCCGGTGAGCTGGCCCGCCGCCGCGGATGAGGAGCCGTAAGGCGCACGGCGGATACCAGCCCAAGCGGGAGCCGCGCCGCCGCGGGAAAACGGCCGGGAGCGCCGCGCGGCACAGGAATCCAACAAAAAACGTCTGCCGGGAATTCTCATTTCCAGGCAGACGTTTTTTGTTGGAGAAAGGCCTGAGCGTCTCACGCCCCGGCGCCGAACGTGTTGAACCAGGCGCGCTCGGCAAACGGAAGCTTCCCCACGGGCGCGGCCGCGTCAAGCGCCCGGCCCACCGGCAGAAAGGCGACAAGCTCATACTCCCGCGGCACGCCGAGAAGCTCCGCCATCCTGTCGCAGATCCTGTCCTCGTCTGTGATGTGGCCTTCGATCCAGCAGCTCGCATAGCCGAGCTCGACAATGGCGAGCAGCATGTTCTCAATGGCGGCGGCATAGTCCTGCACGGCAAAGCAGCGGTCGCGGTAAGCGCACACGCGGCGCGTCAGCACGCAGATCATCGCCGGGGCCGTGGCGGCCACGTCCGGCACGATGACGCCGTGCAGCCGGCGCAGCGTCTCCGGCTCGTCCACAGCAATGAGAGACGTCGTCTGCTTGTTGCAGCCCGAGGGAGCGGCCAGACCGGCCTCGAGAATGCGGAGCAGATCCTCCCGCGGGACGGGAGCGCCGTCGTACCGGCCGCGGTAGCTGTGTCTTTGCCTGATAGCCTCGATGGTGTTCATAGTTCACGCTCTCCCTTTCTCTGCCGGGCGGGAGCCGCGGCGTTTTTTTCAGTATAGCACAATTGGGCGGCACGGGAAAGAGACGCGCGCCGTTTTATTTTATGAATATTGTCTGAAAATTCCTTGTTCTTCCCTCTGCAATCTGGTACAATAAGGAGGAAAGCAACGGACAGAAAAGGGAGTTTTCGTATGCCAGGACCAGGAAAAGGAAGACCAGGCGGACCAGGAGGACCGGGCGGACGTCGGGGCCCCGGAAGGCCGGGCGGCTTTGGGCGGCCGGCCAGACCGGGAGGCTTCGGCCATTTCAGAGGGCCGGGAGGACCGGGCTTTCACCGGCCGCCGCCACCTCCCCCGCCCCCGCCGCGTCCGCCGCGCGGATACGGTTATCGCCGGGGCGGCTGCCTGCCGGGCTGCGCGCTCTACGCCCTGGGCGTCATCGCCGGCCTCTCGGCTCTGATCGCCCTGCTGACGGCGCTCCTTCCCTGATCGGCGTCTCGCAGCCAGGGAAATGAACCGGCGCGCCCGCCGCGCCTCCCATGAGGAGGAACGGCGGGCGCTTTCGCTTTTTTGCGGCCGCCCGCCTGCCTGCGCAGAGCTCCCGCGCTCCCGAAAGGACAGCCTGTGCAGGAAGCTCCCGGCCGGACAGGCCTCGTTCCCGCGGCGGGCGAGAGCGGGCTGCGGACAGCACAAAGCAAACCGGAACTGAAGAAAGGAGTTTTCATCATGATGCAAAAGGTCCTGCTGATCCTGGCGGACGGCTTCCGCCCGGACGCCCTGGCCGCCTGCGGCCACCCCTTCGCCGGGCGGCTGCTCACGCTCGGCAGCTACAGCCTGCGGGCGCGGACGGTGTGGCCCTCCGTCACCCTGCCGTGTCACATGTCGCTCTTTCACAGCGTCGCGCCGGACCGGCACGGCATTCTCACCAACACCTATGTTCCCCAGGTGCGGCCCGTGAACGGCCTGTGCGAGCAGCTGCACGCCGCCGGGAAGACGTGCGCTTTCTTCTACGACTGGGAGGAGCTGCGCGATCTGAGCCGCCCCGGCTCCCTCGCCTACAGTTATTTTGTCTCCGGGTCGCAGAATACGTATGAGGCGGCGGATGAAGCCATCACGGAAAACGCTCTGCGGGTGCTGGCGGAGCAGGCTCCCGATTTTGCCTTCGTCTACCTCGGCGCGCCGGACGAGGTCGGCCACCGCTACGGCTGGATGGGAGAGGAATATCTGGCCTCGTGCCGGCTGGCGCTCTCGCAGGCCCAGAAGCTCATCGACCGCTTTTCCGGAACATACACCGTGCTGTTCACGGCGGACCACGGCGGCCACGACAGAACGCACGGCGCGCAGGACGACAGCGACATGCTCATCCCGCTGGTGTGCATCGGCCCGGATTTCTCCCCCGGCCCCATGGAGCGCATCCCCTCCATTCTCGACGTCGCCCCCACCGCCGCCCGGCTGATCGGCGCGTTTCCCGACCGTGCCTGGGAGGGAACAAGCCTTGCGAATGGGTAAACCCCTGATATTTTTCAAATTTAGCTTGACATTTTTTGTATTTCATATACAATATATTTAGAATTATTCTAAAAAGAGGCTGCTATGACAAAGTACGCGAGAAAAATTCTCGAGCTCGTGGAGGCTTCGCGCAATCACATGACGGCGGAGCAGATCTTCGACGCGCTGCGGGAGACATATCCGACGGTGGTGCTCGCCACAGTCTATAACAATCTCAACAGGCTTTGGGAGGAGGGCCGGATCCGAAAGCTCTCTGTGCAGGGAAGCCCGGATCGCTTTGACCGCATCGCCCGCCATGATCATCTCGTGTGCCGGGGCTGCGGAAGGCTTTCGGACGTGACCCTGGAGGATCTGACCGGGGCGCTGCAGCGCCAGATGGGCGTACCGCTGCTCGGCTACGACCTCAAGCTCCTCTACCTGTGCGAGGACTGCCGCCGCAGGCGCGAAGCCGGGCGGGAAACGGAGGACGGCGAAGCGCTTTCCTGACGCGGGCTGTGTCATACGGCGGGAAGGAGGAAACAGGATGGGCAAATGGATCTGCGGCGTCTGCGGATACGTTTACGACGAATCGAAGGAGGGCACGCCCTTCGCGGCCCTGCCGGACAGCTGGGTCTGCCCGCTGTGCGGCGCGGACAAGAGCATGTTCGCCCCCGAAAAGCGGCAGGAGGAAACCGCCCCCGCCGCGCCCGTACAGCTCGACGGGGACTTCCGCGAGCTCTCGGCGGGCGAGCTCTCCGCCGTGTGCTCCAATCTGGCGCGCGGCTGTGAAAAGCAGTATCAGGAAAGGGAGGCGGCCCTCTTCCGCGAGCTGGCGGACTTCTTCGGGGCAGCGGCTCCGGCTGTGCCCGGCGCAAGCCTTGAGGCTCTGCTCGCGCGCGTGGAGAGCGATCTGAACGAGGGCTACCCCGCTCTGCGGGCCGCCGCGCAGGCCGAGGGCGACCGCGGCACGCAGCGCATCTGCGTGTGGGGCGAGAAGGTGACGGGTATCCTCGCCTCTTTGCTGCGCCGCTATCAGAAGGAGGGCGAGGCCTTCCTGCAAAACACGAACGTATGGGTCTGCACCGTGTGCGGCTTCCTCTTTGTGGGCGACGAGGCCCCGGCGCTCTGCCCGGTGTGCAAGGTGCCCGCGTGGAAGTTTGAAAAAGTGGAAGGGAGGGGCTGAGAGGATGAAAAAGCTTGCTGTGAGAAACCTTCGCCTGTGCACGAAGGACTGCCTTTGCCTGTACGTCTGCCCCACCGGGGCCACGGATACGGAGAACAGCATCATCGACGTGACGAAGTGCATCGGCTGCGGCGTCTGCGCCGGGGCCTGCCCGAGCGGCGCCATCTCGATGGTGCCGGTTGCATACCCGCCGCAGCAGAAGAAGGAGGAGGGCGTGGTCGCGCTGGAGAACGCCCTGGCCGGGAGTAAGGCGGAGCAGGAATCGATCGCCGCACAGCTGGCCGGCGCGGCGCAGGAGGACGGGCTTTCCCGCCTGATGAAGGCGATGACAAAATCGATCCGCCTGGTGAACGAGGATCTGCTGCGCGAGGCCGGCTACATGCTGCCGCAGAGCCGCAGCGCGCACGCGCTGCTCGAGGGCTGGGTGCAGTCTCCCCCCTCCCCCGCCTTCCCCACAGAGGCAGCCAGGGAGCTGCTTGAGCGCATCCCCTGCAACGAACCGGAGACAGACGGCGGCACGCCGAAGGGAGAGAAAAAGAAAATGAGCAAATGGAAGTGCAAGGTCTGCGGATATGTTTACGAGGGCGAGACGCTGCCCGAGGATTTCACCTGCCCGCGCTGCAAACAGCCCGCCTCGTCCTTTGAGAAAATCGAGGAGGCCGCCCCCAGGGCCAACCGGTACGCCGGCACACAGACTGAGAAGAATCTTGAGGCCGCGTTTGCCGGGGAATCCCAGGCGCGGAACAAGTACACCTTCTTCTCCTCCGTTGCGCAGAGCGAAGGCTACGAGCAGATTGCGGCGCTGTTTTTGAAGACGGCGGAGAACGAGCGCTCGCACGCCAAAATGTGGTTCGAGGAGCTCGGCGGGATCGGCTCCACGGCAGAAAATCTGCTGCACGCCGCCGAGGGCGAGAACTACGAGTGGACGGACATGTACGACGGCTTCGCGAAGACGGCGGAGGCCGAGGGCTTCCCGGAGCTGGCGGCCAAATTCCGGCTGGTTGCCGCCATCGAGAAGCGCCACGAGGAGCGCTACCGCGCGCTGCTGCGCAATGTGGAGACGGCCAGGGTGTTTGAGAAGAGCGAAATCAAGGTGTGGGAGTGCTGCAACTGCGGGCACATTGTGGTCGGCACGGCCGCTCCGGAGGTCTGCCCCACCTGCCGGTACGCGAAGGGCTTCTTTGAAATCACCTGCGACAATTACTGATCGGTTCAACAGAAACGGCGGGGCCGGGGGGATTCGTCCTCCCGGCCCCGTTTTTTCATGCAGTTCCTCAAAATACCGGCCATCCGCGTGAATGGCGCGGCGCTCCTTTTCTCATTCCGCCATTTCCCCCCCTTGTTCCGCATTTTTTCCCATTTCAGGTGGCAGAATCTTGCCAAACCATGTATAATAAATCCTGTATACTGATGTCAGTTCCTTTCGCGGCGGCGCGCCGCAGACGGAGGAAGGGAGGCAACTGACATGATGAAGGACCGAAGCACAAAAACCTGGGGAGACTTCCTGTTCAGCTGCGGTTTGGACCTGGCGGTGGCGGTGGTGTGGTTTTACAGCGTGCTGTTCCGCACGCTGCCGGGCATGACCTTCGGCGAATCGAGGCTGGTGTTCTGCTCGATGGCAATCGCGGGGACAATGCTCGGCGTCCTGCTCGTGTTCCGGCGCAGGCGCACGGAGTGGACAGCCCTGGCGTGCGTGCTGCTGCCGTGCGGAGCGTATCTGGTGATGACGTATCCGGACGTGCTGGGAAATCTGCCCGCCATCGTGCTCTCGGCGGCCGCCGTGCTGGCGGCAGGCAACACGCTGCATGTGCTCGCGAGAAAAATCCGCTCGCCCAACCGCGCCGCGGTCCTCAAAAACAGGCTCTACCACTGCCTGTGCACGGCGCACTCCTTCCTCTCGCTGGGCATGGCCGCGCTGTTTCTCGTCCTCGTCGTCCCGGCGACGCTCGGCATGTCGCTGGTAACGCCGTCCGTGCAGGCGCAGCGGGGCTCCAGCGCTCCCGGGGAGACCATCGCGGCCAACATGGACGCCATCCTCCTGCTGCAGGACCAGGAATGGGAAGCGCTCGGCACGCGGGAAAGGCTCGATGTGATGCAGACGGTGGCCAACATCGAAGCCCACTATCTCGGCCTGCCAAACGAGCTGAATGTGGGCGTCTCCAACCTGCCGGAGGACACGCTCGGCAATTACTCCGACGCCACCAGAACCATCTCCCTTGATCTGGAGCTGCTTGCGCACGGCTCCTCCGGGGAGGTGCTCGACGCTCTTTGCCACGAGGCGTACCACAGCTATCAGCACCGCCTGGTGGACGCCTACCGCGGGGCGGGGGAATCGCTCGGCGGGCTGCGCCTGTTCGGGGACGCCGCCGTCTACGCGGAGGAATTCGCCGATTATGAGGAGGGGGCGTCCGACGAAACCTTCTACGCCTACTACACCCAGCGCTGCGAGGCGGACGCGCGCAGCTACGCCGCGGAATCGGTGACGGATTATTTCCAGCGGCTTCGGCTCTATCTTGACGAACAGGGATAACCCCGCAAAACAAACCAAAACCGCGGGGAACGAGCCTGCTATGATGAGGATAAAGCAAACTCTGTCCATCGAATTCATCTGGCGCTGAAGGAGGATCTCCCATGCTGATTGTCATGCTTGTGCTCGGCCTGCTCGTCTCCCTGCTCTTTGCCTTTTCGCTCTTTGTGCTTCTGCGGAACAAGAGCGGCGCCGCCGCTGCCGCCGACCTGGCCAAAAGGCTGAAACAGCGCTTCTTTCCCACGCCGCTTTCCAAGCAGGAAACGCGCTATTCCCGCAATGTCGTCCCGGAGGGGGAGGAGCCCGGCCGCGCGCCCGGACACACGCTGCTTTTGCCGCTGCTTCTCGTGGAGCAGCTCGACCCGAAATCCATGAAGCCCGTCAAGCGCTTTCAGGTGCGGGACATCCCCGAATACGGGGTGAGCGTCTCGCGGCCGGATTCCGCGCACGGCGACATCATCCTCGCAGACTTTTCCGAGGAAGCGTTCACGGTGAGCGAGGACCATGCCCGCATCCTGCGGGATGAGGACGGCTTCTTTTTGCAGGACAGCGGCTCGCGCAACCTCGTATACGTCAAGGGCAGCCGCACTCCCGTGGACGAGGTTTCCATCGAGGACGGCCTCGTCGTCTTCCTCGGCATGCAGCCGCTGCGCTTTTTCTTCCCGGATCCCTTCTCCACCGGCACGCCGGATCCGGATGGCGAAACGCGCACCAGGCCGCAGAGAAGCGACGATCCCGACGCCGCCGCCCCCGTGACCTACCGCCGGGCACCGCGCCGCCGCCACCCCGCACAGCAGCCCGCCCGGGAGTGAGCGGCCTTTTCCCCAAAGCAGAGGCCGCGCGGAGCAGCGCGCGCTCTTCCCGCGGGCAAAATCATCACCCGGAGGTGACTGCCGGCCATGGTAACAGACGCTCTCAGGCGATGGATCGCTCAGACAAGCCCGACGCGGCGTCCCGGCCGCGTGGGGCTCGTGCTGCACACGAGCTGGGTGTGCCTTGCGCAGGACGAGCTGCAGCGGCTGGCCGGGCTGCCCTTTTTCTGGCTGGTTCCGGACAACGTCCTCTTTGAGCTCGGCCTGTTGTGCCGCTCGCAGATCTTCGGCAGAAAGGCGCAGCTTCTGCTCGACCTGCTGGAGCGCAACCTGCGGCAGTATCCCGGCCGCCGTCCGCTCTGGGACCTCGAGCAGATTTACGACACCTGCCGTTCCCGCAAGGGCCCCGCGGCTCTCTTTGACGGCACGCTCGTCTTCCTCTTCGGCGATCTGAACAAGCAGGAGGAATTCCTGCGCCACGTCTCCGGCTTCGAGAATCATTTCCTCGTCGTCGTCTCCGGGTGGAACTGCGCGTCCGACACGTCTCGCGTCTACCCCATCCGCGAGGCGGCCAGGCTCTTCTTCCGCCGGCCGGAGCCCCTGCAGGCCGGGGAGGCCGCGCCGCCGATCCGGGAGCTCTCCCTTGTGCGGGACGCGCTGACGGGGCAGGCGCTGTTCGCGGGAAGCGCCCTGCATCCCACCAACCTGCAGGGCAGCTACGGCAGCCTCTATGAGTGCGACCTGCTCCGCGGAAAATACATCAAAATCTATCACCAAAAAGCGATGACCGGCCCGCAGTGCGAGAAGCTTCGCTGGCTGCAGGCCCTCTCGCCGCAGCTTGGCCGCCTGCCCGTCGCCGTTCCCGAGCGGCTGCTCGGCGCAGACCTGCCGCTCGGCCGGGACGGCGCCGTGATCGGCTACGTCATGCGCCGCTGCCGCGGTCAGGCGCTGCGCGATTACTGGCTGACAGGCTGGGACGGGCACGATCCGGAAGCGATCTTCCGCCAGCTGACGCTCCTTCTGCTGGAGCTGCACAACCTGCACATCATCGTCAACGATCTCTCCGGCAACAACATCCTTGTCGACGACGATGACCGCGTCTCTGTGGTGGACTGCGACAGCTTTCAGCTGCTGCACTATCCCGGCGGCGCCGTCACAGAGCTCTACCGTCACCCGGAGATCTCCCCTCTGCACGTGCGGGAAACGCTGCGCGAGCCGCGCCACGAGGCCTTCGCCTTCGCCGTGCTGCTGTTCCAGTGCCTGTTCTACGACAGCCCGCTGCGCCAGCGCCTCTCGGCGGAGGACGACGACGAGCCGGGCTGGGCGAACGCCTCCTTCCCCCTGGACGTGAAGACGCCCCCGGACTGCCGGGCCAACGAGGATATCCTGCGCATGTGGGAAAGCCAGCCGGAGGAGCTGCGCCGCCTTTTCGCGGACGAGTTCCATTTCCGCGGCGACCACAGCCTCGGCGCGTGGATCCGGGCGCTCGATCTATAAGGCACCACCGCACAATTCGCGCCTTGGGCTCAGGCGGCGTTTCGCGCCAAAATTTTCCGTGATATTCCCCAAAAATGCTCGCCAAACCGGCAAGGATTGCCTGCGCTTTTTGGATTATCTCACAAAAAATATATTGGCGCACTACACCACCTGGGATGATGCGGCGTTGCCATAAAATTGAAAAGAAAAGGAAGAGAACCGTATGGCATTCCAGATTAACCCGCGGGCCTCAGGCCCGAAGACCCATCTGCCGGTGTGCATCGTGATCGACAGGAGCGAGTCCACCAGCGATATCCGCGACCTGCTCAACCAGGGGGCGCAGAGCCTGATCCGCAGCATGAAGCGCGAGCTGACGCTGCGCGGCATCGTCGAGCTGCTCGTCATCCAGTTCAGCAACGAAACCGAGGTCACCGTCAGCTTCAAGCCGCTCGAGCAGGTGCGGGAGCACGATCTCGATATCGGCAAAAGCGAGGGCTTCACGGCGACGGGACAGGCGCTGCTCACCGCCCTCGATCTGCTGGACCAGAAAAAAATGGAGTGGAAGCAATCAAAAGCGGAAAAATACTTCCAGCCTCTTCTCTTTCTTCTGACGGACGGCTACCCGGACGCGGGGATCGGCGCGCCGCCGGAGGTGGAGCGGGAGATTGCGGAGACTTACGCCCAGGCGGCGCAGGAGATCCGCGAGCGGGAGCGGGCGAAAAAGCTCGTGTTCGTCGCCGCGGGCATCCAGCAGCAAAACGGGGCGAGAGCCAATCTGGAGGAGCTGCGAAGGCTGACCTGCTTCCCCGACCACGTGCTGCGGGCCTCCGATTTCAGCGACGGCTCACAGAACATCTCGCAGTTCTATCAGCTGATCCATGAATCCACCAAGGCCATGTATACCGGCACGCCCATCGACGACGTCATCAACCAGCTCTGGAAGATCTGACGCCCGCCCGCAAGGCCGCCCGGCCCGCCGCAGTTTTTTCCAAAACATGCAGCGGGCCGGGTGGTAAAATGAGAAAAACGGGAAAGCCCGGCAACGGAAGCGTTCCGCCAAGGGGACGGCGCCGCGGGCAGAAAGGCGGAATACCGGTGAAAAAATGGTTCTTGTCCTACGCGGCGGCCTCAGAGAAGGGCTCACGCGAGAACAATCAGGATAATCTGAGAGTGGGCGCCGCCTACGAGCTCTTCAACACGGAGAAGCCCGTCTGGGTGGAGGGAAGCGCGCAGGCCGGGCCGCTCGAGCTCTTCTGCGTCTGCGACGGCATCGGCGGCGGCGCGGTGGGCGAAATGGCCGCCGCGACGGCGCTCGGCCAGCTGTCCAGAGCGCTTGCCGCCTCGCTCGAAAAGGGGGAATCCCCGGCAGAGGCGGCGCTGACCGCCGCGGAGTTCGCGCAGTCCGGCGTGCTGGAGCTGTACGGTATGCTGCGCCGATCGGGCGGGTGCACCCTCTCTCTCGTGGCCCTGCGGGGAAACGAGTTCGCAGCCGCCAACATCGGGGACAGCCCCATCTTCCTTCTGAAGGACGGCGAGGAGGAGCCGCTCGAGCTCAGCTGCCGCCACACCCTGGCCTGGAGGAAGCGGGAGCTCGGCATCCCCACAGAGGCGGCGGACGAATGCTGCCTGCTGCGGTATGTGGGAAAGCCGGGGCGCTCCGCGGCGCAGATGGCGCACATCACCGGGGGGACGCTCGGGCCGCGGGACAGCCTGCTGCTGTGCACCGACGGCCTGACGGACGCGCTGCCCGTCAAACGGCTGTGGGAGGCGGCAAAAAAGCCGGGCGCGCTGCGCTCGCTTGTGAAACGGGCCGCCAGGCAGCGCGGCTCAGACAACTGCACGGCCATCTGCCTGAGGGCCGTGCAGATCGAAGCAACGGAGACGGAGGAGGGGCTGGCAGATGGAAAGCAGGATCTATGAATTTGAAATCGGAAAATGTGAGAACCAGGAGGAATACGAGGCGCTGGTGAAGGAAAACGAGGCGCTGTACGCCGGCTGGAGCGATCATGTGCTGCCCATGCTGCGCAAAAACAATCTCAACGCGAAGAAAATCGCGCAGGGCTGCGGCGTCTCGCAGAGCAGCGCGTCCCTCTTTTCGCGGAAAATCCCCTCGAAGCGCGAGAGCGTCATCATGATGGCGATGATGATGCGCCTGAACGTGGAGGAAACAAACAACCTGCTCACGCGCTGGGCGCGGTTCCAGAAGCTGTACGCCAAGCATCCGGGCGACGCCATCTGGATCTATCTGCTCGAGCGCGGCGGCAGCGATCAGCCGGCCGCCCTCTTCGAGGAATACCACGCCGTCTTCGAGGAGATCCGCGGGCAATATCTGCAGTCCGCCCACGCAAAGCGCGACAGCATGACCACCTGGATCGCCTTCGACGCCATCACCGCGAGCGCCGGAAGGAAGCAGGGAGCGCAGCAGACAGGCGCGCAGGCCGACAGCGATTTCCGCGAGCTGATGGAGCAGCTCATGCCCTCGTTCGAGAGCGCGTACCGGCGCCTGCTGGACTATCTCAACAGCTTTTTCATCGACATCGAGGAGAAGGACGACGAGGAGCTCGACCTCAAGGGTGTTGTGGGCAAGCACGAGAAGAAACGGCTCACGCCGAACATCCTCTTTTCCGGCAAGCCGGAGGTGCTCGACCGCTACTACAGAAAAATGCGGGAGCTCGAGCGCCATCACACGATGCCGAGCCGCATCTTTCTCATCGCGCTCGGTATCCATCTCTCCATGAACACCCAGCAGCTCAACACGATGCTCGAGCTCGCCGGAATGGGGCCGCTCTGCCCGAAGGATCGCCTGGAGGGCTCGATCGTGTTCTACCTTGAGGAGCTCTACTGCCAGATTCCCACAGCCTTTCATCCAAACTCGCTGGAGGTGGATCCGGTCGCGTTCCAGCTGCAGGACTACTCCTCGCAGGACGCGGGGAACGCCTTTGCGACCCCGCCCTCCATTCTGCTCGACTTCGACGACGTGCCGGCCGAACGGCTCAGCGACTACATCAAGCGCCGGATCGAGGAGACGAACATCTTTGAGTCCGACGACGAGAAGGCCGTGAAGCTCTTCCTGGAGATGCTGTGACGCGGCCGGGGAGAAAAGCCATGCGCATATTGGGATATCTGGGAACGGGCATCGCCCACGAGCGCGGCGGCCTGCCCTGCCAGGACGCCATCGGCGCCAGAAGCTGTGAAAACGGGAACACGGTGCTCGCCCTCTCCGACGGGGCGAGCTCCTCGCTGTTTGCGCGAGAGGCGGCGCGCTCGCATGTGGAGGCGGTGATCGGCCTGTTCGCCTCCGTGCCCCTCTCCGCCTTTCTCGGGCTGGACGTGCCGGAGCAGAAAAGGCGGATTCTCGCCGCCTGCCGGGAGGGTCTCGCGCGTCTGGCGGGGAGCGAAGCCCCCTTCCACGCCCCGGACTACGCGGCCACCCTCCTCCTCTGCGTGGACGACGGGGAGCGCCTGCTCCTCGGCCACCTGGGAGACGGGGCTCTCTTTGCGGCGGATGAAAACGGGGAGACCGTGTTCGTTTCCAGCCCGGAGAACGCGCCGGAGGGCGCAAGCCGCACGTTCTTTGTCTCCTTCCCGAACGCGGAGGAGCACCTCAGGCTCACCAGCCTGCGCCGCGGGGAGCGGAGCGTCTCCCGCGTTCTGCTGATGAGCGACGGGCCCTGCGCCATGTTTCAGGGGCGGGGCGGCAGCCTGCAGGCCACCGCGGCGGAGCTGCTGCTCTATGTGCGGCAGGGCCTGATTGAGACCAACAGCCAGCTGGCAGACGTGCTGCGCCAGATGGCGGAGCTGCCGTGCGAGAGGCTCGACGACTGGTCGCTGCTGATCCTCGACACGGCGGGGGAAGCGGCGGAGCCGCTGCCGGAGCCCGTTTCGATGCTGGCCGAGGAGGAAGAAAAATACGCGGAACGCACGGGCACGGAGCCCGGGCCGCAAGCCGCGGGAGGAGGAGAAGGTTGAAACACTAAAAACAGACCGCAAATAAGGCAAAAACGAAAAAAACGTGCAAAAACCAAGCCCAGTACCTGGACTGCTTTTGCACGCTATTCCGCCGCAGTTGAAGAATAGGCCAAGGCATT
>CALWRP010000008.1 GCA_944383955.1 uncultured Clostridia bacterium
GCATTGTAAGCCATTGCTACCGCGACGGGGAGAACACCATCCGCATCATTTCAGCCAGACCGGCAACCAAAAACGAGAAAAAGACGTATCGGGAAGGAATTTGAGGTGATACCATGCGAGACGAATACGATATCAGTAACCTGAATCCCAGAAAAAACCCTTATGCAAAAAAGCTCAAAAAGCAGATCACCATCAACATTGACAGCAGCACCATAGACTATTTCAAGGAGCAGGCTGAAAGCTCCGGCATCCCTTATCAGACTTTGATCAACCTGTATCTTGCCGACTGTGCAGAAAAACGTAAAGAATTGAAGCTTTCCTGGTCTTGACCCTGCGAAAACGGGAGAAGGGGCGCATCCCCCTTCTCCCTGAAGCGTCGGTTTCCGGTGCCGCGCACCGCAAACCGATGCTTCAGACGCTGCATCCGGTCTCGCCGGATGCAGCCAAAACAGCACGAAGCGAATTTTTCCGGACGGCGGAGCACTGCGGAACTTTCCCACACACAACCCTACCGCCAAACTTCCCCCTTCCACCTTTTCCAAACAGCGCACCCGACCACATTCCCCTTCGCCTTTCCAAACAGCGCACTGCGGAACTTCCCACACGCAGCCCTTCCCCGCAAGCCCCCCACCGTTTCCAAACAGCGCCCCAGCCCCCTCCCCCCAAACTGAAAAAAGACGCTGCGGGAAGCCTTTCCCACAGCGTCTTTCTTTTATCCCTGTATCGCCGCCCGCATCGCGCCGCCGTCAGCCGGCCGCGGGCAGGAAAACGGTGAACGTGGAGCCCTTGCCGAGCTCGCTCTCGAGCGCCATGCGCCCGCCGTAGAGCACGACGATGTGCTTGACGATGGCGAGGCCGAGGCCCGTGCCGCCGTTTTTGCGCGCCCGGCCCTTCTCCACACGGTAGAAGCGCTCGAAGACGCGGCTTTTGCTCTCCTCCGGGATGCCGATGCCCGTGTCGGAGACGGTGATCTTCACCATGCCCTCCTCCTGCTCCAGCGAGGCGGAAACGGAGCCGCCCGGCTCGTTGTACTTGATGCCGTTCTCCATCAGGTTGAGCAGCAGCTCCTTGAGGCGGTCGAACGGAATCGCCGCGCTGACGTGCTCGCCGGACACGTTCAGGGAGACGTTCGCCTTCTCCGCCACGGGGGCGAGGAAGGCGGCCACCTCGCGGGCGGCGCCGAGGGCGTCGGATTGCTCCTCGCACTGGGCGATGGCCACGGACTCGAGCTCGGAGAGCTTGAGGATATCGTTGATGAGGTCGATAAGGCGGTCCACCTCCACGCTGATCATCGTGAGGAAGCGCTTCTGATCCTCGGGGGAGACGACCATGCCGGAGGCCAGCATATCCGTAAAGCCCTTGATGCTCGTGAGCGGCGTTTTCAGCTCGTGGGACACGTTGGCGGTGAACTCGGAGCGAATGCCCTCCGCGCGCTTGAGCTCCGTCACGTCGGAGATGAGGATCGACATGCCGACCTGCTGGCCCTTGTAGCGCTGGCGCGTGACGGGAGAGAGGAAGAAGCGCAGGCTTCTCCCCTGCCGCCGCGGATGCTCCATGTCGAGCACCACGGATTCCTTCTTCGTCTGCAGCTCGTGGATGGCGTCGTTGAGGCGGCGGCTGCGGATGTAGGCGGTGATCTCCACGTTCTCCGCGTCCTCCGGCATGTGGAAGAGCTTTCTCGCCGCGCGGTTGCTGGCGAGGAGCTCCGTCTTCTCGTCGAGGAGGACGACGCCCTCGTCCATGCAGTCGAGAATCAGATTGACCTTGTCGCGCTCGGCGGCCAGGCTGTGCATGCGGCCCTCGAGCCACTCAATCGCGCGGAAGAGCGAAATATACTCCTCCTCGGTTTTGCTCCAGTCCACGGCGTAGACCTCGCCCGCGGCAATCTTGTGCAGGGCCTCCTCCGCCGTTCGCAGCGGCAGAAAAACGCGCGCGGAGAGCCTGCCGGCGATCTCCCGCACGATGAGGGAGCCCACCGTGACGCAGAAGACAAAGAGAACGCCCAGGATCAGCAGCTCCCGGACGCTCACCTCGAGCAGCAGGGCGGCCAGCACGCCGAACAGGAGCATGGAGAGGCCGGCCGCCAGCAGCATGGCGGAAAAGATATGCTTTTTCAACTCCAAAACCTCCGGACCGAAAAAGCCCGCCGCCGGACAAGGCCGGCCGCGGCCCTCTTCAATTCATTTTATAGCCGACGCCGCGCACCGTGGAGACGATGTCGTCTCCGAGCTTCTGCCGCAGCGTTTTGACGTGCATGTCAACCGTGCGCGTCTCGCCGGTGTAATCGTAGCCCCACACCGTCTGCAGGATATCGTCGCGCGAGAAGGCCACGCCGCGGTGGGCGGCCAGAAGGCGCAGCAGCTCAAACTCCTTGTAGGTGAGCTCCACGCGCTCCCCGTCCTGCGTCACCTCGCGGGCGGCCGGGTCGATGCGAAGCGTGCCGCAGACGATCACCTGCTTGTCTTCGCGGTGGGTGCGCCGCAGCACGGCCTTGACGCGGGCCTGCAGCTCCATGATGCCGAACGGCTTGACGACGTAGTCGTCCGCCCCGCTCTCGAGGCCCGTCACGCGGTCGATCTCCGAGCTGCGGGCCGTGAGCATAATCACCGGGATCTCCGCGGTGCCCTTGCCGGAACGCAGGCGGTTGAGAATCTCCAGACCGTCCATGCCCGGCAGCATGATGTCCAGGATGCAGAGCGCGGGGCACACGCTCCAGTCCTCAGCCTCAAACAGCGCCTCGCCGGACTCGTAGGCGTGCACCTCGTAGCCGACGGACTGAAAATAATAGCGGAGCATCTCGCGGATGCTCTCGTCATCCTCCACGATTACAATAAACTTGGCCATATTATCGCTGTCCTCCCTCGCGGTTCCCGCACGGGCGCGGCGGCCTCGCCGGACCCGTCTGTTGTCAGCCCTTTTCTGAGGGTTCTCTCTAATCATATAACACCTTCGCCGCCTTCACAAGAGGAAGTTCATCGATTCGAAAACTTTTTCACCGGGAGGAGGGCCGTCAGTTCGTGGGCTGAATCTCCCCCGTGACGCAGTATGTGGCCCACTGGGCGATGTTGACGGCGTGGTCGGCGATGCGCTCGAGGTACTTGGCGATGATGATGTGATCGATCGCCTGGTCGGCCTCGCCGCGGTTCGCCACCATGCGGTCGACCAGCTCGCGCTTGACCGTGAGGAAGAGCGCGTCGACCTCGTCGTCGAGCTCCACCACGCGGCCGGCGGCCTCCGCGTCGTGCGCCACATAGGCGGCGATCGACTGCCGGACCATGGCGGCGGATTTCTGCGCCATCAGGCGGATCTGGCCGAGGGAGGCCGGCTCGGCGCGGTTTTCGAGGATGCGGGACATCTCCGCGATGTTGGCGCACTGGTCGCCGATGCGCTGCAGATCCGTCACCATCTTGAGGGCGGCGGAGACGGTGCGCAGATCGTGGGCCACCGGCTGCTGGCGCAGCAGGAGCTTGAGGCAGCGGTTCTCGATATCGCGCTCCATCTGATCCATGCTCTTGGTGATGGAGAGGGCCCGCTCCGCCGTCTCCGCGTTCGGATCCGTGAGAGAGGCCGTGACGGCGGAGAGAGCCTCCTCCGCGGCGGCGGCCATCTGCGTCAAAAGGGCGCCGAGCTCCTCGAGCTCGGAATTGAATACGTTTCTCATTCGTTTTCCTCCCAGCGTCAGCCGAAGCGGCCGGTGATGTATTCCTCCGTGCGCTTGTCCTGCGGCATGGAGAACAGCTGCGTTGTGTCGCCGAACTCGATGAGCTGGCCCATGAGGAAGAAGGCGCACTTGTCTGAAATGCGCACCGCCTGCTGCATGTTGTGCGTCACAATCACAATCGTATACTGCTTTTTGAGCTCGGCAATCAGATCCTCGATTTTCGAGGTGGAGATCGGGTCGAGGGCGCTGGTAGCCTCGTCCATGAGCAGGACGTCCGGCTCCACCGCAAGGGCGCGCGCGATGCAGATGCGCTGCTGCTGGCCGCCGGAGAGCGAGAGGGCGGGCTTTTTCAGCCTGTCGCGCACCTCCTCCCAGATGGCGGCGCCGCGCAGGGAGCGCTCGACAATCTCATCGAGCTGCTTTCTGCCGCGGATGCCGTGGGTGCGCGGGCCGTAGGCGATGTTGTCGTAGATGCTCATGGGGAACGGGTTCGGCTTCTGGAACACCATGCCGACATGGCGGCGCAGCCATGTCACATCGAGCCTGGGCTGATAGATATTCTGGCCGCGATACTCCACTGTGCCCTCGATTCTGACGTTCGGCACGAGATCGTTCATGCGGTTGAGCGTTTTGAGGAACGTGGATTTGCCGCAGCCCGAGGGGCCGATGAGGGCCGTCACCCGGCGCTCGGGAATCTCCATGTCAATCTTCTTGAGCGCCTGATTCTCCCCGTAATAGAGATCGAGGCCGCGGGCCGTGAGAATGGCTTCTTGCATTGTTTCACCTTCCGTTATCGTTTCAGCTTCTTCCCCGCAACCTTGGCGGAGAGGTTGAGCAGCAGGGCGAGCATCATCAGGATGGCGGCGATGGCAAAGCCGACCTCGAGCTCGCCGCGCTCGGACACATACATGTAGAGCGCCACCGAGAGCGTGCCGCCGGACGAGGAGAGCGTCTGCAGCAGGTTCGCGGAGAGGATCGAGGCGCTGCCCGCCGTGAAGAGCAGGGCGGCCGATTCGCCCAGAATTCGCCCGATGGCGAGGATGTATCCGGTGACGATGCCCTCCACGGAGCTTGGCAGGACGGCGGTGCGGATCATGTGCCACTTGCCGCTGCCGAGGCCGAGCGAGGCCTCGCGGTAGCTTTGGGGCACGGATTTGAGGCTCTCCTGCGTGGTGCGGATGATGGTGGGCAGCACCATGATCGTCATTGTGAGGATGCCGGCGCGGATGCTGCCGCCCCAGCCGAGCACCTCGCAGAAAAAGAGCATGCCCACAAGGCCGAAGAGGATCGAGGGGATGCCGGAGAGCGTCTCCGCCGCGAACTCGATGGCCGCCACCACGCGCCGGTTCTTCGCGTATTCCGTGAGGTATACGGCCGCGCCCGCGCCGAGCGGCAGCACAATCAGCAGCGTGCCGAGAATCAGGCAGAGCGTGTTGACGATGTTCGGCAGGATACCGATGGTATCGCTGCGGAAGCTCGGCTCGGTGGAGAGCAGCTGCCAGGTGATATGCGGAATGCCGTTGACAAAAATATACCCGATGAGAAAAGCGAGCAGCAGGCAGGTCAGCGCGGCGCAGAACCAGAGCAGCGCGCGCAGCGTCCTGTCATAGAGGACGCGCCGTTTCGATTTTTGTTCCATTGCTTCGCAGCTCCTTTCCCGGCTCAGCTCTTTTTGCCCTTCTTCAGAAGGACGGCGAGAGCGGCGTTGATCAGCATGATGAAGAGGAAGAGCACGAGGGCGATGGAGAACAGCGCCTGGCGCTGCAGGCCGGAGGAGTAGGACATCTCTGAGGCGACGGCGGTGGTGAGGAAGCGCACGCTCTGCAGGAGCGAGGGCATGTTCGCCACGTTGCCGGCCACCATCATCACCGCCATGGCTTCGCCGATGGCGCGGCCCACGCCGAGCACGACGGAGGCGGCGATGCCGCTCGAGGCCGCGGGGACGGAGACGCGGAAATACGTTTCAATCTCGGTCGCGCCGAGCGCGAGAGAGGCCTCCTCATACTCCTTCGGCACAGCGCTGAGCGCCGTCTCCGAGACGCTGATGATATACGGCAGCACCATGATGGCCAGCACCACAATGGCGGCCAGCAGCGTCGCGCCGGAGGCCAGGTGGAACGCGGTGCGGATGGCGGGCACGAGCACCGTCATGCCGATGAGGCCGTAGACGACGGACGGGATGCCGGAGAGCAGCTCCACCGCCGTGCGGATGATCGCGGCCACCCGCGGGCCGGCCAGCTTCGAGAGGAAGACGGCCGTCAGAAAGCCGATGGGCACGCCCACAACGATGGCGCCCGCCGTGCCGTAGACGGAGGTGAGGATGAACGGAAGAATGCCGAACTGCGGCTCCTTGCCGGTGGACTTCCAGGTGTCTCCGAAGAGAAATTCAGCCAGGCCAATCTCGCGGATGGCGGGCAGGCCGGACACAATCAGATAGATGGAAATAAACAGAACAAAGAGCACCGCGACGGCGCCGCAGAGGAAGAACAGGAGGTTCATTCCCGTCTCGAACGCCGCGCGGGTGCCTTTTGTCTTCGGCGCAAGGCCGTTCTGCCCATTTCCCTTGAGAATGCGCTTCACGCGATTTCCTCCTCGTCAGGATGATGGGATGATAAGCTCGTTCGACTGCCGGGGCCGGGCTCAGTTGGCCGGCACGACGCCCGCGTCGATGTAAATCTGGGCGGCCTCGTCGCTCACGGCGAAGTCATAGAAGGCCTGGGCGGCCTCGCTGAGGGCGGCGTCGGACTTGGTGGCGAACACAAAGGGGCGCTGGATGGCGTAGCTGCCGTCGAGCACGGTCTCCTCGGTGCAGGCCACGGCCGGGGAAGCGTCGTCCGCCTTCACCATCAGGGCGCTGACGGAGTCATCGAGGGAGGACAGGGAGATGTAGCCGATGGCGCCGGGGGTGGTGGAGACGGCGGTGCGCACCGCGCCGGTGGAGGTGAGCTCCTGGGCGTAGCTGCAGGCCTCCTCGGTGCCCGTCAGCTCCTCGAACGCGCCGCGGGTGCCGGAGCCGGCCTCACGGCCGATGAAGGCGATCTCCATATCGGGGCCGCCGACCTCGCTCCAGTTGGCAATCTCGCCGGTGGCGATCTTCGTAATCTGGTCGACCGTGAGCTCGGTGACGGTGTTCTCCTTGTTGACGACAATCGCGATGCCGTCCTTGGCCACCACGGTCTCGGTGAGGCCGGCGTCAAGCTCCTCCTGCTTCAGCGCGCGGCTGGAGAGGCCGATATCGCAGCTGCCCGCCGTGGCCTGCTGGATGCCCGTGCCGGAGCCGGTGGGGTCGTAGGTGACGGTGATGTTCGGATACTTTTCCTTGAAATACTCGGTCAGGCCCATCATGACCTCCTCCATGGAGGTGGAGCCGTTGGTGGAAACGGTGCCGCTCAGGTCAACCGTCTCGCCGCCCTCCTGGGACGCCCCGGCTTCGGATTCCTCCGCCTGAGACGCCTGCGCGGACTGGGTCTCCTGGGAGGAGGCTCCGCCGGTGGAGGCGGTCTCCGAGCCGGCGCAGCCGGTGAAGAGGCCCGTGCAGAGAATTGCGGTCAGCAGAACGCTCATTGCCTTTTTCATGATTCATGTCTCCTGTCATTTTGTTTTTGTTTTTGTTTTCTCTCTGTTACACGAATTAGTATACCGGAGCTTTGTAAAGTTCTCTTTCAGCCGTCCGTAAAGACTGTGTAAATGGTTTTGCGGGCGGATTTTACAATTTTACAAACGGCGCGGCGATTGTAAAGTCTGCTTTCCGCGCAAAAAACGGCATGCCTGCGCGGTTTTTCCGCGGAAAGGCATGCCGGGATCCAAATCCTGTATGTAAAGAAATTGTATAGAGCCGGGGCGGCTTTTTGTAAAGCGCCAGGCGCTTTCTCAGCTCTGCAGGTTGGCGACGAACTGGGGCACCTCCCCCACAATCACCGTCTCCGCCACGGGGACGGCCGTCTCCACCTGGGCGGAGCACTGCCTGCCGATGAGGAAGGTATAGACGGTGGTGCGCACGCGCAGGCTGACGGTGTGCTTCGTCTGGTTGATGCCCGCGGTGGTGAAGTCGCTCTCGAAATCGGCCTCGATGCTTCCCGAGAGCGTCACGCGCAGCGGGATTTCCGGCCCGCGGCCGTGCAGCAGGCCGCCGCCGAGCAGCGTGCCGAGGGGGACGCCGAGATCGATGTGCACGCTCTCCCCGAGCTCCTCCTGCACGCCGAGCAGGAGCGAGGCCTTGAGCGCGTTCATCCGCGCCACGTCTGAGGAGAGGGAGACGATCTCCCCGTTCTGGCCGTACTGCACGCTCACCAGGGAGGCGGCCGGCGTCTCCTGCCCGGCCAGGCTGCGCTCCACCGCGGCGCTGATGAGCTGCACGGCGCGCGCCCTGGCCTCGTTGGCCGTGAGCTCCTCCATCACGGGCTCGATGCGCGCGTTCACCCAGAACGCCGCCGCCGCGAGGAGGGCCGCCGCGAGCAAAAGGCGCAGCCGCCCTCCCCGCCGCGGCCAGGAGCTCCGCCGAAAGCGGTATCGTCTCATCCCTCTCCCCCCCTTCCCGCCATACTACGCACGCGGGAAAGAGGATGTGCATAGAAAAAGCCGCCGGGGGCACCGGCGGCTCAGCTTGTCAAAAAAGGTTGTGTGGAGAAAAGTACAGGGGTGCGCCGCCGTCCGGAAAAATTCGCTTCGTGCTGTTTTGGCTGCATCCGGCGAGACCGAATGCAGCGTCTGAAGCATCGGTTTGCGGTGCGCAGCACCGGAAACCGACGCTTCAGCAGCTCGGTGCAAATAAGAATCCGGGCTATGGGAACGGCATAAAGTTAGCTGAGTGGTCGGGGCTCTGGTCTCGCCTGCCGGCTCGGTCGGCGCTAATTCGTGTG
>CALWRP010000009.1 GCA_944383955.1 uncultured Clostridia bacterium
AGCTCGCACGAGCCGGATACTATGACTTTCCGGCCCAATACGAGCAGATTCGTAGCTTGCACTTATGCGGTTGAACCGCCGTGTACCGAACGGTACGCACGGTGGTGTGAGAGGTCGGCTACTCAACCAATGGGTAGCCTCCTACTCGATTAGGAGGTAATAGGGAATAGGGAATAGGTGTGGTGGCGGCGCGGAGCGCCGCGATTTTATTGCGCTTGGAATGGCGCTTCTATCTCACAGCTGGGAGAAGAGGTGCTCGTGGAGGGCGAGCTTGACCTGCTCGAAATCGCCGTCCTCTGGGCACTGGACGGCGACGACGAGGCCCTGCTCCGGCAGGACGGTCGTCACCTGGCCGAAGGCGCCGTCGGCGCGGTACGCGCCGGGGTAGGGCGAGAGCCAGAACTGGTAGCCGTAGCCGCAGTTCCAGACGTCCGCGGGGTTGTCCGTCTCGATTTGCAGGCGCGTCGCCTCGCGCACCCAGCTCTCCTCCACGAGGCGCTCGCCGTTCCACACGCCGCCCGCGAGGTACAGCTGGCCGAGCTTCATCATCTCTGTCAGCGAGAGGAACATCCCGCCCCCGCCGATGGCGTGGCCCTCGGGGCAGCAGTCCCAGAGCGGGAAGCCCTGGCCGAGCTTCGAGAACAGCCGCTCGAAGAGATAGAGCGAGAGGCTCTTCCCGACGGCCTTCTCCACCATGCGCCCCGCGAGGATGCTGTCGGCGGTCGAGTAGCAAAAGCGGCTGCCGGGCGTCTCGCGCACGGGCAGCGAGAGCATGTAGGCGACGTAGTCGGGCGCGCCCGTTCCCGCGCGGCGGTCGGTGTTCATCAGGAACGCGCCGCCGAAGCCGCTCGTCATCGTGAGCAGGTCGCGCAGCCGGATGGAGAGCAGCGCCTCCGACGGCTGCGGGGGCAGCTTCTCCGGGAAGAAATCGGCGAGCGTGTCGTCGAGACACAGCGCGCCGTCGGCGATCGCCATGCCCACAGCGGTCGCCATGTAGCTTTTCGTGTGGGAGTAGATGTTGCGCGGCTGGTCCGCCGTGAAATGGTGGTGGAAGAGAAGTCTCTTCTCGTCCGCCGCCGCGATTCCCTCAATTCGCAGTCCGCGCGCCGAAGCGGAACGCACAAAAGCATCCAGCCTGTTTTCCAAAGTCATGAGAACACCCTCCTGTTCATTCCGCCTTCGCGAGCGACTGCAGGCCGGAGAAGTAGGCGGCGATGACGCGGTCGCACCAGGCGTCGAACGCGGGATCCTCCGTCTGCAGCTCCGGGTGCTGCGCGATGTAGTCGAGGCAGATGCGCACGCCCTGGTCGTAGCGGACGGTGGCGCAGAAGCCGGGCACGAGGCGCTTGATCTTCGAGTTGTCGAACACCACGGAGCGCGATTTGTCGCCGAGCAGCGGGCCCATCAGGCCCGGATCGCACGCCACGAGGAAGTCGGTCGCGATGTGCACGAGGTTCGGCTTCACGCCGAGCGCGCGCCCGATGCTCTCATACGCCTGGTCCCACGTCACGCTCTCGTCGCTCGTGATGTGCACCGCCTGCCCGATCGCGTGCGGGTTGCCCATCAGGCCGCAGAAGCCCTTGGCAAGGTCTGTGTTGAAGGTGAATGTCCACAGCGAGGAGCCGTCGCCCTGCACGATGATCGGCTTGCCCGCCTGCATCCGGCGCACGAGCTGCCAGCTGCCGCCGTCTCCGTGCACGCCCATGGGGATTGCCCGCTCGCAGTAGGTGTGGCTCGGGCGCACGATCGTCACCGGGAAGCCCTCCCTGCGGTAGGCCTCCATCAGCACCTCCTCGCAGGCGATCTTGTCGCGCGAATACTGCCAATAGGGGTTCGCAAGCGGCGTGCTCTCCGTGATCAGATAGTCCGACACGGGCTTCTGATACACGGAGGCGCTGCTGATGAAGATATACTGATCGCACTTGCCGCGGAAGAGCTCCACATCGCGCTGCACGTCGAGCGGGCCGTAGGCGATGAAATCGGCCACCACGTCGAAGCGGCGTCCCGCGAGCGCCTTCTTCATCGCGTCCACGTCGTGGCGGTCGGCCACAAGCTGCTCCATGCCCTCCGGCGCGGGGCGGCTGCCGCGGTTGAGCAGGGTGATCTCCCAGCCCTGCCGCTGCGCCAGCGCGGTGCAGGCCGAGCTGATGGTGCCGGTGCCGCCTAAAAATAAAGCTTTCATTCTCTTGCACGCTCCTTCGTTTTATATTATAATGGAATTGTGACAAAATGGTAAGATTGGCCGGGCTTCTCTGTGAGCCGCCCTGCGGCCCGGCAGGAGCTTCCTGCGCGATTCTGTGCTGATTGTATCATATTTGGGAACGATAATCCAGAGGCGGGCGAACGCTTTTTCGCACCGGCCTGCAGGCGCGGGTGTGCGCCTGCTTATTTTGCAAGGAAAAGAGGCATTCTCATGCTCAGAGGTATGTCCGGCGTACAGATTTTCGTGTGGAACCTCGTGATCGTCGCGATCTGGCATATCACCGTCTTCATCGCGTGCGTCAAGCTTCCCACCTCCTATTTTGACGAGACGAAGCCCCGCTTCCGCCCCCGCGACTGGGAGCGCGGCGGCCGCTGGTACCGCGATACGCTGCGCATCAACGCATGGAAGGACCGAATCCCGCAGTACGCGGCGAAGGACGGCTTCTCCAAGGAGCACCTCGACGACGTCTCCATCGAGTATATCAACCAGTTCATCATGGAGACGTGCCGCGGCGAGTGGATGCACCTCTCGGGCGCGCTGTGCGCCGTCATCCTGCTCCTCATCAACCCCATCGGCTTCGGCCTGGTTTTCGCGTTTTTGAATTTGCTCGGGAACCTGCCGTTCGCCGCCATCCAGCGGTATAACCGCTTCCGCCTGCAGACGCTCCGCAAGCGCCGCCTGCGCGCGCAGAAGGGGCCCGGCGTCGGCGCGGAGGCGACTGCCTGCGTGTGACGTGCTTTCCCCGCAGCCTCGTCCCCCGGCGAAAGCCGGGGGCTTTTTCTGCCCTGCCGCAGGCCTCAGGCGCTGCGCGGCGGGCTTTCGATGAAATAAGCGCAAAAGACCGGTGAATCCGGCTGAAAGGAAGGAACCCAGCATGAGCGTGGAATTGATTGCACTCGATTTGGACGGGACGCTGCTCGCGGACGACCACAGAACCGTGCCGGACCGCTGCCGCGAGGCCATCCGGCGGGCGGAGGAGCGCGGCGTGGCGACGGCGGTCGCCAGCGGGCGGACGACCGGCCTGCTGCGCCCCGTCCTGCGGCAGACGCCCCAGGTGCGCTGCGCCGTGATCTCCAACGGAGCCGCCGCCGTCGATCTGCGCACCGGAGAGCGGCTGTTCGAGCGGCCCATGGCCCCGCGGAAGGCGCGGGACATTCTGGAGCGGCTGGCCGCCTTTCCGCATCTTGTCGTCGAGGTTTACGCTCAGGGCGAGTCGTGGCTCGCGGAGAAGGATCGCCCCGACTTTGAGCGCCGCGGGCAGGAAAATATTTTCTGGAAGGAATTTATTCCCTATACGCATTTTGTCCCCGATCTTGCCGCCGCCATGGAGGGCAGAAGCGTGGAGAAGATCACCGTCAGCAGAATGCGTCCGGGGGAGCGCGAGGCGCTGCTCGCGGCCCTTAACGCCGGGGAGGAGCTTGCCGTCTCCTCGTCCATCGCGGACTATATGGAGCTCAACGAGCGCGGCGTCGACAAGGCCTCGGGGCTCGCGCGGCTGTGCGGCGCGCTCGGCATCCCCCGCGAGCGCGTGATGGCCCTCGGCGACGGCGACAACGACTTCGAGCTCATGGAGTGGGCGGGGGTGTCCGTCGCCATGAAAAACGGCCTGCCGGAGACGAAGGCCCGCGCCCGCTATGAGACGGCGCTGACCAACGGCGAGGGCGGCGTGGGCGAGGCCATCGAGCGCTTCGTCCTCGATCCGTCCCTCCTGCCGCCGGACGACACGGCGCTGGCCCTGGCGATGACGGAATACGAGGCCGGCTGCGCGCAGCGCGTCGGCCACTTCATGCGGGTGGCCGCCTACGCGGCGCTCATCGCCCGCGCGGAGGGCTTCCCGGAGCGGACGTGCCGCCTGGCGTACATCGCCGGCCTCGTTCACGATATCGGCATCCGCCCGGCTCTGGAAAGGTACGGCTCCGCCGCGGGGCCGTATCAGGAGCGGGAGGGGGAGGCCCCGGCGCGCCGCCTGCTCTCGCGCCTCGGCTACGGCCTCGAAGCCATCGAGCGCGCGGCCTTTCTGGTGGCCCATCACCACACCTGTTCCGCCGTCGACGGCGACGACTTTCAGGCCCTGGTGGAGGCCGATTTCCTTGTCAACATGGACGAGAACCACATGACCCGCGCGCAGGCCGGCGCGGCCCGCCGCGCCTTCTTCCGCACCGGGACGGGCCTGCGCCAGCTCGCCCTCTTCGCGCCGGAGGAGACGAAGGCCTGAGACGGTTCTGCGCCATGCACGCTCCGCCGCCCGAAAGAATGCGGATTTGCCTTGACAAACGCGGCTTTCCCCGCCATACTGAAACAAAGCGCGGGGCCCCGGCGGAGGAAAATGGCGAGGCCCTTTCAGGCGTGGAGCGCCGGTTTTGTACAGAGGAGGAATGGTAAATGGGTTGTATCGGCAATGTGCTCTGGTTTTTGCTGGGAGGCTTTCTGCTCGGCCTCTCCTGGTGTCTGGCGGGCGTGCTGTGGTGCGTCACGGTGATCGGCGCGCCGGTGGGCGTGCAGTGCTTCAAGCTCGCGCAGCTGTCCTTCTTCCCCTTCGGCAAGGAGGTGCGCTACGGCGGCGGGGCCGTCTCGTTTCTCGTCAACCTGATCTGGCTGGTTTTGAGCGGCATCCCGCTCGCGATCGTCGCCGCGTGCTGCGGGCTGCTGTTCTGTGTGACGATCCTTGGCATCCCCTTCGGCCTGCAGTGCTTCAAGATCGCCAAGCTGGCCCTGATGCCCTTCGGCGCGGAGGTGGTGAACGGATGAAACAGGGAACGATGAAGGCGCTCGTGCGCTGTGCGGACGGCACGGCGAAGCTGACGGACCGCCCCGTCCCGCGGCTGCTCGATCCGCGCGACGCCATCGTGCGCGTGACGCTCTCCACCATCTGCACGAGCGATCTGCACATTCTGCACGGGGCGGTGCCGCGCGCCAACCCGGATATCATCCTCGGCCACGAGTTCGTGGGCGTGGTGGAGGAGGCGGGGGAGGCCGTGCGCACGCTCCGGCCCGGCGACCGCGTGGCGGCCAACTGCATCACCTTCTGCGGCAACTGCTGGTTCTGCCGCCGCGGTTTCATCAACAACTGCGAGCGCGGCGGCTGGGAGCTCGGCTGCCGCATCGACGGCTGCCAGGCGGAGTATGTGCGCGTGCCGTTTGCCGACACGGGCCTCACGCCCATCCCGGACACAGTCACGGACGAGAACGCCCTCTTCCTCGGCGACATTCTCTCGAGCGGCTATTTCGGCGCGGAGCTGTGCGCCCTCACGCCCGGCGACAGCGTGGCCGTCATCGGGGCGGGGCCGGTCGGCCTGTGCGCGATGGCCTGCGCCCGCCTCTTCGGCGCGGGCCGCGTGATTGCCCTCGACGTGGACGGCGGGCGTCTGTCCCGCGCCGCGGATCTCGGTCTCGCGGATTTTGCCGTCAACCCCTGCGAGCAGGACGCGGAGCAGGCCGTGCGCGCGCTCACGGAGGGCCGCGGGGCGGACGGCGTGGTGGAGGCCGCGGGCGGGGCGGACAGCTTTGAGACGGCCTGGAAAATCGCCCGGCCGAACGCCGTCGTGGCCCTGGTGGCCATGTATGAGACGGATCAGCGCTTCCCGCTGCCCTCGATGTACGGAAAAAACCTCATCTTCAAGACGGGCGGCGTCGACGCCGTCCACTGCGGCCGCCTGATGCGCCTCATCGAGGCCGGCCGGCTCAGCACCGATTTCCTCATCACCCACCGCGCCCCGCTCAACCGCATCCTCGAGGGCTACCGCGTGTTCGGAGAGCGGCTCGACGGCTGCCTCAAGTGGGCCGTCACCCCCTGGGAGGAGGCGTGACGCGCGGCGGCTGTTTTCCGGTTCGCGCTGGTTCGGGCCGGCCGGTCACAGCCCTCCCGCCGGAGGAGTGAACAGATGGTTCCGCAAAGCAGAACGCTCCCCCTGTGAGCGGCGGCGCTCGAAACGCCGCTTCCCGCAGGGGGAGCGCTTTTTGTCTGTGCGGGCCTTTGGCCCCTTGCTCTCGGAGTACCGGGCCCGGCGCCAAAGCTCAGCGCCGGGGACGTTTCGGCTCGGCGGGCTGGCCGCGCCGGACAAACTCGGGGAAGAAGGCGTCCGGATTTTCCTTGAACTGCTCCACAAGCGTTTTCTCCGGCTGCGGCCCGGCAGCCTGTTGACGCCGCAGCCAGCCGGGGACGGGATTTTCCTTCGGATCCCCGCAATGATAAATCTTCATCTCCACGGAGCTTCACCTCCGCCCCATACTATTCAGCGGGGCGGTTCATCTGTTCCAGCTCAGAGAGAAAAGAGGCGAGCGTGTCGTCGAACGAGTCGTATGGCCGCGGATTGCCGCCGTTCGTGCTCTTGCACTGGTTGTCGCTGTATTCCTGTCCGGCGGCGAAGAGATCGCCGAGCGTAATTTCGTATCCGCGCGATTGGGCCAGGGCGCAGAATGCGTCCATCGGGTCCGCCGCGCCGCGCGTGGCCAGCAGCTGCCCGCGCAGGGCCGCGTCGCCGCGGGCGGCCTCCAGCAGGCGGTCAAGTTCCCGGAAAAGCTGATTCATGGAGCATACCTTCTTTCTCAGAGTATTTTCTCATACGCGAGCCGCTCAGGATCGGGCTCCGGCGTGCCGCACAGGCGGATGACGCCGCACAGGGCGAAGCCGGCCGTTTCGAGCAGGGCGCGCATGGGCGCGTTGCCGCGGTGCGTATCCGCCCGCAGGCAGGTTGCTCCCCGCGCCCGGCAGAGGGCCTGGGCCTGCCGCAGCCATTCCTGCGCGCAGCCGCCGCGCAGCGCCTCCCGCGCCGTGAAGAGGCGGTGCACCGTCGCGTAGGGCGAGGCGCCGCGCCAGGCTCCCTCGATCGCCCGGTAGCTCTCCTCCTCGCCGAAGCAGAGCGCCCCCGCGGCCAGCGGAGCGCCGCCCTCCCGCGCGAGGACGAGCAGCCGCCCAGCGGAGAGATCCGCGGCCAGCGTCTCCTCGTTCGGATAGCCGGATTGCCATTGCGTCAGGCCGAGCGCGCGCAGCCGCAGCCGCGCGTCCTCCAGCATGCGGGCGAGCATGGGCAGCTCGCTCCCGCGGGCCGGGCGCAGCCGCAGCCGCTCAGCGGCGCTCAATGTCGTCGTTTCTGTCATAGAAATCCTGAATCTGGCGGTCGAAGATCGGCAGGGCGGCCAGGTTCTCCGCGCCCTCGAGGGTGATGGCCACGCCGATGAAGCGGGTGAGCACCATCGCGCTCTCGAACGGCTGGCACAAAAGGACGATACCCAGCGCCAGCGAGACGGCCGCCATCAGGAGGGAGGCCAGCCACATGCCGGATCCCACGCGCCGAAGGTCGACGGCGGTCTGCAGCTTTCCGGCGCAGCCGCCGAGGAGCATCAGGCCGAAGACGAACGGCAGCAGGGAGATCACCGCGTCCATGCGCAGGATCAGAAAGCCGCCCGCCGCCATCAGAATCAGGCCCACAGAGAGATCCCGGCGCATCATGGTCTCATACCGGTCGCGCAGGAAATAGCGCGCGGCGCGCAGCAGGCCGGCCAAGGCCAGCACGCCGCCGAAGGCGCAGCAGATGATGCGCGAGGAGAGCTCCGGCCAGCCGAGCAGAATGACGCCCAGGGCCACGTAGAAGAGGGAGATCAGGGCAAAGTCAGACAGAATCCGGTTCTTTTTCATGTGCTTCACTTCCGTTTCCCGGGGGCCGCCGCCGGCGGTCTTCCCCGGATGGTTTCGGGCGCGGGGGCGCTTTCCCGCGGCCGATCGGCCCGCGGCAATTCGTCCCTTCCTCTTTAAGCGTACCATGTTTCCGCCAAAAAGAAAAGCGCAAAATCGAAATCAGGCGAAATCCCGCGGCGGCGCTTGACAAGACAGGGGGAAAGGCGTAAGGTTAAAGAGCAGGCTTTACAAAAATTTTACAAAGGGACGGAGCGAAAACAAGATGGGGAAGAGCGAACCGATGATGTTTTCCAATCAGGCGCTCAAGCGGCTGATCTGGCCGCTGGTGATTGAGCAGCTGCTCGCCGTGACGATCGGCATGGCGGATACGGTGATGGTGGCCAGCTGCGGCGAGGCGGCCGTCTCCGGCGTCTCGCTGGTTGACTCCATCAACATCCTGCTGATTAACGTCTTCTCCGCCCTGGCGACCGGCGGCGCGATTGTCGCCTCGCAGTATCTCGGCCGCGACGATCTGGAGAACGCGAACCTGGCCGCGCGGCAGCTGCTGCTCTCCGTCGGCTTTCTCTCCGCCCTGCTGGCGGCGCTGGCCCTCCTCGGCAACGTGAGCGTGCTCAACCTCATCTTCGGCAGCGCCGAGGCGGACGTGATGCAGAACAGCTACACCTATTTTTTCTGGTCGGCGCTGTCCTATCCGTTTTTGGGCGTTTACAACGGCGGCGCGGCCCTCTTTCGTGCGATGGGCAACTCCAAGGTGTCTATGCGCACGTCGATTATCATGAACATTCTCAACGTGTGCGGCAACGCCCTTCTGATCTTCGGCTTTCACCTCGGCGTGGCGGGCGCGGCCATCTCCACGCTCTTCTCCCGCGCGCTGGGCGCCGTGGTGATGATCTGGCTTCTGCACTCCAAGCCGCACCAGCACGATAAAATTCACCTGGCGTCGCTCAACATTTTCCGGCCGGACTGGTCGATGATCAAAAAGATCCTCAACATCGGCATCCCGAACGGCCTGGAGAACGGCATGTTCCAGATCGGCAAGATCCTTGTGCAGGGCCTGATCGCCACCTTCGGCACGGCGGCCATCGCGGCAAACGCGGCGGCCAACTCGATCGCCTCGCTGCCGCAGATCCCCTCTGCAGCCGTCGGCCTGGCGATGGTGACGGTGATCGGCCAGTGCGTCGGCGCGGGCGAATACGAGCAGGCCAAGCGCTACACCCGCCGCCTGACGCTGCTCTCCTATCTGTGCATCACCGTCCTCTCCCTGACGGAGATGGCGGCCGCCTATCCGCTGGTGGGGCTGTTCAGCCTCTCGGCGGAGGCCACGCAGATGGCCGTGGAGGTCATTCTCTGGAACGGCGTCTTCACCATCGTCATCTGGCCCGCGAGCTTCACCCTGCCCAACGGCCTGCGCGCCGCGGGCGACGTGCGCTTCACCATGGGCATTTCCGTGCTCTCGATGTGGATCTTCCGCATCGGCTTCAGCTATCTGCTGGCCCAGGGCCTGCAGCTCGGCCTCATGGGCGTGTGGTTCGCCATGTTCATCGACTGGTTCGTCCGCTCCCTGCTCTTCCTGTGGCGCTTTGCGAGCAACCGCTGGAGAGGCAAGGCGATCAAGTAAAAAGCTTTCAGAAAAGAAGAGGAAGCGCCGGGGATAACAGGCGCAAGAGCAGCGGCCTGTGTGAAGGAATCAAAACAATCCGGAAAAGGACGCTCGCAGGCCGTTTCGCGGCGGGGCCCGGCAGGCCGGACCGGCGCCTCCGGATGAGACCGCAGCTCCCCCGATTTCCGAAGATGTGAGGCGCAGCAAACAACCGGGAGGTATGTGCAGATGAATTTGTTGGTTATAGACGCGCAGGGCGGAGGAATTGGAAAACAGGTGATAGCCGCGGTGAAAAAGCAGCTGCCGGAGCTCGTCGTCACGGCGGTCGGCACAAACAGCCTTGCGACGTCCGCCATGCTGAAGGCGGGCGCCGATCACGCCGCGACAGGCGAAAACGCCGTGGTGGTGGGGTGCCGGACGGCGGACGTGATTGTCGGGCCGATCGGCATTGCGATTGCGGATTCCCTCCTTGGCGAAATCACCCCCAAAATGGCCGTGGCGGTGGGGCAGAGCAGCGCCAGGCGCATCCTGATCCCGATCAACCACTGCAGCAACATCATCGTCGGCGTGGAGGACCTGAGTACCGGCAGCCTGATTGCGGCGGTCGTGACGAATCTCCGGCATTGCCTTGACGGCGCGGATTGACTTTTGGCGCGGAACATGCTATAAATAAACTGCGCGTTTTGAGGTCAGCACGAGTTGACCGAACAGCTCTGAAGAGCTGGGTTTCAAAATTTGCGCACTTAATCTTTTTCAATGTATACCAGGAAGGTATATGACCACCCGGAACGGGCGGCTCATATGCCTTCCTTTTTTTGCGCCGGCCGGAGATCGCGGGAATGCTTTCAGCGAAAACGGCGCGCGTGGAGGGCAAGGCCGCGCGGCGAAGGCTTCCGGATATCGCATGAAATGAAAGGAGTATGTTTGTGAGGATGACGAAAAAATGGGCGGCGGCGCTTTTGGCGCTTCTGCTGTGCTTCGGGCTTGCCGCCTGCAAAAGCGGCTCCGCCGCCGGGAACGCCGGCGGAAGCGCAGCCGGGCAGGAGACCGCCGCGGGCAAAGACAGCGTTGTGATCGCCATCGGCTCCGAGCCGGAAACCCTGGACCCCACCAAGGGCTGGGGGCACGGAAACGCGCCCATCGTGCAGAGTACGCTTGTCCGGTATACCTCTGAGCTGACGTTTGAGAATGATCTGGCAACCGCGTATCAGCTGTCCGACGACGGCCTGACCTGGACGTTCCGCATCCGGGACGACGTCACCTTTACCGATGGCGAACGGCTGACCGCTTCGGACGTCGCTTTCACGCTGGAGACCGCAAAGGCCGCGCAGGGAGCGGTGGATCTGACCTATATGGAGCGTGCGGTGGCGCAGGACGACACCACGGTGGTGATCACCCTGTCCAGGCCTACCTCCATTTTTCTCAACACGCTCGCCTCCATCGGCATTGTCCCGGAGCACGCCTACAGCGATGAATACGGAACGAATCCGATTGGGTCCGGCCCGTACAGGCTTGTCGAGTGGAAAGCGCAGGAGCAGCTCCTCTTCACCGCCAACGAGAATTACTACGGCGGCGCACCCGCGATCCGGAACGTCACCGTGGTCTTCATGTCTGAGGACGCCGCCCTGGCAGCCGTGCAGGCGGGCCAGGTGGATGTCGCCTATTCCACCGCGACCCTCGGCGTCACGGAGGTGGAGGGCTATCATGTGGAGGCGATCGCGTCTGCCGATAACCGCGGCTTCACGCTCCCCGTTTTGCCGGACGAGGGCCGCACCACCGCAGCCGGAGCGCCGATCGGCAACGATGTCACCTGCAACATCGAAATCCGGCAGGCCATCGCCTATGCAATCGACCGCCAGGCCGTCGCCGACGTCGTGCTCAACGGCTTCGGCCGTCCTGCCTACTCCGAGAATGACGGCATGCCCTGGAACAACCCCGAGGTCGCGCTCGAAACCGACGTGGCATACGCGAAACAGCTGCTGGAGGCTGCGGGCTGGAGGGACACGGACGGCGACGGCATCGTGGAGAAGGACGGCCTGAAGGCGGAGTTTGACTGCGTCTATCCCTCCGGCGACTCCGTCCGTCAGGCGGTCGGGATGGCCGCCGCGGAGCAGCTGCTGGAGATCGGCGTCAAGGTAAACGTGAAGGGCATGAGCTGGGACGAGATCGCGCAGGTCATGTTCTCTGAGGCTGTGATGATGGGATGGGGCTCCGCCAATCCCAACGAGACGTACTATCTGTACCGCTCCCAGGGCGCTCTGCTCGACGACTTCTACAATCCGGAGGGCTATATGAGCGACGTGACGGACGGCTACCTGAACGCCGCGATGGAAGCCCTCACCGTGGAGGAGGCCAACGAAAACTGGAGGAAGGCGCAGTGGGACGGCACGACCGGCACGGCGATGCAGGGGGAGTGCCCGTGGGTGTGGATTGTCAACCTCGATCACGTGACCTATGTGCGGGACGGCCTGTCCATCGGCGAGCAGCCGATCCACGGGCACGGCCACGGCCTTCCCCTGATCCAGAATCTGCAGGACTGGGCCTGGGAAGAGACGGGTTGAGGTGAGGAGAATGAGGAACAGCGTGCTGCGGATGCTCCGCATTTTTCTCACCTCCGGCGCAAAGCTCGCGGCGCTGCTTCTGGCCGTCAGCGTCATTTCCTTTGCCCTGGTCAGCGCGTCGCCGGTCGATCCGGTGCAGCAGTATCTTCTCAGCCTGGGAACGGCCGTCTCGCCGGAGCAGCGCGCGGAAATCGAGGCGTATTGGGGCGTGAACGAGCCGCCTGTACAGCGCTGCCTCAGCTGGCTTGCCGGGCTGCTGCGGGGAAACCTGGGCGAGTCGGCCATCTACCGCAGGCCGGTCGCCGATATCATTGGGGAGCGCTTTGTCAACTCCCTTGCGCTGATGCTGTGTGCGTGGATTTTGTCCGCCGTCATCGGGTTCGGCCTTGGCTGCCTCATGGGAATGCACAGGGATCGGCTGCCGGACCGTGTGCTGAAGAAGCTGTGCTACCTTCTCAGCTCCGTGCCGTCCTTCTGGCTCGGGCTGGTCCTCCTGCTGGTTTTTGCCGTGGGGCTGCGATGGTTTCCCGTCGGCTTTTCCAGCCCCATCGGGATCCTCAGCGAGGACGTCACCGTGGGGGAGAGGCTGCATCACCTGATCCTGCCGGCGTTTACCCTGAGCCTGATGTCCTTTGTCAACATCGCGCTGCACACCCGGCAAAAGCTGATCGATGTGCTCAACAGCGACTACGTCCTGTTCGCAAAGGCGCGCGGGGAGGGCAAGTGGACCATCCTGCGCCGGCACGGCCTGCGGAATATCATGCTCCCGGCGCTGACGCTGCAGTTCGCCTCTTTTTCAGAGCTGTTTGGCGGTTCGGTGATAGCGGAAAACGTGTTCAGCTATCCGGGCCTCGGAAGCGCCGTCTCGGAGGCCGGGCTTTCGTCGGATGTGCCGCTGCTGCTGGGGATCACCCTGTTTTCGGCCCTCTTCGTCTGCGCGGGCAACATGATCGCCAACCTGCTCTATGGCGTGATGGATCCGCAGATGCGGGAGGTGGGCGAATGAGAGGGATGAACCGCCGTGCCTGCGCCCTGTGCTGGGCGATCCTCCTTGCCGCCGTGCTGGCCGCCGTCTATCTGCTCGGGCTCCTGATCCCGGACGAGGCGGTGGCCGGCAGCTTCCTCCACGCGAAGGAGGCCCCCTCTTTGGCGCATCCCTTCGGGACGGACGCGCTGGGACGCGATCTGCTGATGCGCACGCTCAAGGGGCTGTCGGTCAGCGTCACGGTGGGCATTGCCGCTTCCGTGATCAGCGCCGTGATTGCCGTGTTCGTCGGGATTGCGGCGGCCACGGGCTCGAAGCGTCTCGACGCCCTGATCAACTGGTGCATCGACCTTGTGATGAGCGTGCCGCATACCGTTCTGGTGATCCTGATTTCGTTTGCCCTGGGGCGGGGCCTGAAGGGCCTTCTCATCGGCATCGCGGCCACTCACTGGTGCAGCCTCGCGAGGCTGATCCGCGGGGAGGTGCTGCAGCTGCGGGCGCAGCCGTATGTCTCCGTTTCCGGAAGGCTGGGAAAATCCGGCGGCTGGATTCTGCTTCACCACCTGCTGCCGCATCTGGCGCCGCAGTTCTTTGTCGGCCTGGTTTTGCTGTTTCCGCATGCCGTTCTGCATGAGGCGTCGGTGTCGTTTCTCGGCTTCGGCCTGCCCCCGGAGCAGCCGGCGATCGGGATCATCCTGTCCGAGAGCATGCGCTATCTCTCCACAGGCATGTGGTGGCAGGCCGTTTTGCCGGGGCTGACGCTGGTGCTGATCGTCCTGCTGGTGGATCGGCTGGGCAATCAGCTGCAAATGCTGCTGGATCCTTACAGTGCGCAGGAATAGGAGGCGGTGTGGTTGACTCAGGAAAAAGAAGCCCTGCTCGAAATACGGGATCTGTCCGTCTCCTTCCGCAGGTATGGCCGCGGTCTCGGGCAGACGGAGCTGAACGTGATTTCCGATCTGCATCTGACGGTGTTCCCCGGCGAGGTGGTGGCGATTGCCGGCTCCTCCGGCTCCGGCAAAAGCCTGCTTGCGGCGGCTGTGCTCGGCATCCTTCCCGGCAATGCCGCGGTCCGCGGCCATATGCGCTATCGGGGGCGGGAGCTGTCCGCGGAACGCCAGAGAGAGCTTCGCGGAACGGAGATTGCGCTTGTCCCGCAGTCGGTTGCCTTTCTCGACCCGCTGATGAAGGTCGGCCGGCAGGCGGACGGGCACAGGAAGCCCTATCCCACCGGGAAAAGAAGGGCCCTGTTCAGGCGCCTGGGGCTGCCGGAAGAGACGGAGCGCCTGTATCCGTTCCAGCTGTCTGGCGGGATGGCCAGACGTGTGCTGGTGTCCACCGCCCTGCTTGCGGGGGCCGCGCTGATCATTGCCGACGAGCCAACGCCGGGCATGAGCCTGGAGCAGGCCCTCGAGGCGCTGAGCATGTTCCGGGAGATGGCAAACGAGGGGAAATCGGTCCTTTTGATCACCCACGACATCGATCTCGCCCTTGCGTTCGCCGACCGGGTGGCGGTCTTCTATGCCGGAACGACGGTGGAAACAGCGCCCGCCGCAGATTTCCGGCGAGGCCCGGAAGCGCTGCGCCACCCATATTCCAGGGCCCTGTGGAGAGCGCTGCCGCAAAACGGCTTTCAGCCTGCCGGCGGCTTTCAGCCCTATGCGGGGAATCTTCCGAAGGGCTGTCCGTTCGCCCCGCGCTGTCCGCTCCGCACGGCGGAGTGCGAGGAAAAAATGCCGCCGGTGACAAGAGTGCGCGGCGGGGAGGTGAGGTGCCGCCATGCCACTTGAAGCGCGGAACGTTTTCTTCCGCTATCACCGAAAATCGCCGTGGGTGTTGGAAAACAGAAGCCTTACCGTCGGCAGGGGGGAGCGCCTGGCCCTGCTTGCGCCCAGCGGCTATGGCAAGACGACGCTTGCCCTGCTTCTGGCGGGATATCTGCAGCCGGCGCGGGGGGAGATCCTGTGGGACGGGAAGCCGCTTCCCGCAAAGGGCGTGTGCCCGGTGCAGCTCATCTGGCAGCATCCCGAGAAGGCCGTCAATCCCCGCTGGCGCTTGCGGAAGGTGCTGGAGGAGAGCGGGCGGCTCACGGAAGACCGGCTCGCTTCGTTCGGCATTGAGCGCGCCTGGCTCGACCGCTTCCCGAGGGAGCTCTCCGGCGGCGAGCTGCAGCGGTTCTGCGTGGCGAGAGCCCTTCTCAGCGGGGCGGAGTATTTGATCTGCGACGAGATCAGCGCCATGCTGGACGCCATCACTCAGGCGCAGCTTTGGAACGTGGTTTTGGAGGAGGCCGAAAAGAGAGAGATGGGCCTCCTCGTTGTAACCCATAACCGGCGCCTGGCGGAGAGAATCGCCTCGCGGGTAGTGGATTTGTCGGAGGAGCCGGCACAATGAGAGAAACGCGCTCTCCTGCTGCGCGGGCTTTTTCATATGTGCGCGGCAGGGAAAACGGCACGGCCGCAAGCCCCTGCGGATTGGCCGGCCGGATCCGCCCGGCGGAGCGCTTTCGCAGGCCAGGCTTGCCCGCCGTCGAACGGCTCTCTGGGGATAGGCGGGAAAGCCTGGCCGGCGCTTGACGGGCTCCCGCCCATCTTTTATAATCAAATTGCCAATATCTATTCAGCCGTAAGGGGAGGCAAGGCCATGGAGCTGCACATTGGAGAATATACCGTCCTGTTTGAGGGCGGCGGCGTGACGGTCTCGAAGGCGGGGAAAACGCTTTATTTCAACCGCAGGCCGGTTTACGTCTCGGTCAAGACATACGGGGCGATCAACGAGTTCCGCGACGAGCCGTACGGCGCCGTTCGCGAGGAGAACGGCGTGATTGTTGCCGAGGGCGGGTTTGTGACGAAAAACGGTTCCGTCCTGTTTGTGCGCGACCGCTACGAGCAGGCGGGCACGCTGCTGAAAATCGCGCGTAGCGCCGAGGTGCGCCGCGCGTCGCCGGACGACCTCGGCTTCCAGACGAAGCTCTCGTTTTATCAGGCGGAGACGGACGACCTGCGCGCGTTCGACTACTTCTCGCCGGGGCAGTGGTACCGGCAGAACGAGTACGCGGCGGACTACGCGCTCGGGAAAAACATGGAGCTGCAGTACTACTGGCGCAAGGAGACGTACTCCGGCCTGCCGCTGTTCGCCATGCGCAGCCGGGAGACGGGCGAGGCGATCGCCATGTCCCGCTGGGCGGCGGACGCCGCGCTGCCGTCTCTCGACCGCACGACGACGGAAAACTACGCCTATGTCGACGCGAGGATGAACGTCGGCTCCTTCGGCGTGAGCCGCGCGAAGCCGGAGGCGCTGACATACACCTACTACGGCCACATGATAGCGACCCCACTGCCTGACGCGCAGTGCGACGGCGTCTCGATCGACTATATCTTTCCCGCCGTCAACGGCCAGATGCCGGACAAGGGCGTGGGGCCGTTCTGCACCGATCAGCCTATCCGCTGCGTGACGTGGGTGCACCCGATGCGCGAGGGCTTCGCGCAGCATTACGCGGCCGCCGTATCCTTCGGGCGCGACGCGGATTTTTACGCCATGATGCGCCGCACCTGGCGCGAGACGTACCCGCGCCTCCGGGACCGGCTGTTCGGCGTGGACAACGAGCTCTTGTATCACAACATCATGAAATTCCTCAAAACCATCACGCGCCGCTTCGGGACGGCGGCGGGCACGCCGTTTGTGGCGCAGCTGCCGGACTTCGACCCGAACTCGTTCTCGGCGGAGATCGGCTTTGTCGGCCAGCAGGCCGGCATCGGCTACCAGCTGCTGCGGTACGGCGTGCTGGAACAGGATGAGGAGGCCGCCGCGAAGGGGCTTGCCATTCTCGACTACTGGACGGGCGAGACGATGACGGAGACGGGCTGCCCGAAGGTGTGGACGCACCTCTCGACGCACCAGTTCGAGCCGCAGCCGCAGTGGGTGCGGCAGATCGGCGACGGCCTCGAGGCGATCCACGACGCATATGTGTTTGAACAAAAGCGCGGCGTTGACCACCCGGCGTGGCGCGATTACTGTGTGAAGACGGCGGACTGGCTCGCCGGCCATCAGAACGCGGACGGCAGCTTCTACCGCTCCTATTACGACGACGGCTCGGTCTGCATGGACTCGAAGGCAAGCACGCCGTGCGTCATACGCTTCCTGCTGCAGATGGCGGCGCTCACCGGGAACGGGGCGTATCGCGAGAGCGCTCTGCGCGCCGGGGCGTGGAGCTATGAACGGATGTATCAGGGCTTCGAATACCGCGGCGGGACGTGCGATCAGTCCGACGTGCTCGACAAGGAATCCGGCATCTACTGCCTGTTCGCGTTCCTCGCGCTCTATGAGGCGGACGGGGACAGCCGCTGGCTTGAGGCGGCGCGCGGGGCGGCGGACTATGTGGAGACGTTCACCTTCGTGTGGAGCTTCCCTGTGGACATGCCGTATCCGAACCACCCGTTCCGGCGCAACCACATCAGCGGGCAGAGCAACGTGACGGTCGGCATGGGCGGCGGCGACGTCTATATGGCGGCGTGCGTATACGTCTACTATAAGCTCTATCGCCTCACGGGCGACGAGCACTACCGCGATTTTGCGGAGTTCCTCAACCGCAACGTCAAGCAGGCCAACGACGTCGACGGCAGCTGCGGCTACCGCTACCCCGGCCTTGTCAACGAGGGCGGCAGCTTCTCCGAGCAGCGCTACACGGGGCGCTACCACTGGCTCCCGTGGTGCAGCTTTGTGGAGGTCGATCCTGTCTCGCGTCTGTACGACGAGTTCGGGACATATGAGATTCCGGATTTGCCGCTTCGTGGAGAGCCGGCAAATTGACGTGAAGCGTCCGGGCGCGGAGCTGCGGCTTCGGGAAGACAGCAAGGCGGCGCTCTCTTTCCGGCGCTGGCGGTGCGGCCGCCCTCCGGCGAAACAAGAGGCTCCCCCTGCGGGAAACAGCGAGCGAAACCGCTGTCAACCGCAGAGGGAGCCTTTTTGCTGTCTGCTTTTCGATTGGATGCTTCTGAGCATGGCGAACGCCGCGTGGGGCAGGCGGTTCCGATGATACCGGAGGAAACAAATCACGGCCGGAATCGGCCGCATCGGCGCTCTGAACGATCTCATAGTCCTCCAGCTGCTGCTTCCAGGCCTCCAGCGTGTCCCCGTCCAGCTCGATGGGGTGGACCAGCCCGATGCTGGCTCCGGCGGGGAGCTCGTATTCCTCCTCCTCCACCGTATTGAAGCTGCCGTCCTCCATGTAGCGGAACGTCTCTTTGAGCCTGCCGTCTTCATACACGCCCCAGATGAGGCTGATGGCAAACTGGTGCATCACCGGGTTTTCCACAAACAGCCTGCGCCACGCTTCGGCATCCCAGCACCGCTGGGCGGAGAGGGCCAGCTCCAGACGGGCGCGCTGGGCGGTTACAGTCGTCTTCATCTGCTTTTTCAGCGCCTTGAACGCCTCGTAAGCGGCCGCGGCCTTCTGCGGGTCGTCCGTCTTGCCGGGAGCGGGCATGGATTTCACCGCCTTGCCCGTCTCTGTGGTGACGGTCAGCTCCAGCGAGGGCGTCAGGCGGACGGTGAACCTGCGGGGGCCGTAATCAAACACCCTCGTTCCGTCGGGGGCAAAGTCCAGCGTGGGCACAATGCGGTCGGCCAGCTCCTCCGCCGTGATGCCCAGCGCCTGCGCGGCGCTCTCGAGAGCGGCGGCGGCCGCCGCCTTCACCTGGCGGAACTTGAATTTGCGGGAAATGCTGTCCACCGCCACCAGAGCCGCCGGGTCGGGGCTGACGGAGAGGGCCGTCACCGCGTCGCAGGCGATGGCTCCGCGTGCGTTCTGGGGCCAGTCGTTGATGGCGCGCAGGAGCCTGGGGGTCATGGCCGCCCCGCCGAAGACCGCAGCGAAGGAGAGCACCCACTTGGTTTTGCTCTGGGCTCCCGCCTTCATCCAAAGCTCCCACACGTCGCAGGCCAGAAGCTGCAGATCCTTCTCCTCCAAATCCGCGGCGACGGCGGCGGCCATGCCGCTGCGGCCTATGCGGTCCAGATCGGCATAGGCTGCAAAGAGGGCGGCAATCTGATCCTCCGAGGCCGCGGTGTGCGCCTCGTCCGTGCGGCGCACCACGGGCAGAGGCTGATCCAGCAGCCACTGCACCTTCCGCTTCTTGCCTCCCTTGAGCACCTGGGCGGCCAGCTCCTCCGGAGTCTGTCCCCCCTCGCTCACCGCGGCGGCGGACGTTCCCAGCAGGGCGGTGATCTGATCCGCCACCCTGGCGTTCTTCTCCGCGGCCAGAGCGTTTTCCAGCGCGCCGCGGTATTTCTCCACCCCGATACCCGCCAGAATCCGCACGGCCAGGCTCCGCTGCGCCGCCTTTTTGCTGCCCAGCAGGGCGAGATAATCCTGTTCCCAGTCCGGGCGGCGGATGCAGCACTCCGCCAGAACCTCCTGCACCTGCTTGGAGGAATCCCCGGTGCAGCACAGCAGGGCCGCGCGGGCGCTCCCGGCGCACTCCGGGCGGGCGCACAGCTCGTCGAGCCCCCTCACCGCCATGATGCGGGCGGTGACGGAGCTGCCGAGAGCCGCCTCCGCCAGCCCGTCCACGCTCTCCGGCGTGACAAAGTGCTTCCGCATCGCCTCCTCGACGAGCTGCTTGGCCTCCTCCTGATACCAGTTCTCATACAGCGCCGCCAACACCGTGAAGCAGTCCCGCACAGGCAGCCCCCCGGCGGTGAGCGCGCTGACGAAGGCGTCCAGATTCTGCCTGACGCCGGCGTCCTCCAGAGGGAAGGCATAGGAGGTGGCATACCCCTGGCAGGTGAGGCAGAAAAGGACAACGCAGCGGCACGCAAAATCATCCCAGCCGGCAATCTTCCGATAGGCCTCCAGGGCCTCGCCGATGTTGGAGAGATAGCGGTACTCGTTGCGGATGGGGCCGAGGATGGCGTCACTGTCTGCAAAATCGCCCTCGCCCGCCAGATAGCCGCACGCGATATCCTGCTCGGGATTCTGGGGGAAAACCTTTTTCATGAAGGGGCAGATCACGTTCCGCAGAGATTCCATCCATTCCCGATCCTTGCTGTGCTCCAGCTCGGGCAGCAGGCTGCACAGGTGCTCGTAGCCCTCCAGGTTCAGGTTGTTGAGCGCCTCGTCCGCCCCGGCGCGGAAGCGGCGGACGAGCTGCCCGGCCCTCTCCTCGTCGTACTTGTAATACCATTCCGCCGCGATGCGCAGCAGCGTCGCCTCTCCGCCGGGAACGTGGGGCACCAGCGCGTCCAGCTCGCTGATCTCCCAATCCTCCGGCAGGAAACGAAGCACCCCGCACAGCGCCCCGCAGGGGTTGAGCCCTGCCAGCACCCGCAGGGCGCAGGCCAGGCGGGCGTCGTACCACAGGCCGAACAGGGCCGGCGGCGCGATGCCTTCCACGAGGGAGCGGATGTCCATCGACCAGGAAAGCAGCTTCTCCTTCGGCAGACTCCAGGCTGTGGGGACGGAGGTGTCCGGCGCCGGGGCTGACGGGTCTCCGGCGCGCACATAGGCCTTCAGCCGGGAGATGTCTTCCTCGGAAAGGCCCATCTCACCGGCGCCGGCGATGGCGGTATCCACGCAGCCGAGCACCCGTTCCGCCTGCTGCTCCAGCCGGACGCCCGCAGCGCCCGTTCCCCCGCGCGGCTTTGCGGCGGCCAGCAGCACGCCTGCCAGTATCCCGCCCGCCATGGAGCCGGCCGGATCGGCGAGCAGCCCCTGCGCCTCGAGCAGCGTCTCCGGGCTGATGAGGGCCAGCTGGTACAGCCGCTTGATCTGGCACCAGCCGCGGGCTCTGGCGGCAGGATACTCCGCGTCCATGGCGGCGGCGGCCGCGTTCCCCAGCGCCTCGCAGCGCTGGCGGAAGCTTCTGTCGCTCACCTCGTCGTCGAGCAGGATGCGCTGCTGATCAAACAGAGCGGCAAACCCGGCGGTGCTCCGCCCGACGGCCCACAGGAGCTTCAGAACCTTTTCCTGATTTCTGGTGTACTCCGGGGCCGTGATCTCCTGCAGGGCAGCGCAGATCTCCCTCTGGTCCTGCCAGTCAAAGTGCTGGAATACCTGCCGCTCTGCGCCGGAAAGCAGGGCGTCGTTCTCCGGCTCGCTTGTCAGATAGGCGCGGGCCATCGCCTCGTTCGCGGGCGTCAGGCCCCAAAGCCGGAACAGCCGCTCCATGGCGTCCGGCCTGTGCGGTTTCTTTGCTTGAAGGTTCATGCACAATCTCCTCCCTCTGTGTCCTGTTCCTGCCGCTCCTGCCAGCCGCGCAGGATCTCTGTCTCCTGCCAGCGCTCCCGGCAGAGGGCGATATAGTGTTCCGTCTGAAAGACGAGCTCCAGCAAGGGGCCGTCCTGCTTGTGCAGGGTGTGCGCCCGCTCCTCCAGCAGACCGGACAGCCGCGCGAGCAGCGCGCTCCCGGTGTGCAGGCCGCAGGCCTCGCACCGCTCCGCCAGCCGCGCAAGCTCCGCCGCGCTGCTCCCGGCCCCGGTGTCCAGGCCTGTCTGCAGCAGATCGGCGAGGGCCGCCTCCATCTCGCTGATACACTGGTTCATGGCGTTCCCTCCCAATCTGTGAAGCATTCGATCGGATGCAGGCACAGCCGCCCGCCCTCCCGGTAGAGCGCCCCGAAGAACACGGGCCGCAGCGCGGGATTCTGCTCCCACTGCCCGGCCAGCTGCTCCAACGCTTCCAGCATGGCCTGCCTGCCCTCCCGGAAGCGGACGGTGAGCCAGACGTCCCGCCCCGCGCCGTCCAGAAGGCGCAGGGCAAACCGCTGCTCCACCGTGTCATAGGGCTGCTGCTCTCCCCGCTGCGGCCGCAGGATAGCCAAGCGTTCCAGCTCGCCCAGCCCCGGGCGGCTGCGGGGCAGCAGGGAGGAAAACTCCTCCTCTACGGCCTGCGGGGGCAGCACAGAGCCCGGCGGCGTCTTTTGCACCAGCGTTCCCCGGCACTGGGCGGTGGAGGAGAGATTGCCCTCCCCGCCCACCCGGGCGCCGGTGAGGTCGATGCGGCAGTTCCACAGCTGGCGCAGCGTCCCGGGCAGCTCCCAGAGAATCGTCTCCGTATGGCCGGACTGCCGGCTCCCCTCGTAAAACTGCGGGCGCAGATCGCGGTAGGCGTAATAGCGGTGCTTCTGTGTCTCCCAGAAATAGTATACCGTTCCGGCATAGCCTCCGGCAAGCTCCACCTCCTGCAGGCCGAGAAGATAGAGGCGCAGGCTGCCCACCGCCTGATACTCCTCCCGGAAGGCGCCGGCCAGCCGCCGCGCCTCCTGCTCCGGGGCCGTCTGCAGAGCGGAGGCCAGCCGCCAGACCTCCGACAGCCGGCGCAGCAGACCCTCGGCGCGGAAGGCGGCGGAGCGGGCAAAGTAGCTCTGCAGCTCCCCGTGGAGGCGGCGCATCGCCCGTTCCAGAGCGGGCAGGGAGCCGGTGTGGCACAGGCCCGCCAGCCGCTCCGCTGTTTCCTGGCTGGATGCGGGCAGGCGGGTCAGCCCGGCGCGCATCCAGTCCCCCAGCGCCGTCTGGACGGCGGCGCAGATTTCCCGGCGATCCGGCGCGCTGCCGGCGTCGCCGCGGGAGGCTTCCAGCAGGCTGTCCGCCGTCACCAGCCCCCGGCGCAGCTGCCAGGTGAGCAGAGCCTCCGCCTTGTGGACGCAGAAGCTTTGGCTGTGGCAGCTGCAGCTGCTGTGCTCCAGCGGAAAGAGGAGCCGCACGACGGCGGGAATCCAGGGCAGCTCCACCGTCACGGTGCTGGCCTCCCGGATGGCAGCCCCCTCGCCGGAGCTCTCCCGCTGCACGAGGGCGGCCACCCGCCGCTCGCCCAGCTGCCGGATCAGCGCCTGAGGGGGACAGGCCGAGAGCCGGGCGATCAGCTCCTCCGCCGTGTCCGGCGTCTCCTCCGGCGGGGCGGCCTCCCCGGGCGCGGTATTCTCCTGCGCCGCCTGCTCCCTGAGCCACAAAATGGCGCTCATCCGGTGGCGGCACATGGCGCTGCTGGGGCAGGAGCAGGTGCTGCTCCCCAGCGGCGCGGTGATGGTGCAGACCGCGTCCCCCACCGACACGGTCACGGCCTCGCCCTCCGTTTGCCTGAGCTCGGGCCGGACCGCGGCGAGATCCTTTTTCGCCCGGTTGACCGTGCCCTTGTTGCACAGGGCGATGAGATACTCCTCGTCCGCCGAAAGCAGGGCGGCGCGCAGGGTTTGAGGAATTTCCATGTTTCGCCGCCTCCCTTATGTTTTCATGACGCCGGCCATAAAGTCCGCCAGACGCTCCGGCGTCATGGCTCCCACATGGGCGCCCAGATCCGCCAGCGTCTGCGCGGTGGCGCGGTCGTAGTCCGGGGCGGCCTGCTCGTTGAGGGCGGTGAGGGCAATGAGCCGGGCCCCGCTCTCCACGATGTCGTGGCAGATGCGGTAGAGCTCCTGCCGGGAGCCGCCCTCGCACAGGTCGCTCACCAGCACCACCATGGTGCGCCGCGGCTGGGTGATGAGCCCCTGGCAATACGCCATGGCCCGGGCGATGTCGGTGCCGCCGCCCAGCTGCACGCTCAGCAGGGTTTCCACCGGATCGTCCAGCCGGGCCGTGAGATCCACCACGGCGGTGTCGAAGATCACCAGGTGGGTGGTGAGCATGGGGAGCCTGGCGAAAATGCCCGCCATCACGGCGGAGTGGATGACGCTGGAAAGCATGGAGCCGCTCTCGTCGACGGCGATGATCACGCGCCAGGGGTGATGGCGCTGAACCCGGCCGTTGAAATAGATCTGTTCCAGAACCAGGCGCTGATTCTCGCGGTCATAGTGAGTCAGATTTTTGCGGATGGTGCGCTTGATGTCCAGATTGCGCAGGGAGGGCGCCGCGCTGCGGCTGGTGCGATCCAGCTTGCCCAACGCGGAGCGGCGGATTTCCTGCTGCATTCTGGCTGTCAGCTGGGCCACCACCCGCTCCACAATCCGGCGGGCGGCGTCGAGCACCGGCCCCTTCATCATGCCCTTGAGGCTGAGAATGGTCTCCAGCAGCGATTCGTCCGGCTCCATCTTCTCCAGCACCTCCCGGTCCGTGAGCAGGGCCGTGAGCTGGTAGCGATCGAGGGCGTGACGCTGCAAAATCTCGGCCGTCTCCTGCGGAAACAGCTCCCGCACCTCGCTGCGCCAGTGCACCACCGCGGGCTGGCTCTCCTCCTGCCCGCCGTCCGCGTCGCGGCGCACGTCCAGGCCTGCCTCCCGGTTGTAGAGGAAGTCCAGCGCGTCGTCCATCCGCGTCAGCCGCCTGCCCTCAAGGGAGATGGAGTCCTCCGCGTTTTTTCCCAGCACCAGCCGCCAGCGGTTGAGCGCTGCGCCATGGGTGATCATGCCTGCTCCTCTCCTTCCTCCTCACGATTCGGTTCCCATTGCCCCAGCCGCTGCGCCGCCCAGGCGTCGATGGCCTCCCAGAGGGTGTAATCCGCCGGAGAAACCGTGCCGAGCCCCTCCCGGAGCCGCTCCGCTCCGTGGAGCGCCGCCGCTTGACGGCCCAGACGGCTCGTTTCGGTGGGGGTGAAATGGCTGAACGCCAGGCGCAGCTGGGGCAGCAGAGCCAGAAATTCCTCATCCCCCAGCTCGCACAGCAGCGCGTCGACGGACGCCAGCTGCACGCCGTCCACCAGCAGCAGATCCCGCGCCGTGCGGAAAAGTCCCTGCAGGAAGGAGGCGGCCCGCAGCTTCTGATCATGCGTGCCCCGCAGATAGCCGGCGGCGGCCCGCACCGCCAGCTCCTTTTTCTCCGGCGCGCCGCCGTAGAGAAGGCCCAGCGCCGCGCCGTGGAGGGCGGGGTGAATGGGCTCCCGGCCAACCAGCTCCTCCAGAGCCTCCAGAAGGGCGGCGCGCAGGTCGGCGAATGCCGGGCGAGCGGTGATCTCATAGAGCAGCTGGCAGTCCTCCTGCATGGCTTCCGCCCCGCGGTCATCGACCGCCGCCATGGAGGGCAGCAGCTGCAGAATCCGGGCGAAGCACTGCCGCAGCAGGGCGGCATACGCATAGCTGCCCCGCTCGCCGTACTGCTCCTGCCACGCGTCGAGCGTGTTGATGGCGCCGCAGGCCCTGCAGAGGGAGGAGAAGTCCCCGTCGGTCAGCAGCAGCTCCTCGAGCCGGTGAGCCATGGCGTCCGCCG
>CALWRP010000010.1 GCA_944383955.1 uncultured Clostridia bacterium
GAGATGATCCAAAAAGCGCAGGCAATCCTTGCCGGATTGGCGAGCATTTTTGGAAAATATCACGGAAAATTTTGGCGCGACACGCCGCCTGAGCCCCAAGGCGCGAATTGTGCGGTGGTGCCTTAACTCCTCCACGGGCGGCGGAAAAGCCGAAAAATCCAGGATTCATGCGGCCTGCGGGGATCGGAGAGGGGGCGCCGCGGGCTTAGAAACAAGTTTGTTACGAAGGTTACAGCGGTGTAATCTTTATATTCTTGCAATCTGCACAGAAATGGGCCGTTTTTTTCGATCGGCAAGGCCGGAAAACGGGCGTTATTATTCCTTAAAAGAAAAATGGAAAAGAAACGTTTCGGCATAATGGTCAAAATCAGGGGTCGTAAATTTTTTGACAGGCCGGGGGCGGATGCCTATAATAGCCATATCAGCGCAACTCCCGATTGGGCGCGGCGGCGGTGGGACCCGGAAACGGGGAACCAAATTTGAACCGGCGCGGCAAAAAAGGTGAAGCAATGAAAAACATGAACATGAATGACAACGCACTGATGCGCATGCTCAACAGAGCCTGGAGGCGCTCCCCCGTCAAGAAGCTGACGGCCCTGGCCGTGATGATTGTGATCACAGTCAGCTCCGTGACAACCGTCATGGCAGACTCCCGCCGTGTGACGGTTCACTACAACGATGAAATTTACAGCGGCAGCCTGACCTCCTCTCTCACCACGATGCAGGATGTCCGCGCGCAGGTCGTCTCCATGGGCCTGCTGACCGGCGAGGACGACAGAATCTCCTTCTCCGTGAACAGCGAGACCGGCGAGACCGCCATCTATCTGACGAGCGCCCACGAGGTGACGGTGCTGGCCGACGGCAAGGCCGTGACGGCGACCGTCTATGAGGGCGAGACCGTTGCCGACGCGCTGGAGGCGTGCGGCGTTGCGGTTACGGCGAACGATATTGTCTCTGTGCCGACGAGCGCCGCCGTTTCCTCCGACATGCTGGTGGACATTGAGAGAAAGAGCGGCGTGACGCTCAAGGCCGACGGCGTGACGAAGAAGATCGTCACCGGCGAAGAGACTGTGCAGAGCCTGCTTGTGAGCGAGGGCATCACCCTCGGCGAGGACGACATCGTTTCCCCGTCCCTGACAACTGAGCTCACGGACGACATGGAGATCGTGGTGGGCCGCGTGACCTATGAGGAGGTCACCGCCGACGAGGCCATCCCCTTCACCGAGACGGTGACGAAGGATTCCTCCCTCCCGCGCGGCGTGACGAAGGTTGACGTGCAGGGCAAGGACGGCGTGCAGACCGTGACCCGCCGCAACATGCTGGTGGACGGCGTGGTGACGGAGAGCACGATCCTCGCGAGCGAGGTCGTCTCCGAGCCTGTGACGCAGGTGGTGCGCGAGGGCACCAAGGATCCGAACGGCTGGGCCACCATCGAGAGCGACGGCACCGTCTATGACGCCAACGGCAACCAGGTTGTTTACAAGAAGCTCCTCTCCGGGCGCTGCTCCGCCTACACGGGCGGCGGCATCACGGCCACCGGCGCTCCGGCTGCCTTCGGCCGCGTGGCGGTCAACCCGAACGTGATCCCCTACGGCACGAAGCTGTTTATCTGCTCGCCGGACGGCAAGGTCGTGTACGGCTACGCCATCGCCTCCGACACCGGCGGAGCCTGCATGCGCAACTCGATCATCGCGGACCTGTACTATGATACGCTGTCCGAGTGCTACCAGATCGGCGTGCGCACGATGAACGTGTATATTCTGTAAAAGAAAAAGGGCGGGCGCGTTCCCGCCTGCGATAAAAAAGGAGCCCGGCGGCAGCCGGGCTCCTTTTTGCTGCCGGAAACGCCTCCCCTGCCGCGGCAAAAACTTTCCCCGTCCTTCCACATGTAAAAACGTTGAAAAGGGAAAGAATAATTGTGTGAGATTCTCTGAAAAAAGCGCGGAGCGGCGTTTCCATCTTGACAAAAAGACGATTTTGTTAAATAATTGACAATAGAAAGTATCTCCTGCCGCGCGCGGGGGATGGGGCGGGGCTGCCACGGCAGAAAACCGGACCGATCGCGCGGGCGGGGGAGGAACGATCTGCGTCGCACGCAGGGGCGATTCGCCCAGGAAGGAGAAAACAGATGAGAGGAATCTACACTTCCGTGACGGACATCCGCCGCAAGGTATTCACCGAGGTGGCGCGGCTGGCCTACGAGGGAGGAGACTACAGCCGCTTGGCTCAGATCCCCTATAAAATTGTGCCCGGCGAGGAGGCGCGCTACCGCGAGTCGATCTTCCTGGAGAGAGCGATCGTCGGCGAGCGCCTGCGCCTGGCGATGGGCCTGCCGCTGCGCCCGATCTCGGAGCACTCCGAGCTGACCGATGGCGTGGACGCGAGCGCCATCAGCGAGAAGTACTACGATCCGCCGCTGGTGAACATCATCAAGTTTGCCTGCAACGCCTGCCCCACGAAGCAGTACAGGGTCTCTGAGGGCTGCCAGGGCTGCCTGGCGCACCCGTGCTCGGAGGTTTGCCCCAAGAAGGCGATCACCATCCATCACGGCAAGTCCCACATCGATCAGGACAAGTGCATCAAGTGCGGCCGCTGCAAGGACGTGTGCCCCTACGGCGCGATTCTCAAGCTCGATCGCCCCTGCGCCGTGGCCTGCGGCATGGACGCCATCGGCAGCGACGCCCTCGGCCGCGCCGAGATCGACTATGACAAGTGCGTCTCCTGCGGCATGTGCATCGTGAACTGCCCGTTCGGCGCGATCTCCGATAAGGGCCAGATCTTCCATCTCATCCACGCCATGAAGGAAGGCCACCGCGTGATCGCGATCGTCGCGCCCGCCTTTGTGGGTCAGTTCGGCCCCAATGTGAGCCCCGAGAAGCTGTGGTCCGCGCTCCGCCAGCTCGGCTTCGCGGGCGTGGAGGAGGTTGCCGTGGGCGCCGACCTGTGCGCCATTGAGGAGGCCAAGGACTTCATGCGCGCCGTTCCCGCGGAGCAGCCCTTCATGGCGACGTCCTGCTGCCCGGCCTGGTCTGTGATGGCCAAGAAGCTCTTCCCCGACCTCGCGCCCTATATCTCGATGGCCCTGACGCCGATGGTGCTGACGGCCCGCCTCATCAAGCAGAAGGACAAGGACTGCAAGATCGCCTTCATCGGCCCGTGCTCGGCCAAGAAGCTCGAGGCCAGCCGCCGCACGATCCGCAGCAACGTCGATTTCGTCCTCACCTTTGAGGAAGTGATGGGCATGTTTGCCGCCAAGAGCATCGACCTTTCGAAGCTCGAGGCCGACCATCCGCTCAACGAGGGCACGGCGGGCGGCCGCGGCTTCGCCGTCTCCGGCGGCGTGGCGCAGGCTGTCACCGACGTCATCAACAAGCTCGACCCCGACCGCGAGGTCAAGACTGTGGCGGTGCAGGGCCTGCGCGAGTGCCGCAAGCTGCTGATGGCCGCCAAGGCGCACAAGTACGACGGCTTCCTGCTCGAGGGCATGGCCTGCCCGGGCGGCTGCGTGGCCGGCATGGGCACGCTGCAGGCGGTGAACAAGTCCACCGCGGCCGTCGCCAAGTATAAGTCTGAGGCGGAGAAGCAGAATTCTGCCGACACGCCCTACGAGATCAACCTCGGCTTTATCGAGTAAGCGGCCCGCGCGGCTGCCCTCGCAGCGCTCCCCCTGCCCGGTTCGCTGCCGGACAGGGGGAGCTTTTGTCGGCTTTATCTTATTGCGTGCGCACGCAAATTGTGGTACGATAGAAAAAGACTCCCCCGCCCCGCGGGAGGGCCGGCATGGCCGGGGAAGCGACGGCGCGCTTTTGCTCCCCGGGCGCGGGAGGCGCGGACAGGAGGCAAAAAGGCGAAGGGCCGGGCTGAGCCGCGGCAGCGGCAGGCCTTCCCGGACGGCGGGGCGGCAGACGGGGAAAACGGGCTGATGCGCGACAGGAGGGAAAACGATGATAGAGACGGAACGGCTGCTTCTGCGCGAGCTGACGCAGGCGGATTTGCCCGCCGTGTGCGACACGCTGCAGAACGACGAGGTGCGGCGCGTGTATGAGCACGACTTCACCGGGGAGGAGGCCGCGGCGTGGATCGACCGCCAGCGGGCGCGGTATGAACGGTACGGCTTCGGGCTGTGGGCGGCGCAGCTGCGCGGCGGGGAGACGATCGGCATGGCGGGGCTGACGCTGCAGCCATGCGAGGGCGAGGAGGTGCTCGAGATCGGCTACCAGCTGCGGCCCGCGTATCGCGGACAGGGCTATGCGCGGGAGGCGGCGGCGGCCTGCCTGCGGTTTGCCTTTGAGCAGCTGGGCGCGCCGCGCGTGCACTGCATTGTGAAGCGGGATAACCTGCCCTCGCGGCGGGTGGCGGAGAGCCTGGGCATGACGGTGCGGCGCGAGTTCCTCTCCGGCTACGGGGGGATGCGGAAGCCGCACCTGCTGTATGCGGCGGAGAGCGCGGAGCCGGCCACCTTCCCGCTTTTGAAGTGGCTGAGCGTGGGCGACCGCCACGCGCGGGCGCTTTTGGACCGCGAGCTGGCCCCGCTGGGGCTTTCCAGCAGCCAGTATATGTATGTGCTGCGCGTGTGCGCGTATCCGGGCGTGACGCAGGACACATTCCTGCGCTTTTTCCTGATCCACCCCAGCAACGTGACGCGGGCTTTGGCGGCGCTGGAGAAGGCGGGCTTCGTGCGCCGCGAGGAGAACGCCGCAGACAAGCGCACCAGCCGCCTGTTTCCCACGCGGCGGGCCGTGCAGGCCGCGGGGAGGATTCGCGCCGCGGCGGCCCGCTGGCAGGAGCAGATGCTCGAGCCGGTGCCGCGGGAGGAGCGAGAACGGTTTTTGTCCTGGTTGAGCGCGGTCTCGCTGCGCGCCGCCGCCCTGTGCGCGGAGCCGCAGGAGAGCGGAGGGCCAAAGGACGGCGGACCGCTCCCCTGACGGGGCCGCGCGCCTTAGCGGGGCGAAGATATAACGAATGCGAACGATGAATGACGCGAAAGAAAAGGAGCATGATACCATGAACCAGGCACCGGCCGCGGCGGAGGCCAGAAATCCGCTCGGTTATGAGAAAATTCCCGTTTTGCTGCGCCGCTTTGCGATCCCGAGCATCATCGCGATGGTGGTGAGCTCGCTTTATAACATTGTGGACCAGATCTTCATCGGGCAGGGCGTCGGGTACCTGGGCAACGCGGCGACAAACGTCGCTTACCCGCTCACGACGATCTGCCTGTCGATCGCCCTGCTCATCGGCATCGGCGGCGCGTCGCGGTTCTCGCTCTCGCTGGGCGCGGGAGACGGGGAGGCGGCGCAGCGCGCGGCAGGCACGGCGATCTCGATGCTCGCGGCGGCGGGCGTGCTGTACGCCGTCCTGATCGAGCTGTTCCTCACCCCGCTGATGCTGGCCTTCGGCGCGACGGGCGAGGTGCTGCCCTACGCGGAGAGCTACACGCGGATCACGGCCCTCGGCATGCCGTTCCTGATTCTGACGAACGGCCTGAGCAATCTGGCGCGCGCCGACGGCAGCCCGCGCTTCTCGATGAGCTGCATGCTGCTCGGCGCCGTCATCAACACCATCCTCGACCCGCTGTTCATCTTCACGTTCGGCATGGGCATCGCGGCCGCGGCCTGGGCCACAGTGATCGGCCAGGTGGCCTCGTGCGTGATGGCGGCGTCGTACATTCCGCGCTTCCGGCACATCCGGCTCACGCGGCAGAGCTTCGGCATCCCGCTGCGCGAGGCGGGGCGGATCGCCTCGCTGGGCATGAGCAACAGCCTGAATCAGCTTGCCATCACGCTGGTGCAGATTGTGCTGAACAACTCGCTGACCTACTACGGCGCGATGACGGTCTACGGCAGCGACATTCCGCTGGCGAGCTGCGGCATCGTGATGAAGACCAACGCGATTCTGATCGGCGTGATTGTGGGCCTCTCGCAGGGCAGCCAGCCGATCATCGGCTTCAACTACGGGGCGAAGCAGATGGACCGCGTCTGGGCGACGTACCGGCTGGCCGTGACATGCAATCTCCTCATTTCGGCGGTGGGCTTTGTGCTGTTCCAGTTCTTCCCGCGCCAGCTGATCTCGCTGTTCGGCACGGGCTCGCCGGAGTACTTTGAGTTTGCCGTGCGCTTCATGCGCACCTTCCTCTTCATGGTGCTCGTCAACGGCGTGCAGATTCTCTCGTCGAACTTCTTCACGGCGATCGGCAAGGCGCCGCGCGGCGTTTTTCTCTCGCTGACGCGGCAGGTGCTGTTCCTGATTCCGCTCATTCTCATTCTGCCGTTCTTTTTTGGGTTGGACGGTATTTTGTATGCCGCTCCCATTGCGGACGGCATGGCCTTTGTGGTCACGACACTCTTTATGGCGAGCTTTTACCGGCAGACAAAGCGGGAGGCTGCCGCCTGAGACAGGAGCTGCCAAAGAGCGAAACATAAAAGTTTCGCTCTTTGGCAGCTTTTCGATAGCCTGCGCCGCCGCCGTCATTCCGCGGGGAACAGCCGCAGCAGGCCGGAGGGCGGCACCGGCACGGCTTCGATGCGGCCGCCCTCGAGCACGCCGTTCCAGGCCGCGTCGCCGCGGCAGTCGACAGCCTCCGCACGGCAGGACGGCGCGCCCCGCAGATCCAGCAGCAGGCTCTCCGCCTGCGTGGCGTTGGCGATATCGGCGGCCTCCACGGCGGTGCCGAAGCCCTCCAGCGGGAGCGCAAGGTGCGGATCGTAGACCGCCGCAATGCGCCGGTTTTCCCCGTCCGCCCACACCGCGGGGTAGAGCAGCTGCGGGCTCAGCGGGCGCAGCCTCCCGCCGAGAAGGACGGAGCGGTTTTCTCTCATGTAGGAGAGCCAGAAATCGACCATCCGCCGCTTGTCCGCGTCCAGCTCCTGCGGGCGCACGGAGAACTGCACCACGCCGAAGAGCACGCTCAGCAGCTGCAAAGCCGCGTTTTCGCACGATTCCTCCCGGTTCCACACGATCGGGTCGCCGTGCACGGCGGTGGAGCCGCTGAGCAGGCGCAGATCCACCACTCCGACGCGGTTGCGCAGCAGGTCGCCCGGGCAGTCCGAGACGCGGAACATATTGCCGAAGGCGCGCATGCCGGGGCCGATGTACCGCTGGCGGAACTCGATGAGAATGTCCGGGCGGATGGCGCGCAGCGCCTCGTGCACGCCGGTCATCAGCAGGTTCACGGCGTCCTGCACGTCCGGGCAGTCCATGCCCTCGCGCCAGGCGGGCGTCTCCGGGCGGGCCCAGAGCTCGTCGACAAAGTCGAGCTTGAGGCCGTCGAGGCCCCAATCGCGCACCGCGCGGCAGTAGGTGCCGGTGAGATAGCGGCGCACCTCCGGATAGCGCGGATCAAGCACGCCCGCGCCCTGGCTTTCCTCAAAGCAGAGAAGCTTGTCTGAAAACTGCGCCCAGTGCGAGGAACGAATCCCCACAAACGGCACGCTGAACCAGACGAGGTATTTCATTCCCATGGCGTGCACCCGCGCCACGTGGGCGGCCATGTCGGGAAACTTCGAGGGCGTGGGCTCCCAGTCGCCGCAGAAGGCGTAGCCGCGGCCCGCGTCGTCCGTCTGCCAGCCGTCGTCGAGGATGACGGCCCCCATGCCGAGCCCGGCGGCCAGGCGGCAGTCGTCCTCCACCTTTTTTTCGTCCACCAGCTGGTGATGAGAATACCACGTGGAGTACATCGGCAGCGTCGCGCCGTCCGGCACGGGCAGCGGCGCCGCCCCGCAGGACGATTTCCACCAGCGGCGCACGCTGTCGAGCGCGTCCTCAAACGGCCCGGGCGTCCTGTCGCGGTAGAGGGAGACGGCATACTCCCCGCGCGCGGCAAAGAGCTCCGCCGGAATCCGGGCCCGGCAGACGAGGCAGGCGTTCTCCTCCCGCAGGCCCACATACCAGCGCACGCGCTGGCGCAGCTCAGAGAGGGCGAACGTGCAGCGGCTCTCCCCGGACGCGCCGAGCAGGCAGAACACGGGAGCCGAGATGGAGGTCATCGTGTCGATGGGGCCCATCCAGTCGGCGCGCAGCCCGCGGTCGGGCCCGCAGGCCGGGTGCCACATGTGCGCGATGCCGCGCTGGGGAAGGGAAAAGCCGAGCTCGAGGAAGGGCGTCTCCCCGGCGGCGGCCGCGTCCCACCGCAGCCGCACCGTGAGGATCTCCGCGCCCGCGCGCTCCGTTTTCTCCCATTCAACCTGTGCTTCCAGCGTGTCCGTCAGCGTCACGCCGAACCGTTCCCGGCATTGCTCCCGCATAGCTGCTTCCTCCCGTTTTTCGCCCGATCGGCGTTTTGTCCTTCTATTATAGCGGAAGCGCGGGGAAAAGCAAAGCCCTTGAAACGGGAGGCCCGTCGGTGATACAATAGAAGAATAGCTTCGCAAAATTCCCCGGGAAAGGAGCCTGCCAATGAAGCGCATCCATCTCATGGACGAGCTCCGCGGCTTCGCGGTGTTCTGCATGGTGTTTTATCACGGGTTTTACACGCTGGCCTTCCTCATGAACCAGTCGTGGGGAGAGTGGCTCTATCGCTTTTTCATGCCCGCCGAGCCCTGGTTTGCCGGGCTGTTCATCCTGATCGCGGGTATCTCCTCGAACCTCACCCGCTCGAACCTCGTGCGCGGCGTGAAGCTCCTGGGCGTGGCGCTGCTCGTCACCCTCGCCACGGCGATCGCCGTCCCGCAGGAGCTGATCGTCTTCGGCATCCTCCATTTTCTCAGCGTGTGCATGATCGCCTTCGGCCTCGTGCAGCTCCTGCGCCGCCGCCTTGGGCGCACGGAGGAGCCGCCCTTCCGCCTGTGGCCGGTCGTCGTGTGCGCCGCGCTCTTCCTCGTGACGCGGCATTTGCAGAGCGGATACCTGCAGATCCCGTTCCTGCTGCGCGTGACCCTGCCCTCCGGCTGGTATCAATCGTGGCTCGCGCCGCTCGGCCTGCCGGGGCCGGGGTTTTCCTCGGCGGACTATTTCCCGCTTCTGCCGTGGTGCTTTGTGTTCGCCGCCGGCACGGTGGTGGGCCGCCTCGCGAAGGCCGGGAAATTCCCCGCCTGGACATACCCCTCCCGCGTGCCGTTCTTCTCGTTTCTCGGCAGGCATGCCCTGCTCATCTATATCGTCCATCAGCCCGTGATCTACGGCGCGGCCCTGCTTGTGCAGGCGCTGGCCACCCGCGGTTGACAGGTCTGACAGAAAGGTTCTGATTTGATATGAAAAAACGCTTGATCCGCGTCCGCGAGGAGGACGCCGCCGCCCTCGCCATCCTCGGCAGGGAAATCTGGGAGGAGCACTACACCTCCATCCTCGGGCCCGACCAGGTCGCGTACATGGTGCGCGAGTTCCAGTCTGAGCCCGCCGTCCTGCGCCAGATGGGCCACGAGAATTATGTCTACTGGTTCTTCACCGTCGACGGCGCGCGCGCCGGCTATCTCGGCGTGCAGCCGCAGGAGGACGGCGCCCTCTATCTGAGCAAGCTCTACATCGCCAAGCGCTTCCGCGGCCTCGGCCTGTCGCGCCTGGCGCTCGATTTCCTCATGGGCTGGTGCGCTGCGCGCGGCCTCTCGAAGATCTGGCTCACCGTGAACAAGTACAACGCGGGCTCCATCGCGGCCTACGAGGCGCTCGGCATGAAGCGCGTGCGCGACCAGGTGGCCGATATCGGCGGCGGCTTTGTGATGGACGACTATATCTATGAGATCGACGTGCCGGAAGGGGGAGCCAGATGAATTTCGCGCAGGCGCTCGCCGCTCAGTTCTCCCTGCAGACGTGGCAGACGGAGAAGGTGATCGAGCTCATCGACGAGGGGAACACCATCCCCTTCATCGCCCGCTACCGCAAGGAGGCCCACGGCAGCCTCGACGACCAGACGCTCCGCGAGCTCTCCGAGCGCCTCGAGTATCTGCGCGGCCTTGAGAAGCGGCGCGAGGAGGTGCGCGGCCTGATCGACGCGGCCGGAGCCCTCACCCCCGAGGTGGCCGCCGCCCTCGACGCGGCCTCCACCCTCGCCGAGCTCGACGACGTGTACCGTCCGTACCGCCCGAAGCGCCGCACCCGCGCCTCCGTCGCGAGGGAGCGCGGACTGGAGCCGCTCGCGGAGCTTCTCCTCGCGCAGAAGCCCGGCGTGGATCCGCTCGCTGAGGCGGCGCGCTTTGTGGACGCGGAGAAGGACGTCCCCACGGCGGAGGACGCCCTCGCCGGGGCGCGCGACATCATCGCGGAGTCCGTCTCCGACGACGCCTCCCTCCGCAAGCGGCTGCGCGTCGTCGCCATGGCGCAGGCGGAGTTGGTCTCGAAGGCCGCGAAGCCCGACGAGGACTCCGTCTACGCCCAGTATTACGACTTTCACCAGCCGGTGCGGCAGGCGGCGGGCCACCGCGTGCTGGCCGTCGACCGCGGCGAGCGCGAGGGCTTTTTAAAAGTCTCGATCGCCTTCGACCGCGCCCGCGCCCTGCCGATTGTGGAGTCCGTCTGCGTGCGCGGCGCGTCCGCCTGCACGGAGCAGGTGCGCATGGCCGCCGGGGACGGCTACGACCGTCTGATCTTCCCCTCCCTTGAGCGCGAGCTCCGCGCCGCCCTCACGGAGCAGGCCGACGAGGCGGCGATCAAGGTGTTCCGCACGAACCTGCGCCAGCTCCTCATGCAGCCGCCGGTCAAGGGCAAGGTGGCCATCGGCCTCGACCCCGGCTACCGCACCGGCTGCAAGGTGGCCGTCGTCGACCCGACGGGCCGCGTCCTCGACACGGGCGTCATTTACCCGACGCACTCGCAGGCGAAGAAGGACGAGGCCGCCCGCACGCTGCGGCGGCTGATTGAGCGCCACGGCGCGCAGGTGATCGCCATCGGCAACGGCACCGCCTCCCGCGAGACGGAGCTGTTCACCGCTCAGGTGCTCGCCTCCCTGCGCGCGGACGGCAGGCCCGCCCCGTCGTATATGGTCGTCAGCGAGGCGGGAGCCTCCGTCTACAGCGCGAGCAAGCTCGCCGCCGAGGAGTTCCCCGACTTCGACGTGACGCTGCGCAGCGCCGTTTCCATCGCGCGGCGGCTGCAGGACCCGCTCGCGGAGCTCGTGAAAATCGACCCGAAGGCGATCGGCGTCGGCCAGTACCAGCACGATATGCCTCCGAAGCAGCTCGGCGAGGCCCTCGGCGGCGTGGTCGAGGACTGCGTGAACACCGTGGGCGTGGACCTCAACACCGCGTCCCCGAGCCTGCTCGAGAAGGTGTCCGGCGTTTCGGCGGCGGTGTCGAAGAACATCGTCGCCTACCGCGAGGAGAACGGCGCGTTCCGCAGCCGTGCGGAGCTCAAAAAGGTGCCGAAGCTCGGGCCGCGCGCGTTCGAGCAGTGCGCCGGCTTCCTGCGCGTGCCGGAGAGCGAGAGCGTCCTCGACAACACCGCCGTGCACCCGGAGAGCTACGACGCGGCGAAAAAGCTCCTCGCCCTGTGCGGCAGGAGCCTCGGCGACGTGAAATCGGGCTCCCTCGGGAACCTCGCCGCGGACGTGGAAAAGCTCGGCTTCGCCAAAGCGGCGGAGCAGGTGGGCGTCGGCGAGCCGACGCTGCGCGACATCGTGGCGGAGCTGCTGCGCCCCGGCCGCGACCCGCGCGACGAGCTGCCCCCGCCGCTGCTGCGCTCCGACGTGCTCTCCATGGAGGATCTCAGGCCCGGCATGGAGCTGACCGGCACGGTGCGCAACGTCATTGACTTCGGCGCGTTCGTCGATATCGGCGTGCACCAGGACGGCCTTGTGCACATCTCCGAGATAACCGACCGCTATATAAAGCACCCCTCCGACGTGCTCAAGGTGGGCCAGCAGGTAAAAGCGGTGGTCATCAGCGTGGACGTAAAGAAGCAGCGCATAGGCCTGTCGCTCAAGCAGGTAAAAAAAATCACAAATTAACTTGACAATTATTACATCATATTGTAAAATTTATTTGCAATGAAATTACTCGGAGGATAACGATTTATGTTGGAAGAAATAGCTAAGATGCTCGGTGAACAGCTCGACGTCGATCCCTCTACCATAACGGCAGATACCGATATCATCAAGGACCTCGGCGCCGATTCGCTTGACGTGGTAGAGCTCCTTATGGGCCTCGAAGAAAAGACCGGCAAGACCATACCCGAAGATAAGGTGGCCGAAATCAAGACCGTTGGCGACATTGCCAAAGTGCTTGAAACTCTCTGATAACGCAATTTAAAAACGAGCGCGGAGGAAGTATTTTCTCCGCGTTTTTACTATGTAAAAATTTATATCCTCGTTTGCGGCAAAAGCCGCAAACGAGGAGACGGCCTGCCGCACATGTGGTGCGGCAGGCCGTCTGTTTACTATATAATAGAGTCGTTTTAAACTATTATGTTTATAAGGCGCTTGGGCACGATGATGAACTTCTTTATTGCCTTGCCCTCGATGAGGGGAGCTATTTCGGCATTGGATTTTACGAGCTCCTCTATCTCGGGGTTGGGCATATCGACGGGGATATTTATCTTCGTCTTTATCTTGCTGTTTATCTGCACGGCGTATTCAAATGTATCTTCGCCGCACTTCGCCTCGTCGAATTCGGGCCACTTTTCGTAGGTTATCGTATCCTCGTGTCCGAGCACGGTATGCCATATCTCCTCGGTGATGAAGGGTATCACGGGGTTTATCAGCTTTATGAAGCCATCGGCATATTCGCGGGGGAAGGGCCTGCCTTCGGCAACTTCCTTATATACGGCGTTTATGAACACCATCATCTGCGATATCGCCGTGTTCACTTTGAGCGCCATATAGTCTTCGCTGACCTTCTTCACCGTCTGGTGATATATCTTTTCGAGGTTGGCGTTGCCCTCGTCGGAGATGGCGTCAAGCTCGAAGTACAGCCTGTGTATCCTGTCGATAAACTTCTTCGAGCCCTCTATGTTGGCGGTGTTCCAGGGTTTTGTGTCGGCCACGGGACCCATGAACATCTCATACATCCTCAAAACGTCGGCGCCGTAGTCGCGCACAACGTCGTTGGGGTTTATTACGTTGCCCTTTGACTTTGACATCTTTTCGCCGTCCTCGCCGAGGATCATACCCTGGTGGAAGAGCTTTTTGAAGGGCTCTTTATAGGGCACGTATCCCTTGTCGTAGAGGAAGTTGTTCCAGAAGCGGGAGTATAGCAGGTGCCCCACGAGGTGCTCCTTGCCGCCGCAGTAGAAGTCGACGGGCATCCAGTGCTTCAAAAGGTCATAGTCGGCAAACTTTTCGTCGTTGTGAGGATCGCAGTAGCGGAGGAAGTACCACGAAGAACCTGCAGAGCCTGGCATCGTGGCCGTCTCGCGCTTGCCATTTACGCCGTCTATCGTGACGTTCACCCAGTCGGTGGCGTTGTCGAGCGGGGCCTTGCCGCCGCGCGCCTTATAGTCCTTCATGAGGGGAAGGGTGAGGGGAAGTTCCTCGTCCTTGAGCGCCACGTCCTTGCCGTTTTCGAGGTGCACGATGGGCACGGGCTCGCCCCAGTAGCGCTGGCGCGCGAATATCCACTCGCGCAGCTTATACGAAACGGTCTTGTGTCCGCAGCCGTGCTCGGAGAGCCACTCGGCCATCTTGTCGATGGCGTCCTGCTTGTTGAGCCCGTTCAAAAAGCCGGAATTTATGTGCAGGCCGTCGCCGGTGAACGCCTCCTTGGAGATGTCGCCGCCCTCGAGCACCTGAATTATGGGTATATTGAACTTCTTTGCAAATTCATAGTCGCGCGTGTCGTGCGCGGGCACGGCCATTATGGCACCTGTGCCGTAGGAGGTGAGCACGTAGTCGCTTATCCATACGGGTATCTTTGCGCCGTTCACGGGGTTTATTGCGTAAGCGCCCGTGAATGCGCCTGTCTTTTCCTTGTTGAGCTCCGTCCTCTCAAGCTCCGATTTGCTCGCGCAGGCCGCCTTATAGGCCTCCACCTCGGCAAGTTTGTCGGGAGTGGTTATCTTCTCGACGAGGGGGTGTTCGGGGGCTAGCACGCAGTAGGTCGCGCCGAACAGCGTATCTGCGCGGGTGGTGAATACGGTGAACTTTTCGTCGGTGCCGTCCACTTTGAAGTCGACGTTTGCGCCCACCGACTTGCCTATCCAATTGCGCTGTGCCGTCTTTGAAGCCTCGGGCCAGTCGAGTTCGTCAAGCCCCTCCAAAAGGCGCTCGGCGTACTTATTTATGTCTATTACCCACTGCTTCATGTTCTTGCGCACGACGGGGTAGCCGCCGCGCTCGCTCTTGCCGTCGATTATCTCGTCGTTTGCAAGCACGGTGCCGAGCTCCTCGCACCAGTTTACGGGCACGTCGGCATAGCGGGCGAGCCCCGCCTCGTAGAGCTGCTTGAATATCCACTGCGTCCACTTGTAGTAGGAGGGGTCGCAGGTGGATACCGTCTGCGTGTAGTCGTACGAAAGGCCGAGCATTTTGAGCTGCGACGTAAAGGTGGCTATGTTCTTCTGTGTGAAGTCGGCGGGGTTGTTGCCCGTCTTTATGGCGTACTGCTCGGCGGGCAGGCCGAAGGAGTCGAACCCGATGGGGTGCAACACATTATAGCCCTGCATCCTCTTCATGCGGGCTATTATGTCGGTAGCCGTGTAGCCCTCGGGGTGGCCTACGTGCAGGCCGGCGCCGGAGGGGTAGGGGAACATATCCAAAACGTAGTATTTGGGTTTGGAAAAATCGTGTAAGTCGGTGTGGAACGTGTTGTGCTCGTCCCAATACTTTATCCATTTCTTTTCAACATCGTTAAAGTTAGTGTAAGCCATATATCTTTCCTCGCATTATTGCGTATCATTATACAATACTTCACACCGTTTTTGCAAATATTTTTAAGCTTCATATGCCATTAAAGTTGTTGACAAACGCAATTAAAAATAATATCATATATATACCGAACGCGAGGACGAGTACCGTCCGTGCGCGCCGTACAGAGAGCGGGATCTTTGGCTGTGAGTTCCGCGGGCGGCCGGGCAGCGGGAAACCACCTCTGGCAGCGTTTGGCGACAATTTTTTCAGAGCGGTCTTACGACAATTAAGGTGGAACCGCGCAAAATGGTATTTTTGCGCCCTTAAACTATGCGGCATAAAAGCCGTCGGTTTACGGGCGCTTATTTTTTTACGATAACAATATCAGGAGATCCAATCATATGAAGGTTTATTTGAGAAACGGAGATCAGCTCGTACTCGACGGCGGCGCAAAGTGCTCAGACGCGGCTGCGGCTATATCCGAAGGCCTGGCGCGCAGCGCCGTGGCGGCAAAGGTCAACGGCGTGCTCTGCGACCTCTCGCATAAGCTTGCCGAGGGCGACAAGGTGGAGATAGTTACGCTCAAAGACAAGGAGGGGCTGGAGGTCTATCGCCACACCTGCGCGCACGTGCTCGCCCAGGCGGTAAAGACCATATTCCCCACCTGCAAACTTGCCATAGGCCCCGTTATAGAGAACGGTTTTTATTACGATTTCGACTTCAACACTCCCATAACCCAGGAAGATTTTGAAAAGATAGAGGCCGAGATGCAGAAGATAATCAAGGCCAACACCCCCATAGAGCGCTTCGAGCTGCCCCGCAAGGAGGCCGTAGAGCTCATGTCGAAGTTCAAGGAGAAGTATAAGGTCGAGCTCATAAACGACCTCCCCGAGGACGCCGTAATATCCTTCTACAAGCAGGGCTCCTTCACCGATCTCTGCCGCGGTCCTCATCTGCCTTCGACGGGCAAGATAAAGGCCTTCAAACTCACGTCCATCGCGGGCGCATATTGGCGCGGCAACGAAAAGAACAAGATGCTCACCAGGATATACGGCGTTGCATTCGCCAAAAAGGACGAGATGCAGGCCTATTTCGACATGCTCGAGGAGGCCAAGAAGCGCGACCACATCAAGCTCGGCAAGGAACTCAAACTCTTCGCTCTCTTAAACGAGGGCAAGGGTTTCCCGTTCTTCCTGCCCAACGGCATGGTGCTCAAAAATATCCTCACCCAGTATTGGCGCGACCTGCACAGGAAGGAGGGCTATGTTGAGATACAGACGCCCATCATCCTCACCCGCAGCCTCTGGGAGACCTCCGGCCACTGGGATCACTACAAGGAGAACATGTATACCACCAAGATCGACGGCGAGGACTGCGCGATAAAGCCCATGAACTGACCCGGCGGCATGCTCGTTTATAAACTCACCCCTCACAGCTATAAGGATCTGCCCATAAGGATGGGCGAGATGGGCCTCGTGCACCGCCACGAAAAGAGCGGCCAGCTCCACGGTCTCTTCCGCGTGCGCTGCTTCACCCAGGACGATGCGCACATCTTCATGCTCCCCGAGCAGATCACCGACGAGATAAAGGGAGTTGTAAGGCTGACCGACACCATATACAAGCAGTTCGGCTTCAAGTATAAAGTAGAGCTCTCCACCCGTCCCGCAAACAGCATGGGCACCGAAAAGGAGTGGAACATGGCGACCGACGCGCTGCGCGCCGCTTTAGACGAGCTCGGCTATGAGTATGAGATAAACGAGGGCGACGGCGCCTTCTACGGCCCCAAGATCGACTTCCACCTTCAGGACAGCATCGGCAGGACGTGGCAGTGCGGCACCATACAGCTCGACTTCCAGATGCCTCAGCGCTTCGAGCTCGAGTATGTGGGCGAGGACGGCGAAAAGCACCGCCCCATAATGATACACCGCGCCATCTTCGGCTCGATAGAGAGGTTCATAGGCATACTCATCGAGCACTTTGCAGGCAAGTTCCCCGTATGGCTCTCGCCCGTTCAGGTAAAGGTGCTCTCCATTACCGACAGGTCCAAGGACTATGCAAACTCCGTATGCGAAAAGCTGCGCGCCCGCGGCGTACGCGTGGAGATGGACGGCAGGAACGAGAAGATAGGCTATAAGATAAGGGAGGCCAAGCTCGAAAAGGTGCCCTATGTGCTCGTAGTCGGCGACGCCGAGGAGCGCGACGGCACGGTGAACGTAAACAAGCGCGGCGTGGAGGAGAAGTACTCTGTAAGCGTCGACGAGTTTGTTGAAACGGTCGTAAAAGAGAACGACGAAAAAGTGATCTTTTAAATAAAAAGCCGCCCGCGCTTTTTCGCTGCGGCGGGCGGGAAGAAAGGAATTGTTGCCTTTGCTTAAAAATTATGGCGCGCGGCGCAAAATATGTTTAAAAATCGTTTGACATTTTTTGCGCGCCGTTGTATTATATCTAAGTAAGCAAAGGCAAAACCTTTCGCCGTACGGACGGTCTGTATCGGCACATAATGATTTTTTTCCGCACGTATCGTTGTGCGGGGATATTTCAAGGTCATTATAGCGGTTTGCATTTGCAAGCCGCTTTTCTTTGCGGCAAATAAAATGAGAGGTAAAAAGTTATCAAAGATTCCTATTCTATCAACGAAGATATCCGCGACAGGGAAGTCAGAGTAATAGCGTCCGACGGGCAGATGCTCGGCGTGATGAGCGCGGCTCAGGCGCAGAGGATAGCATACGAGCAGGAGCTCGACCTCGTTAAAATTTCCCCCACGGCCAATCCTCCCGTATGCAAGATAATGGACTACTCCAAATTCAAGTACGAGCAGGCGAAAAAGGATAAGGAAAACCGCAGGAACCAGGCCGTAGTCGAACTCAAGGAGATAAGGCTCTCCATGACCATCGACGTGGGCGATATCGCCGTAAAAACCAAGCAGTGCCTTAAATTTTTAGAGGCCGGCAACAAGGTGAAGGTATCCATCCGCATGAAGGGCAGGGAAAATTCCCGCTCCTATCAGGGCGTGAAGGTGATGGAAAACTTCTTCGAAGGTTTGGGCGGCAAGGCGGTAATGGACAAAAAGCCGACTACCGAGGGCAGGAACATAATCATGATGCTCTCTCCGGTAAAGGACTGAACACTCATTTTAAATTTTAAAAATATCATCGGAGGTTATAAATATGCCTAAGCAGAAATCACACAGCGGCACCAAAAAGCGTTTCTGGCTGACCTCTACCGGCAAGGTAAAGAGGGCGCACGGCGGCAAGAACCATAAGGCAGAAACCAAGAACAGAAAGAGAAAGAGAAATTTGCGTAAGAACACGTTAGTTTCCACCACACAGGAATCAACCGTAAAGGCTATGATTCCCTATAAGGATTAAGGAGGTCACCCCGTATGCGTATTAAAAGAACAGTAAACGCGCTCAAGAAGCGCAGGAAGATATTCCGTCTTTCCAAAGGTTATTTCGGTAATAAATCCAAGTCGTACAGAATAGCGCGCGAAGCCGTTATGAAGTCATTGAACTATGCTTTCATCGGCCGCAAGCTCAGAAAGCGCGACATGCGCAGCCTTTGGATTGCAAGAATCAATGCGGCTGCCAGGGTTAACGGCCTTTCGTATTCCAAATTTATGCACGGCCTTAAGATTGCCGGCATAAATCTCAACAGAAAAGTTCTCGCAGACCTTGCGGTTAATGATGCCGCAGCATTCGCTGCGCTTGCAGAGAAGGCAAAGGCTGCTGTATAAAACGCGCTTTTGCGCTGAAAGTATGCCGAATTAAGCCTTGAAATACAGGCTTAATTTTTTGCTTTTATGATTATTCAGTCAAGGTCCAATATCAGAGTGCGGCGCATGGCCGCGCTCAAAGATAAAAAATTCCGCAGGGAGTACGGCGAATATCTCGTAGAGGGCATTAAGATGGTTACCGAGTGCATTGAAGCGGGGTGTGAAGTCACTTCCGTCATGTGTACTCCTGAATACGCCTCTGTGTCTGCCGACGCCGTTGTCGTCACGCGCGACGTATTTGAGTACATTTCCGATGAAAAATCTCCGCAGGGCGTGATTGCTTCGGTGAAAATTCCAAGAACTCCGGTGTCTGCGCCTGAAGACAGGTGTATTCTTTTGGACGGATTGCAGGACCCGGGCAATGTCGGTACGATAATTAGGACGGCGAACGCCGCCGGCTTTGGGGAAATATATCTCGTCGGCTGTGCCGACCCTTATTCTCCCAAGTCCGTGCGCGCAAGCATGAGCGGAGTGTTTTTTACGAAGTTGATGCGCTGCACGGCAGATGAGGCGCTTGATGCGCTCCGCGGTGTACCTCTTGTAAGCGCCGATATGGACGGGGAGAATGTCTTTGGTTTCAATGCTCCGGATAAATTCTGCCTGTGCATAGGCAACGAGGGCAGCGGACTCAGTCAGAAGGTCCGCTCGGCGTCAGCATACACGGTAAGAATACCCATGCGTTCCACGTGTGAAAGTCTTAACGCCGCAGTTTCGGCGGGAATCTTGATGTATGTAATAAACGGCGCAAAATTATAATTTGCGTATAAAACAAAGAAGGAGGTTCTATAATGTCAGGTCATTCCAAATGGCACAATATACAGGCAAAAAAGGGCAAGACGGACGCGGCGCGTGGTGCCGCGTTCACCAAGCTCGGCAGGGAAATCGCCGTTGCGGCAAAAGGTAACCCTAACCCCGATACAAACAGTAAACTTGCCGATGCAATTGCAAAAGCTAAAGCTGCAAATATGCCTAACGACAC
>CALWRP010000011.1 GCA_944383955.1 uncultured Clostridia bacterium
GAGATGATCCAAAAAGCGCAGGCAATCCTTGCCGGATTGGCGAGCATTTTTGGAAAATATCACGGAAAATTTTGGCGCGACACGCCGCCTGAGCCCCAAGGCGCGAATTGTGCGGTGGTGCCTTAAGAATTATCGCGCTGTGAAAGATACTCCTCAATGAAATGGGAGGCCATGGCGCCGTCCGCGACAGCGGTGACAACCTGGCGCAGGGGCTTGCGGCGCACGTCGCCGACGGCGAAGACGCCGGGGAGGTTGGTGCGGGTGGTCTCGTCGGCAGCGACATAGCCGCCGTCAAGCTGCACGCTGTCCGCGAAGAGGGCCGTGTTCGGCTCGTTGCCAACGGCGACAAAAATGCCGGCACAGGGGATGTCCCTGGTCTCTCCGGTGTTCTTGTTCTTCACGCGCAGGCCGGAGACAGCGTTCTCGCCAAGGATCTCTTCCGGCAGGCTGTCCCAGAGGATCTCCACATTGCTGCACTCCCGCAGCGGCTTGAGATACGCCTTCGAGGCGCGGAGCGTGTCGCGGCGGTGGACGATCGTCACCTTCTCGCAGAGCTTGGAGAGATAGAGCGCGTCGGCGGCCGCCGTGTTGCCGCCGCCCACCACCACGACCTCCCTGCCGCGGTAGAACATGCCGTCGCACGTCGCGCAGTAGGAGACGCCGCGGCCGCGCAGCTCGCGCTCGCGCGCCAGGCCGAGCTCGCGGGGGGCCGCGCCTGTGGCGAGGACGACGGTGCGCGCCCTGTATTCGCCGGAGGAGGTAACAACCGTCTTGATCTCGCCCTCGAGCGAGAGAGACGTCACGTCCTCGAGCCGCGTTTCCGCGCCGAAGCGCTCCGCGCTCTGCTGCATCTGCATGGCGAGGTCGAAGCCGTTGATGCCCTCTGGGAAGCCGGGATAATTGTCGATCTGGTCGGTCGTTCCCATCTGGCCGCCGGGGGCCATTTTCTCCAGCACCAGCACGGAGAGCGCCGCGCGCCCGCAGTAGAGAGCCGCCGTGTATCCGCCGGGGCCTCCGCCTACGATGATCACGTCCCAAATTTTATTCTCCATGTGTCATTCCGCCTTTCTGCAGCTCCTCGGGGAGCCTGTGGTTTTCAGTATAGCAAAAACAGCGCCGGAAAAAAGTGATTTCCTCACGCAGCGCCCGAAAGTTTACGGTTTGTTCATATTTCTGAGGGCAAAAGAACGGCCGCCTGCCCTGACGCGGGAAAGGCAGCGGCAGCCATCTTTCGGCTGCCGCTGTGAATGGCGGATCATGGCGGCAGGACGCTGCGCAGACAGTCGGAGGAGCGCCGCGTTCTCTCTTCGGGACGCCGGAAAACAGGTCTGAAATACACGGCAGCGAAGCGTCTCGGCGCGGGTGGGCGGCGGAATCGTATGAAACGGGCGCCCTCCCATAAAAAAGGAAGCATACGGCACACAGAGGACAAGCCCGCCCACACAGGGAAACGGGTGCGGGCCGATGCGGCAGCGCTGCTGGGCCTGCGTCTGGGCGCAACGTGGAAGCGGATCGCCTGAGAAAGCAACGGAAGTCACGCAGGCCGAAGAGCCGCGGCTCTTCCCTCTGTGCGAATCGGAACCCCGGGGGCAGGCGGCAGGCCGCGGTGGTTTCCAGAAGCCTGAAGCATTGCGCTTCGGGTTCCACGGGAAAGCTGCAAAGCAGGCAAAAAGAAAGCCGGCAGAGCTGTGCCGGCATCTGTGAAGTCCCCTCCAAACAGATCAAGAGAGCCCCGGCGGTACCGGCCGGGGCTCTCGTAATATTTTTATCTGTGCATGGGATACGTTGGTTTACAGTCATTCTCGCTAAACCGGAGGAATGTTGCTGTAACATCAATTATCTCTGCCTGTGATAAATTACTTCTCCTTCGAAGCATTTCTTGTTCATCGCTGAGGATTTTTTGCTTTCGGTCTGTTTTCATTTTGAAAACTGTTGCCGCAGCTACTAAAAATTCATCGCTAAAGAACGTTTTGCTTCACCTTCGAAGCCTTCTTGTTCACTGCTTAGGATTCTTTTGCTTCCGGTCTGTTCTGTCAAGAACGGTTGCCGTAGCTACTAAAATTCATCGCTGGGGGAACAATGCTTCACCTTCGAAGCTCTATAGGTTCACTGCTTGGGATTTTTTGCTTTCGGTCTGTCCTTTTAGGAAAAGGACCGTTGCCGCAGCTACAAAAATTCATCGCCAGGAACAACGCTTCACCTTCGAAGCTGCTATAGATTCTCTGCGTGGGATTTTTTGTTTCCGGTCGTCCTGATGAAGGATCGTTGCCGTAACTACTAAAATTCACTGCTGGGGGAGAAAATCCACTCCTTTTCCGGAGCTTCCATTTTTATCACTGCATGGGATAGATTTTGTTTCCAGTCATTCTTTCTTCCGAAGAATGTTGCTGTAACTCTTTGTTTCTCCGCTAAATGGGGAAATATACGGTACTTCTTTTCAGAAGTGTTAGAATCTGTACATTGGGCTTCACCTAAGAAAAAAGTTTTCAGAATGTCATTTGCGTGTTAAACTATTTTCCAGAATTACCGCACTCTTTGTCTTGTGAAACTTACTGTTTCCTGCTTTTCCAAAAGCTACAAACTGGGTTTTTGAAAATAGATCACGCTATTCTGTAAACCTTTGATTCATTGAGACCACGTTCAGAAACTGCACTGGATTGACTTCCCGTTCCTTTCTGCTCGAATGGTTCAATTCAATCTGAGTCTTTAAACTCAGTCTTAGTTTTTGGTTTCAGAATCGATATTTACGGTTTCGCTGCCTTTCCCTTTTCTGAATGATTACAATACATACCTCTATGCCTTTGCATCCATTCTTCTGGTATTCATCAGCTCATCCGCTTTTTTGGGGAAACGTTTTTCTTTTTATCTTAGCAGACGCAGTCCAACAGAACAACGTCTGCCAGATACTGCTGCGGCTTGCTGTCCATTGGACTACACCCCTTTCATTCTAAATCTTCACAAAAGTGAGTGGTACAATCTGCAGACATTCTCTTCCACATTCTTCTTTCCACTTACTTCTTTGAAAAAGCTTTGTTATTGCAAAGCTTCTTCTTTTTTCAGTGGTTTTTCTTTTGTCTGCTGTTCTTGTATCTCTTCCTTTGTTGTGATTATAATATACTACTTTTGATATGTCTTGTCAAGGGGTTTTTATGAAAAAATCGGCTTTTGTTTAAAAAATATGTTTATTTTTTCTTTCTCTGATTTTTCGGTTGACTTCGGCGCAAATCGCATGTACAATACAAACGAAAGAGTTCTTCTGAAAGGAGCATGCTTTGGTATGAATGAGGACTATACTCCGGATCTGATCTCTCTCGTGGACGAGGACGGCCAGGAGCACCAATTTGAGATCCTGGATATGATAGAGACCGACGAGGGCTGCTTCTATGCCCTCTATCCCACCTTTGAGGATCCGCAGGAGCAGCTGGAAACCGACACCTACTACATCTTCCAGGTGGTCGAGGAGGACGGTGAGGAGCAGCTGGTCGAGGTGGACGACGAGGAGCTGGCCGATCGGCTGGCCGAGGTGTTCGAGAAGCATTTCGACGAGATGTTCGAGGAAGAATAACGGCGCACTGTTTCCTGCCTGGTTCGCGGACTTGCGTATGATAACCCTACAATTTTAAATCGGGAGCTTAGCTCCGGCGGCGGATTGCAGACCTCCCGGCTTTGCCGGAAGAAGGGAGCGTGAAACCGTTGGGCGGGCACCCACCTGCTTACCGTAGGCAGGTTATTCTCACACATTACGGCCAGGCGGGGTGTTTGGAAAAAACGGCTTCCCTCTCAGAAGGAGGGGAGCCTTTTTTCTTTGCCCGCCGGCGAAAAATGCGCGCGCCCGCGGACAGGCGGGAGAAAAAGTCCCCGCGCGTATCGGGAAACGGTGGACACGTCTGCAAAAAAAGGGTATAATATGAAGAAGTGGGCCGGCGGAACCCGAACGGCGGCCGCTTCCATGAAATTTCACCGAAGACGAGAGGAGCTTCCAAAATATGACGGATTACAAAATCATCACCGATTCCAACTGCGACTTTACTCCGGCCCTGATCGAGGAGCTCGATATCCAGGTCATCCCCATGGAGTTCGTCATGGGCGAGAAGGTTTACCGCAACTATCCCGACGAGCGGGATATGAGCGCGAAGGAGTTCTACAGCCGCATCCGTGCGGGCGAGAGCTCCACCACCAACCAGATCAACACCGCCACCTTCATCGATATCTTCACCCCCATCCTCGCGGCGGGCCACGACATCTTCTATATGGCGTTCTCCTCCGGCCTCTCCGGCACGTACAACAGCGCGTGCATGGCCGCCGACGAGCTGCGCGCCCAGTTCCCGGAGCGCGAGCTCATCGTGGTGGACACGCTCGCCGCCTCCATGGGCGAGGGTCTGCTCGTCTACTACGCCGTGCAGCAGAAGCGCGCCGGTCTCTCGATGAAGGAGCTCGAGCAGTGGGTGATCGACAACCGCAACCACCTGGCGCACTGGTTCACCGTGGACGACCTCAATCATCTCAAGCGCGGCGGCCGCGTCAGCAGCACGGCGGCCTTTGTCGGCACCATGCTCGGCATCAAGCCCGTTCTCCACGTGGACGACGAGGGCCATCTGATCCCCATGGAAAAGGTGCGCGGACGCCGTCAGTCGCTCGACGCGCTTGTCCGGCACATGGGAAAGACCGCGCAGCTGGAGAACGCGAAGACGGTGTTCCTCAGCCACGGCGACGCGCAGGCCGACGCAGAGTATGTCGCCGACCAGATCCGCGCGAAATTCCCCGGCGTGAAAATCTATCTCGGCATGATCGGGCCTGTGATCGGCGCCCATTCCGGCCCCGGCACCATCGCCCTGTTCTTTATGGCGGACAATAAGGACTGAACGACTGTCTGAGAGGAGAGCTGCCTTCTATGGCAAACAAAAATAGCTACACGTACAAGATTGTCACCGACTCCACCAGCGATCTGACCCCCAAGCTCGTCGAGGAGCTCGGGGTCGAGGTTATCCCCATGGAATTCATTTTCGGGGACGAGGTTTACCTCAACTACCCGGACGCGCGCGAGATGTCGAGCAAGGAGTTCTACGGCCGCCTGCGCGCCGGGGAGATGTCCAAGACCAACCAGATCAACACCATGACCTTCCTGGACACCTTCGAGCCCTATCTGCAGGAGGGCCTGGACGTTTTGTACATCGGCTTCTCCTCCTCCCTGTCCGGCACGTATGAGCGCGCGCTCGAGGCGATCGCCCAGCTCAAGGAGAAGTATCCGGAGCGGCGCGTGGTGCCGGTCGATTCGCTCGCCGTCTCCATGGGCGAGGGACTGCTCGTCTACTACGCCGCGCGCAAGCAGCAGGAGGGCGCCTCCATCGACGAGGCTGCGGAGTGGGTGAGCGTGCACCGCTTCAGCCTCTCGCAGTATTTCACCGTGGACGATCTCAACCATTTGAAGCGAGGCGGACGCCTGTCTGCCGCCGCCGCCCTGTTCGGCTCGATGCTCGGCATCAAGCCCGTGCTGCGCATCGACGACGAGGGGCACCTCGTCCCCGCCCAGAAGGTGCGCGGACGCCGCCAGTCGCTCGACGCCCTGCTCGCCCAGATGGAGAAGAGCATCCAGAACCCGGAAATGCAGACGGTCTTTATCGTGCACTGCGACGCGCCCGACGACGCAAAATATCTCTATAAGCAGACGAAGAGCCGCGTCCACCCGAAGGAGATCATCGTCAACGATCTCGGCCCCATTCTCGGCACGCACACCGGCCCCGGCGGCATCGCCATCTTCTACTTGAGCGGAAACCGCGGCTGATCGCGTTCACACAGGAGGCTTATTCATGATTCTGTCCGGAAAGGAAATCGAGCGGCACATCGGCGGCAAAATTGTCATCGAGCCCTTCGACCGAAAGCGGCTCAACCCAAACAGCTACAATCTCACGCTCGCGCCCGAGCTCCTCGTCTACGAGAACGAGACGCTCGACATGAAAACGCCGAACCCCTGCCGCCGAATCGAGCTTCCCGAAAGCGGCCTGCGCCTTGAGCCGAACCGCCTCTATCTGGGGCGCACGAACGAATACACGCGCACCGACGGCTTCGTCCCCATGCTGGAGGGGCGCTCCTCCACCGGGCGGCTCGGCCTGTTCATTCACGTGACGGCAGGCTTCGGCGACGTCGGCTTCGCGGGCTACTGGACGCTCGAAATTTTCTGCGTGCAGCCCATCGTGATCTACCCGAACGTCGAGATCTGCCAGATCTATTATCACGACATTCACGGCGATTACGAGCCGTACCGCAGCGGCAAATACCAGAACAACACCGGCATTCAGCCGAGCCTTCTGTTCCGCGACTTTGAAAAATAACCATCCATAACGCGCAGTCATGGCCGGGAGCCCGTCAGAAAAGGGCTCCCGGCCTTTTTGTTTGAAATCCCCTCTCTGTTTTGTCGCTTTTTTCCAATCCGCGGGGAGAAAAAACAGAGAGTTTGAAGGGCTATTTTCCGATTTCAGGATGATTTCCACCACACAGTTTAGAAAAATCAGGCATCTTTCACAATAAATATAAAGGATAGAGCAACATTCCGGTTGCTTTTCTCTCTGATTCCTGTATACTAAAAGTACAGAAACAAGTTAGGCCGAATGGAGATTTTGTACAAAATCATTCTATTTGTTTACTAGCTTGTAAATTTAGGAGAGGTAATACCAATAAAAAAGGTTCTCAGCACCATACTGGCCGCTCTGCTGGCCGCCACCGCTTTGAGCGCCTGCCAGACCGCGCCCGCCGCCAGCGACGCCGGCAGCACCGCAGGCGACAACGAGACCGCGAGCGTCGCGGACGACGCCGGAGACGACGCCGAGGGCGGCGCGACGAGCGACGTCACGCTGACCTACTGGTCGATGTGGAACTCCACCGAGCCGCAGGCCATCGCCATCCAGGAGGCCATCGACGCTTACACCGCGGAGACCGGCATCGAGGTGACCGTGCAGTGGAACGGCCGCGACAGCCAGCAGCAGACCATCCAGGCCGCTCTGGACAGCCAGACCACCATCGATATTTTCGACGAGGACTTCCAGCGCATGTCCACCCAGTACAACAGCAACTGCCTGAGCCTTGAGGACATGGCAGCTGCCGCCGGCTATGACGACTACGCTGTCGCCGCTCTGCCTGCCGCCGTGCGCGAGTGGGCCGGCGAGCTCGTCGCCATTCCGTATCAGCCCTACACCTCCGGCATCTTCTACAACAAGGCCGCGTTTGAGGCCGCCGGCATCGAAAAGGATCCTGAGACCTGGACGGAGTTCCTCGACGCCTGCCAGAAGCTCAAGGACGCCGGCTATGTCCCGCTCGTGCAGGACGACGCCTATGTGCTCTACACCTACGGCTTCCAGCTCGCCCGCTATATCGGCCAGGACGGCGTTGAGGAGCTTGCCGTCAACGGCGGCTGGGCCAAGAGCGCCGAGGCTAAGAAGGCCGCGGACGATATCGCCAACCTCGTCGCGCAGGGCTACATCGACGGCCTTGACGTTTACCCCGAGGGCGAGAACCGCATCGGCTTCGAGGAGGCCGCAATGGTCGTGAACGCTTCCTGGGTTCCCAGCGAGATCACCAACAACACCGGCTGCGACCTCGAGTGGGGCATG
>CALWRP010000012.1 GCA_944383955.1 uncultured Clostridia bacterium
AAAATGACGGTCTGAGCCGAAAAAACAAAATAGTTTTCCACATTTGACGCTGGGAACGCCCCAGGGTCTGTGTATTTGCGCCTTTTTTGTGGAAAACTCTGCCTTTTTCTTCCTGTTCCCGGTCTCCGGCTTCCCTCTGAAAAACAAAAAAGGGAGCGCTGCAGTTTTTTTATTCTGCAACGCGCCCTTGAGCTTGTCGAAAAAGGTTGGGTGAAGAAAAGGACAGGAGTGCGCCGCCGTCCGGAAAAAGACGCTTCGCTGTTTTTCCTGCCTTTTTCAGTGCTTCGCGATAGGATCCGATCACCGGCAGTTGAGTGGTCGGGGCTCTGCCCCGCGCCCCGCCGCCTTTGAAAAGGCGGGCGAAACTTTTGTGTTTTGCTCTTTGGCAGCTTTTTCGACAGTCTGAACCGCCCTCCGGCGCAAACCGGAGGGCGGTTTCCGTGCACGGGATATCAGCAGACAGGCGGCTCAGTCTTTTTTGGACTTATCCGCCTCGGCGGCGTTTCGGGTGGCCTCGGCGCGGTTTTCGCGCATCTCCTCCACCGTCTTTGTGTGCAGGCGGGCGGCGCCCCGGTAGCCCTCGCGGGTGGGAAGCAGCGTGCCCTTCCTGCGGCCCTCCTCCATGCGGAGCTTTGCCCTTGCGATGGCGTCCGCATACTGCGGCAGCCACTGCTCCTCCGCGATCAGCATCTCGTCGGCCATCTGCCAGATCTGCGGCGGCGTGCAGACCGCGCCCGTGAGCGGATCGAGCATGAGCGCCTGCTTGAGCAGCTGATCGTCGCCGCGGTAGGCGGCCTCCACGGCCAGGCGCTGCACGTTGATGTTGCTCATGCAGCAGGCGGCCGGGCCCAGCGGCAGCTCGCCCACGCGGGTGATGTTGATGCCGTTTGCGTCCACATAGCCGGGCACCTCCACGATGCAGTCGTCCGGCAGGTTGGAGATCGCGCCGTTGTTCACCACATTGAAGTGGCCGCGGTAGATGCGGCCCGTCTCGAGCGATTCAATGATATAGGAGCCGTGCTCCTGGCTGCGCTGCTCGGGGACAAACTGCATCGGGGGCTCCTTCATCCAGTTGGGGAAATCCGTCTCGAACCAGCTTCTGCCCTCCTGGCAGACGCGCAGATAGCCGCCCGTCTCGCCGTGGTCCCACACGTCGAGATCGATCCAGTTGAGCAGCTCCTTCTCGTTCTTGCGATACCACGGAATATACTCGGAGAGATGGCCGTTCGATTCGGTGGAATAATAGCCGAAGCGGCGCAGCATGTCGATGCGCACCTTTTCCGTGCGGCTGAGCTTCGGATCGTTCTCGTAGGCCTCGAGAATCCTGCCGGTGAGATCCTCGCCGTTGTGCTTGACGCTGATGTACCAGGTCATGTGGTTGATGCCGGCGCAGACGATATCGACCTCCTCCTGGCGGTAGCCGAGGGCCTCGGCGATCTGGCGGTGGCCGCCCTGCACGCCGTGGCACAGGCCGATGGTCTTGACGGAGCTGTACTTGTTGCACATCCAGGTGACCATCGCGTTCGGATTGGCGTAGTTGAGCAGGATGCAGCCGGGAGCCGCCACCTCCTCGATATCGCGGCAGAACTCGAGAGCCGCGTAGGCGCTGCGCTGGCCGTAGAGCACGCCGCCCGCGCAGAGCGTGTCTCCCACGCACTGGTCGACGCCGTACTTGAGCGGAATGTTGACGTCCATCTCAAACGCCTCGAGCATGCCGATGCGCACGGAGTTGATTACGTACTTTGCACCGCGGAAGGCTTCGCGGCGGTCGAGGGTGGTGGTGATTTTGATCGGCAGGCCGTTGGCCTCGATGTCCCGCTGGCACAGCTCGTAGACCATGCGCAGATTATCCGGGTTGATATCGGTGAACGCCACCTCGATATCATGGAACTCCGGAACCGTGAGCAGGTCCGCCAGCAGCCGCCGCGTGAAGCCGATGCTTCCCGCCCCGATAAACGCGATTTTAAAGCTCATACAACTTTCCCCTTTCTGTTCTGCAAGGCAATGGATTCTCCTTCGGAGCGCGCTGCCGCCGTCCTCGCGGACAAAGCCGCCGAAGCGGGCCGTTCGCCCGGCCTGCCGCGCGCTCCCTGTTGTCTATCAGTATAGCAGAGCGAATGGGAGCGAAGGAAGCTATCGTTGCCATCCCTTTACAGATGCAATAAACCGTCTTATAATATCTTTGACTTCGTTGATTCGCCGTCTTTCCCTCACGCCGGGGCGCGCCCCCGCCGGAGAGAAAACGGCGCCCGCCCCCCGCCAAGCCTGGAAAGGAGCCGACCCGATGAGCCTCTACAACGTGAAAACACCCTGGCTGCAGCCGGAGGCCTACTATTCCCTCTCTCTGCAGCGGTACGCCATGGCCGCGCACAGCCATCCGCGCTGTGAGATCATGTATGTGCTCTCCGGCCGCTCGACGGTGGAAGCGGACGGGAAGCGCCATGAATTGTCTCACGGGCAGTACATCTTCCTCGACGAGGGAGTGCCGCACCGCCTCTCGATCGACGACCCGCGCGGATGCAGCATCATGAACATCGAGTTCGCCTGCCGCGCGGAGGGCGGGGCGGCCTGTGTGCGCGGGGCGCTGGCCGCCTGTCCGGCGGTGCAGGCGTTTTTCCGGGCGGGAAAGCCCTATTTTGTGGCGGACGGGCGCGAGAGCTTCGGCTCGGTGATGAAGGATCTCGTCGCCCAGCTGGAGCGCGAGAGCACGCCCGACACGCGCTTTCTGATTGGAAACCTGCTCGAGCGCACCGTGTGCGAGCTGGCGGAGGCCTCCGCGCGGGAGCGGACAGGCGGCAGCCTTGTCTATGTGCGGCGGGCGGCGGCTTTTCTGGAAGCGCATTGCGCCGGGCCGGTGACGGTGGAGGACGCCGCCCGCGCCGCCGGGGTGAACCGCAGCTACCTGCAATCCCTGTTCCGGCGGGAATTCGGCTGCGGGGTGATGGCCTATGTCAGCCGCCTGCGCATCAACCGGGCGAAGTTTCTGCTGACGAACACCTCCATGCGGCAAATCGACATTGCGGAGGAGGTCGGCTTCAACAGCCGCCAGAACTTCGCCCTCGCATTCACAAAGGCCGTGGGCGTCGCGCCGTCCGTCTTTCGCAGGCAGACGTCCTCCGGCTTCTCTGTGGAGACGGACGACTTCAAGCGCGTGCCGTAAGTATAAAAAATGCGCCGCGCAGGATCGCATTCGATCCCGCGCGGCGCGCCTTGATTTCTGCAATTGTTTCGGGAAAGCGCGAAGCCTGTTCGCTCTCCTGCTGTCCCCGTTTACGATTCGAGAGCCTCGCGCAGCACCTGATTGCTGCCGTCCGTCATCAGCAGGCCGGCGGGCTGACCCGACGTAAACAGGGAATAGCTGACGGCGGGCGAGCCCATGATGGGCAGAAGGAGGACGTCCACGTCCGCCTCCTCTCCCAGAGCCTGCGTCAGCGCGGCCCGGGCGGCCTCCTCGAGCGCCGCGGCGTTGTCGAGCTCGCGCAGCGCCTCGGACTCCCAGCGGATCGGGACGGCGGCGTCATCCGTTTTTCTGTAGTCCGCATATGTCTCGTCGAGCGCCGCCTTGAGCGTTTCCGTCTCCTCCGCGGCACAGACGGCGTTCACCGTGACGAGACCGTCGTTGCCGGGAATTCCGCCGTCATCCGTGGAGAAGCCCAGGGTGATATTCGTGAGCTCCACGCCGTAGGGCGACGGCAAGCCGTCCGGGAGCAGAATGCTCAGCAGCTTGTCGCTCTCGTTCGTCTCATACGTTTCGCAGCCGAGCGCCGCCACGGCCTCGTCGACCGTCATGCCCCAGCGGAGCCCTTCCAAAGGCGGCGCCCATTTCTCAACCGCAGCGATCCCCTGCGGCTCGCTCTCCTCCGGCTCGCTCTCCTCCGGCTCGCTCGCTTCCGGAACGCTTTCCTCCGGCTCACTCTCTTCCGGGGCGCTCTCCTCCGGCAGGCTTTCTTCTGCCATGCTCTCCTCCGGGGCGCTCGCCTGCGGCGGGGCCTCCTGGCAGCCGGATCCAATCAGGGCCATGGCAAAACCCAGCAGTATCACAAGGGAAAGGCATCTCTTTTTCATTGTTCCTCCCTCTCTTTCTCCAGTCTGTGGGACACGGGGGAAAACCTGTCTGTGAGGCGGGGCGGCTCGGTTCATGGGGGATTCCTCCTTCTGCCTTTGGTCTCCTATTCAAAACACGGTTTTATCCGGAAAAAGGTTACGCGGGCATAATTTATTTTTCTCTCCGCTTTCCCCGCGCGCGTGCGCGCAGGACATGCCCCAAAATGCAGAAAAAGAGCCGGAATCCGCCGCCTTCGCGTGGACTCCGGCCCTTCATCGCGCTATGCTGTTGTTTACAGGTCGATGCTGCCGGCGGCGTCGCCGTTCATCACATAGTAAGCCTTCTGCTCCTCGGGCTTGACATACAGCTGGAGCTCCTTGACGGCGGAGACGTCTCCGCCCTCGGCGGCGTAAGCAGCCTTGGCGCGCTCCACCAGCTCGGACATGGTCCACTCGTTTCCGCCAAACTGGAGATGGACAACCTCCACCGGCGCGGCGGCCTTCTTAGGAGCCGTCTTCTTCGGGGCGGCCTTCTTGGCCTCTACGGGAGCCTCCGCCTTCACTTCGACGGGAGCCTCCACCTTCGCCTCAACGGGCGCAGTCTTTTTCGCTTCGACGGGCGCAGCCTTCGGCGCCGCAGTCTTCTTTGCTTTCGTCATGAAAAATCCCTCCTATGGTTGCCTTGCGGCAAATTCATATGAAAACTTCGCAGCATAGTTTCGCGACCTGTTTTCCCATTCTACCCCATTTGGCCCGGTTCTGCAAGGCTTTTCCGGGTTTTCATGCGATTTTTTCCTCATTTTCTTTGCGCGAAAAAATTAAAGCACAGGAATCCTTCCACATGCTAACTGTTTTTTATAAAAACCCCATAAGACCGCGGCCTGCGGCCTCTTTGCACTCACTCGGCCAGCTTCTGCCGAAGCTGCTGCAGAATCACTTTTTCTCGCCGGGAAACCTGCACCTGCGTCATGCCGAGACAGCGTGCCGTTTCCGTCTGCGTGGAGCTTTTGCAGTAGCGCAGATAGACGATTTTGCGGTCTCTCGGCTCGAGCTCGCCGACGACCTGACGCAGGGAAAGGCGCTCAATCGACGCCTCCTCTCCGCTCTCGACCGCCACGTCCGCCTGGCCGCCGCCGTCCTCCTCGCTCTCTGTCAGCGAGAGGATCGGCTGGGAGGCGGCCAGAGCCTGGGCGGCCTGCTCCGGCTCGACGCCGAGGCGCTCCGCCAGCTCGCCGACGGTGGGGCTGCGGCCCTCCCGCTGGAAAAAGGCGTCCCGCTCCCGGGAGGCCCGCGCGGAGAGCTCCCGCAGCGCGCGGCTGAGCTTGACCGTGCCGCCCTTGCGGAACAAAAGCCGCATCTCGCCGAGAATCAAAAAAACGGCGTAGGTGGAAAAGCGCACGCCGCGGTCCTCATCAAAGCCCTCCGCCGCCTTGAGGAGGCCGAGACAGCCCGCCTGGAACAGATCGTCATACTCGACGCCTCTGCCGCGAAAGCGCTGTGCGCAGCTATGTACGAGCGCCAAATTGGTGCGGACCCTCTCCTCAGCATCCATGGGCACAACGGCCGGACAGCCGTTTTTCCATTGTGACGGTCGTCCCCCGCCCGGGGCGGGACGTGACGTGCAGGCGGTTCATGAAGCTCTCCATCACGGCGAAGCCGAGGCCTGCGCGCTCCTCGCCTCCCGTGGTGTAGAGCGGCTCCATCGCCTTTTCCACATCCTCGATGCCGCAGCCCCTGTCCTTCACCTGAATGACAAGCCGCCTGCCCTCAAAGAGGCGCACAAGCAGCGTCACCTCCCCGATGGTGTCGCGGTAGGCGTGAACGATGCAGTTCGTCACGGCCTCCGAGACGGCGGTACGGATATCGCTGAGCTCGTCCACCGTGGGATCGAGCTGGGCGGCGAAGGCGGACACGGCGGCGCGGGCGAACGACTCGTTCGCCGAGCTGCTGGGGAACGAAAGCTTCATCTCGTTGAGCGCTGGCGTCTTCATTGCTCCTCCTCCTTTGATCTGATGATGGTGCACAGGTCGCGAATCCCGGCCAGCGAGACAAGTCTCTCGAGGCGGCGCGGCAGGTTTGCCACGCAGATCTCCCCGCCCCATTCGCTCACCAGCCGGTAGCGCCCCATGATGAGCCCCACGCCGGAGCTGTCCATGAACTGCACGCCGGAAAAGTCCAGCGTGAGCACGCGGGGCTGCGTGCGTGAGGCGGCGCTGTCGATCTCCTCGCGCAGCTCGCGGGCACAGTGGTGGTCGATCTCCCCGTCGAGGAAGGCGATGAGCTCTCCCTGTTTCATTTGCAGCTGAACTGCCATTCTCTTTCCCTCCTGGTTTCCTCCGACGGCTCTCGCGGCGCGCCTGGCCCTGCGGATGGTGTCGGATACAATCAGTCTCCCCCGAGATGGGTCGGTTTATGCGCGCGGTTCAGAGAGAAAGAAAAAATCCCCTCTCCCGGGAGAGCCTGTCTCTCTCAGGATAGGGGATTTTCCTCGCGTATTTGGGCGAAGCGTGGGCTTCACGCCTGATTTAACAGTTTCTTCAAAAGCGGGCGGGCCTCCCCCGCCAGATAGAGCGAGCCGCACACGAGGACGCCGCGCTCCGCGCCCTCCGCAAGCGCCTTTTTCAGCGCTTCCTCCAGGGAGTCGGCAGGCTCGGCGGGAATGCGGCGCTTCTCCCACTCGCCGGCGAGATCGGCGGCGCTCATCGCGCGGGGGGAATCGGGGGAGACGGTGTAGACCTTCTGCATCACGCCGTCGAGCTTGCGCACGGCCTCGCGGACGTTCTTGTCCGCCATCATGCCGCACACGCCGATCATGCGCTTCTTTGTCACGTATCTTTTGATCGCCTTCGCCAGGGCCGCCGTGCCCTCCGGGTTGTGCGCGCCGTCGAGAATGACGGCCGGGCTCTCGCTGAGAACCTCCATGCGCGCGGGGAAGGAGACGGAGGCGAAGCCCTGCTGCAGCGCCTCGTCGGAGATCTGCCAGCCGCGGCCGCGCAGCTCCTTCACGCAGGCCAGCACGACGGCGGCGTTCTTCATCTGATGCTCGCCGAGCAGAGGCAGCGTCAGCGGCAGGCTCGTCTCCGTGAGCAGGCGCGTGCCGTGCAGCGAGGCGTCGACGAAGGTGAGATCCTTGAGCGGGGCGACCAGCAGGGGCGCTCCCTGCACCTGCGCCGTCATGCGGATCACACCGAGGGCGGCGCGCGGCAGATCGGGGTAGCAGACGCACGGGACGCCGCGCTTGAGAATGCCCGATTTCTCGAAGGCAATCTGCTCCACGGTGTCGCCGAGGATTTTCGTGTGATCGAGGGAGATGGAGGTAACGACCGTCGCCTCCGGCGATTCCACCACGTTCGTGGCGTCGCAGCGCCCGCCCAGTCCCGTCTCCAGCACGCAGATCTCGCACGCCTGCTCGCGGAACCAGAGAAACGTCATGGCGGTGATGAGCTCGAATTCCGTGAGCGGGGCCCCGGCGGCGCGGCAATGCTCCGCCTCTGCCATGACGCGCTCCGCCAGGCGCACGACGGCCCCGTGCGGGATCTCCTGCCCGTCCACGCGGATGCGCTCGGCAAAATCCGTCAGATGCGGGGAGGTATAGAGCCCCGTGCGGTATCCGGCCGCCGAGAGAATCCCTGCCAGCAGGGCGCACGTCGAGCCCTTGCCGTTCGTTCCGGCCACATGGACGCACCTGAGCCCCCGGTGCGGATTGCCGAGGCGCTCGAGCAGCTGCTGCATGCGCTCGAGGCCCGGTTTGCCGGGGAAGGCCGGGGTGGCGTCGAGCGCGGCAATTGTCTCTTCGTAGGTCAAGGGAATCCCTCCTCAGATGCGGTATGGCTCAAGGGCGTCGAGCACGCTCGATTCAAAGCTCTCCGACGCGCCCCAGTCGAAGCGGAAGAGCCCCTCCCCGCCGCCGCCGCTCACCAGGTGGACGCGCGTGCGCCCCTGCAGATTGTCGACGGTGGCCGTCAGCGTCAGCCGGTTGCCCGCCCGCCAGTAATGCTTCTCAAAGACGGACACCAGGCAGGTCAGCCCTCCGTTGCCGCTGAGCTGGAAACGATCAATGGCCTCTCCCGTCACGCTTCCTCCAACCACCGCCTGGTAAATTCTTTCCTCCGCCTCCTGCGGAGAAATCGAAACATAAAACGACTGTGCCATAAACAACTCCTCCTTCTCCCCCTGCGCGCCTGCGCGCCTGCGGCGAGCAATCCGCGCGCCTGCGGCGGGCATTTCGCGCGCCTGCGGCGGGCACTTCGCGCAAGCTCCCTCCGGTCGCCCGGCTATGTGTGGACGGCAATGCTGAGCAGCCCGCGCTGCGGCCTTTGTGCGAACATTATATCATATTATTTCTTCTCTGTATAGGAAGAACCGTTTGCGTGTGCTATAATGGACGTATTCCTCCCGCGGGGAGGAGTGCGGCAGAGATTGCCGGACTGTGACAGCATCCGATTCCCGCGCTCCCGGCCGCAAGCCCCAACAGCAAAGCCGGGCGCCCGTTTATCACCATCCGCACTGCGGACAAAAGGAGACAACCCTATGAAATCTGTGGAACTGTTTACCGACGGCTCGTGCTCCGGCAACCCCGGCCCCGGCGGCTGGGGAGCCATCCTGCGCTACCAGCAGCACGAGAAGGAGCTCTCCGGCGGCGACGCGCACACGACCAACAACCGCATGGAGCTCTCCGCCGTCATCGCCGGTCTCGAGCAGCTCAAGGAGCCCTGCGCCGTCACACTCACGAGCGACTCGAAATATGTCTGCGACGCCATCACGAAGGGCTGGGCCCGCTCCTGGAAGAAAAACGGCTGGCGCAAGAGCGATAAATCCCCCGCCCTCAACGCCGACCTGTGGGAGCGGCTTCTGACGCTGCTCGACATCCACCAGGTGAAGGTGGTGTGGGTCAAGGGGCATGCCGGGCATCCGGAAAACGAGCGCTGCGACAAGCTGGCCGTGGCAGAAACCGCCAAACACGCCGCGCGCTGATCCCCCCTCCCCTGACCGAACGGCGCACCCTCTCCTCTTTCGTATCAAAACGGCAGACCCTTCTGCTCCAAAAGCCTTTTGGAGCGAGAGAGCCTGCCGTTTGCAGCTTTCGCCGGATTGCCGGAGCTTGTTTGAAAAATCATCGCCGCCTGTTTCCCAGCTAACGGCTGCATGCTGCTTCAAAAACGCTCGGATGCCGGCAAGAGACCCCGCGCTTTTCCCGGAAGGCGCCCCGCTCCGGGAAAGAATCCGGCGTGTTCTGTCTAAGCCGTGAGCCAGCAAAAAAATTTTGAAAAGGGGATTGAAATGTATACTAAAAAGGTGTATATTAAAGCCATGGAAAATTCAAGAATCGTTCTTGTTTTAAGAAGGGACTGAACAGTATGGCAGATGCAAAACGCTTTGTCTACGCGGACAACGCCGCCACCACGGCGGTTTCCCCCACTGTGCTGCGTGCGATGGAGCCATTTTATACGGAAACCTACGGCAACCCCTCGAGTCTTTACTCGGCGGGACAGCGGGCGAAGAAGGCGCTCGAGGAGGCGCGGGCCGCGATTGCCGGCCGCCTGAACGCCGAGCCGAACGAGATCTTCTTCACCTCCGGCGGCAGCGAAGCCGACAACTGGGCCATCAAGGGCGCGGCGCGTCTGCTTGCGAAAAAGGGCAAGCGTCACATTGTCACCACGAAGTTCGAGCACCACGCCGTGCTGCACACCTGCGCCGCTCTCGAAAAGGAGGGCTTCGAGGTGACATACCTCGAGGTGCACCGCGACGGCGTGGTGCGGCCGGAGGAGGTTGAGGCGGCCATCCGGGAGGACACGGCTCTCGTCTCCGTGATGTATGCGAACAACGAGATCGGCACCCTCCAGCCGATTGCCGAGATCGGCGCGATCTGCCGCCGCCGCGGCGTGCTTTTCCACACAGACGCCGTGCAGGCAGCAGGCAACGTGCCGATCGATGTGAAGGCGCAGAGCGTCGACATGCTCTCCATCTCCGCGCACAAGTTCCACGGGCCGAAGGGCGTGGGCCTGCTCTACTGCCGCAGGGGAATCGCCCTGCCGAACCTGATCGACGGCGGCGCACAGGAGCGCGGCCGCCGGGCCGGAACGGAGAACGTGGCCGGCATCGTCGGCATGAGCGCCGCCCTGAGCGAGGCCTGCGACACGATGGCGGAGCGCGGCGAGCGCCTCACGAAAATGCGGGACAGGCTCATCCGGGAAGCGCTCCGGATTGAGCGCAGCCGCCTCAACGGCGACCCGGTGCGCCGCCTGCCCGGCAACGTGAGCCTCTGCTTCGAGGGCATCGAGGGCGAGAGCCTGCTGCTCCTGCTCGACTTTGCGGGCGTGTGCGCCTCCTCCGGCTCGGCGTGCACCTCCGGCTCGCTCGACCCGAGCCACGTGCTGCTGGCCATCGGCCTGCCGCACGAGGTGGCCCACGGCTCGCTGCGCCTCTCGCTGAGCGACGGCAACACCGAGGAGGACGTGGACTACATCCTCTCTGTGCTCCCCGGCATCGTGGAGCGCCTGCGCGCGATGAGCCCGCTGTGGGAGACGATTCAAAAGAACAACATTCAGTATGAGATTCGTGATTTTTAAGACAACACCGCATAATTCCAGGTGGTGTAGCGTGCCAAAAAATTTTTTGTGAGATGATCCAAAAAGCGCAGGCAATCCTTGCCGGATTGGCGAGCATTTTTGGACAATATCACGGAAAATTTTGGCGCGACCCGCCGCCTGAGCCCCAAGGCGCGAATTGTGCGGTGGTGCCCTAAAGATTTGCTAAAGTCCCGCGTTCTCCTCTTGCCATCTTGCCTGCTTTTTCGGTATAATTAAGAAAAGAATGATTGATTTTTTTGCCCGAGAGGCGAAAAAAATCAAACAGCTGGATTCAAAAGGGGGTCCCCTTTTGTGTTTGGGAAAGCGTTGGCTTTCCCAAACAGGCCTGAACGGAAGGAGGGCAGATACATGAAACAGAGGCCATGGAGGCGCGCCCTCTCCCTCGCGCTCGCGTTCGCGCTGATCTTCGCTATGCCCTGCGTGACGTGCGTGTACGCGGATGGGGAGGTGAACTATGTCAAGCGGGAGTGGAATGAGTCGACACAGGTTGTGGATTCCAGCGTGCAGTCCGTCACAAACTATACGGTAATCGGTGAGAATACCGCGACATGGGATGGAAGCACCAACACCGGCTGGTATGTGGTGAAGGATAC
>CALWRP010000013.1 GCA_944383955.1 uncultured Clostridia bacterium
GGCAGGCTGCGGCATCTGCCGTTTAACTGCCGGTTTCTCGGCGTCGGCTTCGTCGGCCCGCTTGTCATTGCAGGCGTTCGAGGCGACAGCTTCGCCGACCTGCCCGAGGGCTGCACGGAGCTGCTGCTCGATGCGCTGAGGAGTGTCATGTGATTTTTCGTATTCTACATAACAAGGAGGATTTTTCATGCGTCCCATAAACAATTGCAAAGCCTTCACCGTCTACCTCGCCCTGTGCCGCAAGCTGCGGCTGCCGGCCTCCGCCGGCAATTTTCTCGAGTTCTGCCGCTCCGGCTATGACCTGCTCGCGCTCGACTGGCCGGCCCCCGGAAAGGAGGGTGCGCCGTGTTCCAGTGCTGTGTGATGCTGGGCCGCCTGGTGGCGGACCCGCAGCTTTCGATGACGAAGAACGAGATCCATGTGACGCGGTTCCGCATCGCGGTCGACCGTCCGTACAAAGGGAAGGACGGCTCGCCGTCCGCCGACTTCTTCGATGTCATCGCCTGGCGGTCGCTGGCGGACTTCGTCTGCAAATATTTCCGCAAGGGCAAGCCCATCCTTGTGCAGGGACGCATGGAGACGCGCTCCTACACCACGCAGGAGGGCGAGAAAAAGTACGTCACCGAGCTGATCGCCGAGCACGCGGCCTTCGGCGGAGACACTTCCGCCCGGCACGACGCGCCTCCCCTTCCCGAGCCGCCCGCGTACGCAGCCGGCGCTTCGGCCTCCGGCAGCTCCGCCGCGCAGGAGGATGAGGAAGGCGACGCGCTCAGCGGGGACGACCTGCCGTTTTGAAGGGGAAGGGATGTGAGGCAATGAGCAGAGACAAGAAAAATCTCCGCCGCCTGAGCGTCCTCGTCACCGCGCAGACGGCGGGGAACCTCAAAAAGCTGACGGCCATGGCCGGCTTCCGCGACCACGGAAGGACGATCGACAAGCTCGTGCGCGAGAAGATGCTGAGTTTGCGGGGAAAGGAGCTGCGGGAGCATGACGGATGAGCTTATCGTGGATAACTTCGCGGGCGGCGGCGGGGCCTCGACCGGCATTGAGCTGGCGACAGGACGCCCTGTGGACATTGCCGTAAACCATGACCCTGACGCCGTTCTGATGCACAAAACAAACCATCCTTTCACGCGCCACTACTGCGAAAACGTATGGGACGTCGACCCTGTAGAGATCTGCAGAGGCCGTCCGGTCGGGCTTGCATGGTTTTCCCCGGACTGCAAGCACTTTTCCAAGGCCAAGGGAGGCAAACCTGTCGACAAAAATATTCGCGGGCTTGCGTGGGTGGCGCTCCGGTGGGCAGGGCTCGTACGTCCCCGCTTGATAATTCTGGAAAACGTCGAGGAATTTCAGACATGGGGGCCGGTCAGGAAGGGGAAAGCTGTCAAGACGAAGGCAGGACAAACCTTCCGCAAATTTATCGGCCAGCTCCGCGAACTTGGATACACCGTGGAATGGCGGGAACTGGTTGCAGCGGATTATGGAGCTCCTACCACACGGAAGCGATTCTTCCTTATTGCACGCTGCGACGGCAAACCGATTGTATGGCCGAAGCCAACGCACGCCCCAAAGGACAGCGAGCCCGTGAAACGCGGTGAACTTCTGCCATGGCGCAGCGCAGCGGAAATTATTGACTGGACTCTCCCATGTCCGTCTGTTTTCGAGAGCAAGCAGCAGATCAAAGAGCGATACGGCATAACAGCGCAGCGCCCTCTGCGACCGAACACGATGCGGCGTATTATCCGTGGTGTTGAGAAATTCACCATCAAAAGCGAAAGACCGTTCATCGTACAGTGCTGCCATGCAGGCGAGGGGCATATCAAAGATCCGGACTCTCCGCTGGGGACAGTGCTCGCCCACCATGCGGAGGGGATTGTATCGCCCTCGCTCATCCAGTACCACACAGAGCAAGGCGAACATATCAGAGCATCGCAGCTCGAAGAACCCATCAACACCATTGACACTTCAAACCGCTATGGATTGTCCTCTGTCTGCCTGGTCGAGTATTTTGGAAACGGGAATCCGCTGGATGCTGCCAAGCCGGTGCATACAATCACCACGAAAGACCGGGAAGCCGTAACCGCCGCTCATATCTGTAAGTTCAAGGGGCAGGACATCGGACAGAAATCAGATTTTCCTTTGCATACCATCACGGCCGGCTCAGGGGAGTTTGCGGCGATAAAGGCGATCACGGCAAAGTATTACCCCGGTGCAGACATGAGATTCTGGCCGGAAATCCGCGCGCTTTTGAATGAGCATTGCGGGTACGCACTTGCGGAAGATGAAGTTATCCTGCTGAGACTGGGGGAGGCATGGTATTTTATTGCGGACATCGGCCTGCGGATGCTCACGCCTCGGGAGCTGTACAACGCAAACGGCTTCCCTGAGGACTATATCATCGACCATGATTATACCGGTAAGGAATACCAAAAGGCCAAACAGGTCGCCCGCTGCGGAAATGCTGTTCCGCCTCCTTTCGCTGCCGCACTGGTTCAGGCAAACCTGCCCGAGTGGTGCACACAGCGATATGAGACCATGGCGCAGCTCAAAAAAAGCAATTACAGCTTGAAAAGGAGGAACGACTATGAGATATCAGTGCGATTGCCCGGAATGGGCGGAACGTCCCTGCGACAACCCGAATGAGGAGATGGGATGCGAAGATTGTCAGTACGCCAGAGAACAGGAAGACGCGGAGTAAATCGGAATTGCCGTTCCGCAAAACAAGGAGGAGCGTTTTATGGTCAGATATTTCAAGGCCACAGAAATCTCTGAGGAAGAATACATTGCAGCAACCGGGGAAGATTTAGGCTTTTGGAATGCGTGTGTGTCTCCTGAAAATGACGGGGTCTATGTCGCCCTGGATGAGGAGAAGGAAAGTGAGTTTACGATAGAAATTTCCGACTTTGACGAGCTTCAATCCCCGGAGGCCTCCTCATGAACGCGCTGCAAAAGCCCTCCTCCCCTCCCGCCCGGCCGCTCTCGGCGATTACGGAGG
>CALWRP010000014.1 GCA_944383955.1 uncultured Clostridia bacterium
GGAGAGCGTCGTCTTCCCCGCGTCGACATGGGCGAGGCTGCCGGCGGTGCACCTCCCGGTTTTCCCTCCCCGCTCAGGCAGCCGCCCGCAAGCAGGCCGCGGCCTGCCTCGAGGCCCTCCCGGTAGAGGGCGAGAAGCTTTTCGCGGTCGCGCTCGATGCGCTGGACGGACGGCGCCTGCGGCGGGGCGAGAACGGCGGCCGTTCCGCCGCACTCCAGCCCGGCGATAAAATCGAGCGTGTCGTTGTAGATCAGATGGCGCGTATCGAGGGCGCGCGCCATGGCCGGATAGCGGCGGAACGCGGCGTGATAGGCCGCGCGGAACGACTGCGCCTCCTTGCGGTAGCCGCGCTGGCGCGTGAGCACCACCACCACCTTATCGCAGCCGTCGGCCAGGGCCCGGCGCACCGGGATCGGGTCTGCGGTGCCGCCGTCGAGCAGCAGGCGGCCGCGGTAGGAGACGGGCGGCGAGAGCATCGGCAGAGAGGTGGTGGCCCGCAGAGCCTCGAGATTATCCCCGATCTCGTCCTTGCCGAAGTAGACCGTCTCCCCGGTCTGGATGTCGATCGCGCCTGTCCAGAACTCGCAGGGGCTGCGGCGGAAGGCGTCATAGTCGAAGGGGTCGAGCTTCTGCGGAATCTCGCCGAAGATGAAATCCATGCCGAAGAGCGAGCGATGGAACAGCAGGCTGCGCAGCCCCATATAGCGCGGATCGCGCAGATAGTCGGTGTTCGTGCGCAGGCCGCGCTCAAACTGGCCGGAGACGTAGGACACGCCGTTGGCGGCTCCCGCCGAAACGCCGATCACGTAGTCGGCGTGAAAATTCCCCTCGAGAAAGGCGTCGAGCACGCCTGCGGTGAAGACGCCCCGCAGGCCGCCTCCCTCGAGCACAAGACCCGTTTTCATAGGGTCACTTCCTTCCCGGTTTCAGAAATTCCCGCTTTGCGCCGCGACGCCGGGGCATGCGCGCCTGCGGGATCCTTTTTATTGTAAGGCCGGGCGGCGATCCTTGTCAAACGGAAAATCGCTTGCAATTCCTCCGCCTGAACGGTATCATGGAAAGAGGGCGGGTCCCCGGCATCGGGCCGGCCGGCGCGGCGATTTCCCAAACGCGGCGCGGACGGCGTGATACCATAGAGACAGCGGGACGGCGAGGCCGCCCGGCAAAACAGACGGAAGAAACCGGAAGGAGAGTTTGCATATGATTGGCATTATCGGAGCCATGGCCGTGGAGGTCGAGGGGCTGATCGCGGCGATGGAGCAGAAGCAGGCGGAGACGGTGAGCCGCGTGACGTTCTGGAGGGGAACGCTCTCGGGCGTGGACTGCGTCGTCGCCCAGTGCGGGGCGGGCAAGGTCAACTCCGCCCTCTGCGCGCAGACCATGATCCTCAAATACGGCGCGTCCCCTGTCATCAACACGGGCGTGGCCGGAGGCGTGGGCAGCCGCGACGTGCGCATCGGCGACCTCGTGGTGGCGACCGCCGTTCTCCAGCACGACTACGACACCACCCCCATCGACGGCGACCAGGGCCGCTGCCTGCCCATTCTCGGCCGGGAACGGCTGGAGACGGACGCGCGCGTCTCCGAAATTCTCGCGGACTGCGCGCGGGAGGCATACGGCGGCGTTCACCGCGGGCTGATTGCGACGGGCGACCAGTTCATCAGCGGGAAGGAGCGCCTGCACGAGATTGCCCGGCGCACCGGCGCGCTGGCCTGCGAGATGGAGGGCGGCAGCATCGGCCAGGCGTGCGCGCTGGCGGACGTGCCCTTCGCCGTGCTGCGGGCTATCTCCGACAACGCGGACGACAACGCCGTGGACGATTTCCCGAGGTTCGCGCGGGAGTCCGCAGAAAAGAGCGTGGCCCTGCTGCTGAAGGCTCTGCCGCGCCTGTGACGGCTGAAACGCCGGTTTGAGAGGAGGAGCTGTTTTGAAAATCATCGACATCTCGCGCGAGCTGTTCACAACCCCCGTCTATCCGGGCGATCCCGCGCCCTCGTTTGAGCGGCTGCGCCGCATCGACCACGGGGACGGCTGCAACCTCTCCGCGTTCTATACCGGCAGCCACAGCGCCACCCACCTCGACGCGCCGCTGCACTTCGTCGACGGCGGGGCGACCATCGACCAGTTCCCCCTCGAGCGCTTCTACGGGCTGTGCACGGTGGTGCAGGCCCAGGGCATCGTCACGGGGGCGGACATCGACCGCATCGCGCCGCGATGCCGCAGGATGCTGCTGCTCAAGGGCAACGGGCAGGCGTTTCTCTCGCAGAGCGCGGCCTTCGCTCTGGCGCAGGAGGGCTTCACGCTCGTCGGCACCGACGCGCAGAGCGTGGCCGCCTACGGCGACGAGACCGCTCCCCACGAGGAGCTGCTCGGCGCGGGCGTGGTGCTGCTCGAGGGGCTGGATCTGTCGCGGGTGGAGCCCGGCGAGTACACGCTGGCGGCGTTCCCGCTCTATGTCAAGGGGCTCGAGGCCGCGCTCACGCGGGCGGTGCTGCTGGTGGAGGAGGAGCGGCGAAGCCTCGCCTCCGTTCTGGGGGAGCTGGCGAACTGAGCGGAAGCGGGGGGAAATCAGGCTTTTTCCCTTTTCTTATGGTATATTTTGTTGGAATTTGTACGGATTGTAATTGGAAAGAGCTGTGATGGATGGGATTTGGGCCTCGCGGGTGCGGGGCCTTTGTTTTTTGGGGAGTGGGCTTTGCGTGTGTGCGGCTGCTGCACTTTGCTTTTCTCTTTGTTGGGGAGTGGGCTTTGCGTGTGTGCGGCTGCTGCGTTTGGGTTTTCTTTTCTGCTTTGAGGAGCACTTGGCCTCGTGCTTGCGCGGAGCTTGGTCTTCTGAATCTTTATATTCTTCTTATTTTCAGTTGTCGCGACCGCCCGCGACGGTGCGGTTCCTTTCTTCCGCGAAGAAAGGAACCAAAGACGCGCGGGGGCTGCGGCCCCTCGACCCCGTTAGGAGCTGCTCTACGTTGGTTTTGTTCCGGCTTTTCCCATAGCGCTCGCCGGCGTAAAAAGGGCTGACGCCCAGCGCCGGCCCCCGCCCGGAACAGCGCCGCTTGACGCGGCGAGGTTCCTTGTGGGCCGATCGGGTCGGTTTTTGAGTGCAGTTCCTGAAGCGTCAATTGACGGGTGGCGTCCCGTCAACCGACGCTTCAGCAGCCACAGCGAACCTCTCCTTCCGACGGCTATGCGCCCCCTCGACTGAGGCGCGGCCGCCTAAAGCGGGCCCCCGGAGGGGGCCCGAAGTCGGCGGCTGGTGGGGAACGGGCGCCCAAATCAGAAAGATACGCGAAATGATTTGGACGCCCGTTTGTGCGTGGGGGTTACGGCGGAGCTGGGGCGGGATGGGTAACAGGCAGTGCAGTGCTGGCGGCAGCTTACTCCCTCAGGCACGCCGCTGCGGCGGCGCGCCAGCTCCCCCAGAGGAGGAGCCCAAGTTACGGCGGAGCCGCAGCTTTGCGATCGATATAAGCTGACTGAGAGCCATTCCCCATCCATTCGCGCGCCTTCGGCGCGCCACCACACTTCTTCCCTATTCCCTATTCCTTCTTACTTTGAAAAGGAACCTCCGGGCTGTCGAAGCGTTATTTTCCGGTGCCGTGCACCGCAAAATAATGCTTCGCACGCAAGTCACGGCCGCGCCGTGACTTGCATGGCCGCAGCCGCGCGCTGCTTCTTCCCTATTCCCTCTTCCTTCTTCCCTCGCGCGGCCGCAGCCGCGCTGGGCCGCTGAAACGTCAATTTCCGGTGCTTCGCACCGCAAATTGATGTTTCAGACGCAAGTCACGGCCGCGCCGTGACTTGCAATGTTTCATGTGAAACAAATCGTCCTCGAGGTTTTGGGATGGGGAGAATGGTGCGAGGAGGGCAGGATGTGGGGAAAGAGGTTGATGGTTCAAATCCTGGGAGAAGATGCTGTTTACTCCTCCGTGAACAGAAACAGATCGTTGGGAGTGCAGTGAAGAAGGAGACAGAGCGTTTCAATATTTTCATATCGGATTGATTTTGTCTCGTTATGAATCATTCGACTGAAGTTCTGATAGCTCATACCCATCTGTTTATAAAGCCAGTACTTTGTTTTTCCGTTTTTCTCAAGGAGGGGCAATACATTTAAGGCAACACCGCATAATCCCAGGTGGTGTAGCGTGCCAAAAAATTTTTTGTGAGATGATCCAAAAAGCGCAGGCAATCCTTGCCGGATTGGCGAGCATTTTTGGAAAATATCACGGAAAATT
>CALWRP010000015.1 GCA_944383955.1 uncultured Clostridia bacterium
AGCCTGCGGCGAAGTCATACCCCTTGTTATATCAGCATTCGCTTTCGCGAGCCACTGACAGGGAGAAAACGTAAGAGAACACGGCTTCACAAAAGGGGCGTGCTTACCAAACAAGACGGCACACGAGCACCAATCGTGCGCGCTTGAAGGAACCTTCGTCGAGAACAGGCCATCAAGCCTTATGACAATATATCGGGGCAGCTCCTACCTGCTCCGATTGTTGTCATATCCAAGCTCTGAGTTTTTTGCTCAGGGCTTGGATATGACAACAGGGTCAATCAAAAGACTGACCGTGTTGTCTGGTGAACCATCGGGGATTCGAACCCCGGACACCCTGATTAAAAGTCAGGTGCTCTGCCGGCTGAGCTAATGATTCATATATTACATTGTATGTCTGGCGTTCCCGCCCAAGCTATTTCTGCGCCCCCCGACAACACCCTCCGTGCTGCCGCAGGCTTTCAGCTGTCGAGCTTTGATTTTCCGGCGCCGCGCGCCGCAAAATGGAAGCTCGAACGTGAACCGGCTCCGCCGGTTCACAAGTGCTCCTGCCGGCTGAGCGAACGATTCATGAAGAATGGCGCTATCAGAAAGTATATCCTCAGAACAGCGAAATATGCTGTGTGCAGGCTGCTCCGCCCGCTTTGGGTTGAAGGGGCGGCAATGGCTGGGCTGGCGCGATTCGAACGCGCGGAATGACGGAGTCAAAGTCCGTTGCCTTGCCGCTTGGCTACAGCCCAATGATAAAAGGGCCGCAAGACGGCAGTCTCCTGCCGCCTTGCGCCACGTGTTGTTATATGGGGTGGAAGATGGGACTCGAACCCACGGTCTCCAGAGCCACAATCTGGCGCTTTAACCAACTAAGCTACATCCACCATATCAGAAGCAGGCCCGCCGCGCGGGACGCTGCCGCTCTCTGCCGCGCTTCTTGATCCGGGACGGCTCCGGAAGGGAACAGGCCTCGCCGCGCGGAGAAGACGTGCTTGACGGCGCTTCTCCGGCATGCGTTCGACCCAGTCTGTGGCGCGCCAAAAGGGACTCGAACCCCTGGCCTACTGCTTAGAAGGCAGTTGCTCTATCCAGCTGAGCTATTGGCGCATGCTCTGTTCGCCGCCCGTCGGGGCGATGGCGTGCATCGGGAGGGCCTTCCGCTCACCCGGCACACGGTGGAGCGGGTGATGGGAATCGAACCCACACGACCAGCTTGGAAGGCTGGGATTCTGCCATTGAACTACACCCGCATTTTGCGACGGCTATTATTATAGCATACGTCCTCCATTCTGTCAACAAAAAAGCTTCATTTTTGAAGGAAAAAATCCCCGCGCGGCATGGCAGGATATGCCTCTCGGAAAAAGGGAAACCGCGCAAAAAAGAGCAGACGCTCCCGAAGAGGGAAACCGTCTGCTCTTGCTTTCCAAAGGGTTTTTCCCGCCGGAAGCAGGCCCTGCGGCAGAGCCCGAAGCCAATTTTCCGCGCCGCCTCTTCACGCCGCCTGCCGGCAGCGCGCAGCCGCAGGAAAAGCGGAAAAACGGCGGGGTTTGGCCGGACAAGCCAATGCCAAGGGGAGCGCCGCACGGGCCACCCTCTCCCCCATGCTTCCGCGCGGGACGCCTCCCGGTCAGGAACGCTCCGCGGCGGCCGTTCAGCCGGGCAGCACCTCGAGCTTGACGGCGTCGTCCGCGGCGGTGATGAGAATGCCGGCCGGCGGCGCGTCGCAGGCGTCGATCAGAAGCTCCGCGAGCTGATCCTCCACCTTGCGGCGGATGAGGTTGCGCAGGTCGCGGGCGCCGCTCTTGCCGCCGACGGCGTGGTCGGCCAGCCAGGCGGTCGCCTTGTCGTCATAGATGAGGTTGATCTGCTTCTCCTTGAGGGCGGTCGCGTACTCGTCGAGCATCAGGGCCGCGATCTTGCGGAAATCCTGCGCGTCGAGGGGACGGAAAACGACCACCTCGTCCACGCGGGCCAGGAATTCAGGGCGCAGGAAGTCGGAGAGCGACTTCATCGCGCGCTCGCGGGAGGCGTCGGCCTGCGTGCGGTTGAAGCCGAGGGCGCTCTCGCGGCGCTCGCTGCCCGCGTTGGAGGTCATCACCAGAATGGTATTCTCAAAATTGACGCTGCGGCCGTGGGCGTCCGTCACGCGGCCTTCGTCGAGAATCTGCAGCAGGATGTTGAGCACGTCCGGGTGCGCCTTCTCGATCTCGTCGAAGAGCAGCACGGAATACGGACGGCGGCGCACCTTCTCCGTCACCTGCCCGGCCTCGTCGTAGCCGACGTAGCCCGGAGGCGAGCCGATGATGCGGGAAACGGAGTGCTTCTCCATGAACTCCGACATGTCGAGGCGGATCAGCGTCTCCGGCGTGTCGAAAAGCTCCTGGCTGAGCACCTTGACAAGCTCCGTCTTACCGACGCCGGTGGGGCCCACAAAGATAAACGAGGCCGGGCGGCGGCGCGGGCTGATCTGGACGCGGCTGCGGCGGACGGCGGCGGCCACGGCGGCCACGGCCTCCTCCTGGCCGATGATGTGGCGGTTGAGCTCCTCCTCGAAGTGGCTGAGCTTTTTGAGCTCGTTCTCCTGGATGCGGGAGGCGGGGATGCCCGTCCACAGCTCGATGACGGCGGCGAGATCCTCCGTCTCCACCTGTGCGCCGAGGGCCGCGGGGGCCAGCTCGCTCTCCTTCTGCTCGAGCTGCACCATGCGCGTGCGCAGCTCCGCAAGCTTCTCGTAGTCCGGCGAGTCGCTCGCGGAAAGCTCCTCCTCCTGGGCGTGCAGGCCCTCGAGCTCCGCGGTCGCGGCGTCGTAGTCGGCCATCTGCTTGTTGCGCAGGGCGGCGTGCGCGCAGCTCTCGTCGAGGAGGTCGATCGCCTTGTCGGGCAGGAAGCGGTCCGTGATATAGCGCTCGGAGAGGGAGACGGCGCTGCGGACAATGCTGTCCGGCACCTGCACGCGGTGGAAGTGCTCATAGTAGGAGCGGATGCCCATGAGAATATTGGTCGCCTCGGCCAGCGTCGGCTCCGCCACGGTGACGGGCTGGAAGCGGCGCTCGAGGGCGGCGTCCTTCTCGATATATTTGCGGTACTCGACGAAGGTTGTCGCGCCGATCACCTGGATCTCGCCGCGCGAGAGGGCGGGCTTTAAAATATTCGCGGCGTTCATCGAGCCCTCGGCGTCGCCGGTGCCCACCAGGTTGTGCACCTCGTCGATGAAGAGAATGATATTGCCCTCGGCCTTGACCTCGTCCACGAGGCCCTTGATGCGGCTCTCAAACTGGCCGCGGAACTGCGTGCCCGCGACGAGGGCCGTCAGGTCGAGCAGATGGATCTCCTTTTTGCGCAGGCGGGCGGGCACGTCTCCGGAGGCGATGCGCAGGGCGAGACCCTCGGCAATCGCCGTCTTGCCCACGCCGGGCTCGCCGATGAGGCAGGGATTGTTCTTCGTGCGGCGGCTCAGGATCTGCACCACGCGGCCAATCTCGCGCTCGCGGCCGATGATGGCGTCGATCTCGCCCGCGGCGGCCTTCGCCGTGAGGTTCGTGCAGTAGGAGTTGAGATGGCGGCGCTTGGTGCGCGGCTTCTCTCTCTTCGCCTTTTGCGGCGGCTCCTGCGGCGTCTGGCCGGGAGCACCCTCCTGCTGGGGGTGGCCCATGCCGGGGAAAATATTCTGCAAAAAGGTGGGGAAGGTGGCGGCTCCGCCGGGGCTGAAGGGGCTCGTCTCCTCGCCCTCGTCGCCGTCGCCGTCCGGGTTCATCAGCTGGCTGAGCTCGGTCTCCATCGAGTCGAGCTGCTCCTCGCTCAGGCCCATTTTGTCAAGCAGATCGTTGACGGGCTTGATGCCGAGCTCCTTGGCGCAGGTGAGGCAGAGCCCCTGCGGCTCGCTGGAGCCGTTGGTGGGAGAAATAAAAACGACCGCCGGCCGTTTGTGGCATCTGGAACATAACATCATGAATCGTCCTCTTTTCCGGCGCGCTGAAACGGAAGCGTTCCGTTACGGCTCGCGCCTGGCTGTGATATCCGCCTTCAGATCGATCGCATCCTTCGGATCGGACGAGTGAAGGAGGGTCAGAAAAATACGAAAATAGCGGTACAGCGCATAGAGCATGAAGATTGCCGTGATTGTGAGCAGGGCGATGCTCAGCGGCAGAATCTCAATATGCCAAATCCCCTTGAGGGCCACAATCAGGCCGAACGAGAAATAGAACAGGATCGTTCCAACCTTGCCGTACCACATGGCCCCGCTGGGACGTTTTTTCGCTTTGAAGACAAGATAGGCTCCGCCGATGAGCATGGTGAGCTCCTTGACGACGAAGATCGCCAGCACCGGCAGCAAAATGGGATGATCAACCGCCAGACAGATGGCGACCGTGCCCTGCGTGAGCTTGTCGGCCACCGGATCGAGCATCTGGCCGACCTCGGTGAACTGGTTGAAGCGGCGCGCGATCTTTCCGTCGAGCATGTCGGAGAGGCCCGACAGCAGCAGGCAGATAATCGCCGGCACAATTTGCCTCTGTATATAATAATACACAAACGGCGCGATTAGCAAGATCCGAAGCAGAGAAAGAGCGTTCGGAACATTGATATTTTTGTTGCGAATTTTCATGTTTCCATCTTCCTCTCAAACTTCCTTCCCCCAAAAAGGGCGCGGGAGCGGGCCCGCCAATCGGGTCCGGCCGCCTTTTTCTCATTCCTGCGCAAAGAGCAGGGCAACGGGGTTGTGCTCGTAGAGCTGGGTGTAAAGAAAAGACTCCTGCAGCGTCTGCGGTGGCAGCGGCTCGCCGTCCACTTCCAGATACGGCAGGGCCAGCGTGAGCACCACGCACAGCAGCGCGGCGATCACCGCCCCGCGCAGCGCCCCGAAAACGGCGCCGCACACGCGGTTGAGGAGGTTGAGCCCCGGCAGACGGAACATCTGATCAAGGGCGCGGGCCGCAAGATAGGTCAAAAATTGCAGCACCACGTAGAGAATCACCGAGGCGATGATGCGGATCATGTTGTACTCGATCGGCGTGGCCGTGTGGCTCTGCCCCACCATGCCGCAGAACACGTCTGCGGCAAAGCCGGAGAGGACGGCGGAGGCCGCCAGGGCAAAAAGCCCTCCGGCGAAGCCGACGAGGCTGCGCACCACGCCGCTCTTCATTCCGATCACCAGAGACGTGAGGATCACGGCGAGAAGGACAATGTCAAGCAAAATTCCCATGAAGCTTCTCCTTTGCGGCCCACAGCGGGCCGTGAAATTGCGGGGACGTCACCCGTTGAGGGAGACCGTGCGGATCTCCGAGACGCCGAGAATGTAGGCCGAGCTCTCGTTGGCGAGGGCCAGAGAGACGGCGTCCTCCCCCGCGTCCGCCTGGGCGATCAGCACACCGTCGGCGATGGAGTAGGCGCAGACCGTGCCGTCCGCGAGCACCGCCGCGGTGTTGCCATACACCGAGACGGCGTCCGGCTCCGCGGAGAGCGAAAAGGAGCGCGCCTCGCGGCCCTGGCCGTCGAGCAGGACCAGCTTGCCGCTGGCCGCGTCCGCATAGGGCGAGAGGCCGAGGGCCGTGTAGCCGTCCCCGCCGGCGGAGCAGGTCAGCTGCCAGCCGCCGAAGCCGTACTGCATCACCGAGCCGCTCTCGGTGACGACGGCGGCCAGCGTATCGCAGACAGCGGCAGCCGTGCCGTCGCCGTACCAGTAGGCGGCGAGGGGCGTCGTCTCCGCAAAGGAGGCGGAGGGCTCCACGCCGGAGGAGCTGTTGAGGTCAATGAGATAGAGCGAGGAGGCGAACGCGCCGCCCTCGGCATAGACGCCGCAGACGAGCGCCCGGGAGGCGTCCGGGCTCAGGGCGGCCGTCACCGGGTAGCAGCTGGAGAAGCGGTAGACATACTGCTCCTCGTTTTCACCGGTGTAGACGGTGAGCTGGCCGAGATAGTCGGTGCTCTCCGTGAGCAGGGCATAGTGGCCGTTGGCGGCCATCGCCCCGCCGAGTATATTGTTCTCCGCGTCGCCGCGGAACACGGTCTTTGCGCGGGTTTCCACCTGGTAGCCCTTGCCGCCGAGGTTGTAGAGCAGGGCCTGATCGCCGTTCAGCCGCAGGATGGGAAAGCTGAAGCTGTGCTGGCGGCTGAGCACCTCCTTGGCCGTGGAGTTGAGAGCCGTGAGGTGGGTGTCGCTCACCATCACCACGTCGCCCGAGGCGGAGGTGAAGTTGCACGCCAGCACCTGGCTGCCGGTGATGGCGGCGGGGTAGCCGTCGCCGACGCCCATGCCGACCACGCGCTCCTGCACCCAGTCGCCGATCTTCTCCGGCGTGAGATTGCCGCGGTTGACATAGAGCACCAGGCCGAGCACGGCGATGAGAAGGACGGCCACAATGCGGTACACCCAGCCGGGGAGCCGTCTCTGCCTGCGGCGGCGGCGACGGCGGCGGCGCATCGGCGCGCCGGTGTCCTCGGCGTAATATTTTGCCTTTCTACTCATCGAACTCCCCCTGAAACCCCGCGGCGGAACAGGTAAGCCCGCGGTAAAAAACTCGGTTGAGGTACAGCCCCTGCGGCGGAGCCGTGGGGCCGGCCTGCGCGCGGTCCTTCGCCGCGAGAATGCGGGGCAGCTCCTCCGGGGAGAGCTTGCCCTGCGCCACATAGAGCTGCGTGCCGACGAGAATGCGCACCATATTGTAGAGGAAGCCGTCCGCGGCGACGGTGTAGATCACGCTGTCGCCCTCGCGCCGCCACCGGGAGCTGCTGACGGTGCGGGTGAGATCCCCGCGGTCGCGGCCGTCGAGCGTGCAGAACGAGGTGAAATCGTGCGCGCCGAGGAAATGGCGCGCGGCCTCGTTGAGCAGGCCGAGGTCGAGCGGGTAATAATAGTGCAGGGCGCGCCCGCGCAAAAACGGGTTGCGGGCCCGCGCGTTCCAGATCCGGTACTCATACTCCTTGCCGAGGCAGGAATAGCGCGCGTGAAGCTCCTGCGGGGCCTCGCGGATATCGAGGACGGAAACGCTCTCCGGCAGAAAGTGGTTGAGGGCCGCCTGCAGCCGCTCGCACGGGATGGGGTGAGCCGTGCGCAGGCTGACGCAGAAGCAGTTCGCGTGCACGCCGGAATCTGTGCGGCTGCAGCCCTTGCAGTCGGGCCGCTCCCCCAGGACGCGCTCCACGGCGTCCTGAAAGGTCTGCTGCACGCTGGAGGCGTTTTTCTGCACCTGCCAGCCGTGGAAGCAGGCTCCGTCGTAGGCCAGAGCGAGCAAAAGCGTGCGCATGGCGTTCTCCCTTCCCTCCGGGCGGGCAGAATGGCTCAGTGTTCATGATACCCGGAGTTTTTCAAAGAAATATCAATAATATGCAAAGTTTTTCTGAACTCTTTCCCGCGTGCGGTGAAAAGCCGTCAGCTGAGCACGCCGGGGAGGAAAATATTGCTCACCACAACGGCGGCGCAGATGAGGACCACCACCACGCTGGCCACGGCGTCCCGCGCGCCGGCATGGAGAACCTTCATCTTCGTGCGCCCCTCGCCGCCGTGATAGCAGCGGCACTCCATGGCCATCGCCAGATCGTAGGCGCGGCGGAAGGAGGAGACGAAGAGGGGGATCAGGATCGGCAGCAGCGCCCTGGCCCGCTGGGCAAAGCCGCCGCTCTCCATATCCGCGCCGCGCGCCTTCTGCGCGCTCATGATCTTGTCCGTCTCCTCGAGGAGGGTTGGCACGAAGCGCAGGGCGATCGTCATCATCATGGCGATCTCGTGCACCTTGACGTGGAAGACCTTGAGGGGCTTCATCAGGCGCTCGATCGCGTCGGTGAGCGAGGTGGGCGAGGTGGTGAAGGTGAGCACGGCGCTGAGCAGAATCAGGCTGATGATGCGCACGGTGATGAAGACGGCGTTGCTCACGCCGCCCGATTTGATCTCCATGAAGCCGATTTTCAGCAGCGTCTCGCCGCCGCCGTAGAAGAGATTGAGCACGGAGGTGAACAGGACGATGAAGAGAATGGCCTTGATGCTCTTGAGATAGTGGCGCAGCGGCACGCCGGAGAGCGAAATGCTCACGACGACCGAGATCACGAGCAGCAGCAGGGAGACGAAATTCTGCGCCACGAACAGGAAGACGATGAAGAGGAAGATGAGCACAATCTTCACCCGCGGATCGAGACGGTGGACGAGGGAATCGCCGGGAATGTACTGGCCGAGTGCGATATCACGGATCATGAGCGCACGCCCCCTTTCTCAAGCAGCGGGAGAAGCTCCCGCACAGCCTCCTCCATCGTGAGGGCCGTGCCGACCGGCCAGCCGCGCTCGCGCAGGGAAGCCAGAATTTTCGTGATCTGCGGCACGCGCAGGCCCATCTGCTCGAGCTCGGGCCCGCGGGCGAAAACCTCCTTCGTGGGGCCGAACATGGCCGCGTGCGAGGAGTTCATGACGAGGATACGGTCCGCGGTGCGGGCGATATCCTCCATGCTGTGGGAGACGAGCAGGACGGTGTTCCCGCGCGTCTTGTGGTAGCTGGTGATCTGGGCCAGCAGCACGTCGCGGCCCTGCGGATCGAGGCCCGCCGTCGGCTCGTCGAGGACGAGGACGTCCGGATCCATGGCGATGACGCCCGCGATCGCGACGCGGCGCTTCTCGCCGCCGGAGAGCTCGAAGGGGCTCTTCTCGTAGAAATCCTCCGAGAGGCCGACAAACTTCGCCGCCTCGCGGGCCCGCTTGAGCGCCTCCTCCTGGGAGAGGCCCATGTTGCCGGGGCCGAAGGCGATGTCCCCCAGCACCGTCTCCTCGAAGAGCTGATGCTCCGGATACTGGAACACCATGCCCACGCGGAAGCGCACCTCGCGGATCTTCTTCGGCTCCGCCCAGATGTCCTTGCCGTTGAGCAGCACCTGCCCGCCCGTGGGGCGCAGCAGGCCGTTGAGCGTCTGGATCAGGGTCGACTTGCCCGATCCGGTGTGGCCGATCACGCCGATGAACTCGCCCTGCTCGATGGAGAGGCTGACGTTGTCCACGGCCTTTTTGCAAAAGGGGGTTCCTTCCCCGTAGGTGTAGGTCAGATTCTTTAACTCGATAACTGCCATGTTCCTGCCCTTTCTGCTTCGTTCGCACCGATGCCGGCGCGGCCCGGGCCGGTGCGTCCGGCTGCCGGGAGCCTGCGTCCGGCTCGTGGGATTATGTCCGGGAAGCCGCCGGGAGCGGCGGCAGATAGGCGGCGATCGCCTCGACGCACTCCTCGGTGGTGAGGGTGCAGGGCATCGGGAAGCCCATGCCCTGCAGGCGGTACGTCAGCTCCGTGGCCTGGGGGACGTCGAGCTGGTGCTTTTTGAGCAGCTCCACCTGCGAGAACACCTCGCGCGGCTCCCCCGAGAGGAGGACGTGCCCGCCGTCCATGACGATGACGCGCCCGGCCTGGACGGCCTCGTCCATATAGTGCGTGATGAGCACGATGGTGATCCCCTTCTCCTCGTTGAGGCGGTGGATCGTGTCGAGCACCTCCGTGCGGCCGCGCGGGTCGAGCATGGCCGTGGGCTCGTCGAGGACGATGCACTCCGGCTGCATGGCGATGATGCCCGCGATGGCGATGCGCTGCTTCTGGCCGCCCGAGAGCTTGTACGGCGCGCTGAGGCGGAAATCGTACATACCCACGGCTTTGAGCGCCTCGTCGACGCGCTCGCGGATCTCCTGCGGCGGAACGCCGAGGTTCTCCGGGCCGAAGGCGACGTCCTCCTCGACGACGCTGGCCACGAGCTGGTTGTCCGGGTTTTGCAGCACGAGGCCGACGCGGCGGCGGATCTCATAGAGAATGGCTTCGTCGACGGTGTCCATGCCCTCCACGAAGACCTTGCCGCCCGTGGGCAGCAGCATGGCGTTGAACATCTTCGCCATGGTCGACTTGCCGGAGCCGTTGTGGCCGAGCAGGGCGACGAACTCCCCGCGGCGGATGGCGATGTTCACGCCGTCGAGCACGTTGTGCGGCTCGCAGCCCTCGTCGGGCTCATAGGCGAAGGTGACGTCCCTCGCGGTGATAAACTCCTGATCGCTCATTTTCTGCGCCTCCTTCGCGCTTATTCCTGCCAGATGGCCGTGCTGCCGCAGGGCAGCGTGAGGCCTGAGGCCGTGACCGGCAGGCCAATCTCCCCCGAGGAGACCCGGCCGCCGAACGGCTCCTTGAGCAGCACCCCGAGCAGATACTCCATCACCGCCGGGGACAGGCCTGTGGTGTACGAGTTGAGCAGGAAGAACAGCGGGCGTTCAGACAGAATGGGAACGCACTGGGTCACCAGCGAGTAGAGCTGCTCCTCGAGCTTCCAGACCTCCCCGCCCGGGCCGCGGCCGTAGGAGGGGGGATCCATGATGATGGCGTCGTATGTGCTGCCGCGGCGCTGCTCGCGCTGGACGAACTTCATGCAGTCGTCGACAAGCCAGCGCACGGGCTTGTCCGCCAGGCCGGAGGCGGCGGCGTTCTCTCTGGCCCAGGAGACCATGCCGCGGCTCGCGTCCACGTGGCAGACGGTGGCTCCCGCCGCCGCGCAGGCCAGCGTGGCCGCCCCCGTGTAGCCGAAGAGATTCAGCACCTTCACGGGCCTGCCCGCCGAGCGGATCTTGTCCATCGCGAAATCCCAGTTGACGGCCTGCTCCGGGAAGACGCCGGTGTGCTTGAAGCCCATCGTTTTGAGCTGAAGGGTGAGCGGGCCGTAGTGAATCCGCCACATGGGCGGGACGCGGCGCCATTCCTCCCATGCGCCGCCGCCCGTGGACGAGCGCCGGTAGCGCGCGTGCGCCTGCTTCCAGCGCGGATCGGTCTTCGGCGTCTCCCAGATGATCTGCGGATCCGGGCGAATGAGGAGGACGTCTCCCCAGCGCTCCAGCCGCTCCCCGCCGGAGGTGTCAATCAGCTCGTAATCCTGCCATTGTGCGGCTCTCACGGTCTTCCCGCCTTTCCAAAAATCGGACTGTTCTGTCTTGTGCTGCGCGTTTCCGCTCTCCCGGCGTTCCCGACCCTCTGCAAAGCGGGCGCGCGACGCCGGCCCGTGCCGCCCGGGGCGGCAGGGGGACCGCCGGTCCTGCGGAAAAGCCCGGCGCGCGGGCCTCTCCGCAGGACCGGGGGGGATGCCCCGGCCGGTGCGTGTCAGGAGAGACGGGTGCGCAGAACGTCCGCCACCTGGTTCGCCAGGGCGGAGATCTGCTCCTCGTTCTCGCCCTCGACCATCACGCGCAGCAGCGGCTCGGTGCCGGAGGGGCGCACGATGATGCGGCCCGTGCCGCCGAGGGCCGTCTTGGCCTTCTCGATGCTCTCCTTGACCTCCGAGTCGGTGTAGAAGCGCAGCTTGCCCTCCGGGCTGGTGGTCACGTTGACCATGACCTGCGGATAGCGCTGCATGATGGTGGCGAGGCTCGAAAGCTTCGCCTGACGGCGGCGCATGATGCTCAGCAGCTGGGCGGCCGTCATCTGGCCGTCGCCGGTGGTGGCAAAGTCGAGGAAAATGACGTGGCCGCTCTGCTCGCCGCCGAAGTTGTAGCCCTCGAGCAGCATCTCCTCGAGGACGTAGCGGTCGCCGACCTTGGTGGCGGCGAACTTCATGCCGTTCTCGTCGCAGAAGCGGTTGAAGCCCATGTTCGTCATAATGGTGCCGACGACGGTGGACTTGGCGAGCTTGCCGCGGGACTTCATATCGGCGGCGCAGATCGCCATGATGAAATCGCCGTCCACAAAATTGCCGTTCTCATCCACGGCGAGGCAGCGGTCGGCGTCTCCGTCGAAGGCGATGCCGGCGTCGACGTCGTGCGTCTTCACATACTCCATCAGGGCCTCCATGTGGGTGGAGCCGCACTTGTCGTTCACGTTGACGCCGTCGGGCTTGTCGAAGAGCATCTCCACCTGCGCGCCGAGCTCGGTGAAGAGCAGCTCCGCGGTCCGGCTGGAGGCGCCGTTGGCGCAGTCGATCGCCACGCGCAGGCCGTCGAGCGAGAAGGCCACGGTGCTCTTGACGTGATCCACATAGTCGCGCACGGCGTTCGGCGCGGCGGAGACGGAGCCGAGGCTGCCGCCGACGGGCACAGGCGGGGTGTCGACGTGGTCGAGGACGATGGCCTCGATCTGCTCCTCGAGGGCGTCCGGAAGCTTGTAGCCGTCGCCGCTGAAGATCTTGATGCCGTTGAACTCGCAGGGGTTGTGCGAGGCGGTGAGGACGACGCCCGCGTCGGCCTTATACTTGCCGACGAGGTAGGCCACCGCCGGGGTGGGCACCACGCCGAGCTGAATCACGTTCGCGCCGACGCTGCACAGGCCCGCGGTGATGGCGGCCTCGAGCATGTCGGACGATTTTCTCGTATCCTTGCCGATCAGGACGCGCGGATGGCGGCGATCGTCGTCCGTCAGCACCATGGCGGCGGCGCGGCCGATGTTCATTGCCATCTCGCAGGTGAGCTCACTGTTCGCGACGCCGCGAACACCGTCGGTTCCAAAAAGTCTTCCCATAGTATCATTCACTCCTCATAAGTATTCTTCGGGGCAATCGCGGCGCAGGCCGGTTCACCCAAGCCTCCGCACGCGGGAACAAGCTTTTGGTTTGATAAATCGCGGGCCGCGGGAAAGGGGGGCGCCAATCAGTCCCGGAAAAGGCTCTGCTGCGCGTCGGAGGCCGTGCCGGGCGGGGTGAGGCCGAGGTGCAGGTAGGCCGCGCGGGTGACGCAGCGGCCCCGCGGGGTGCGGCTCAGAAAGCCGATCTGCATGAGATAGGGCTCATACACGTCCTCGAGGGTGACGGCCTCCTCGCCGATGGCCGCGGCCAGCGTCTCCAGGCCCACGGGACCGCCGCCGTAAAAGCGGATCATGGTGGAGAGCATGCGGCGATCGTTCGCGTCGAGGCCGATCTCGTCGATCTCGAGGCGGTCGAGGCCGAGCTTCGCGCTCTCGTAGGTGATGACGCCGCCGCTCATGAGCTGGGCGAAGTCTCGCACCCGCTTGAGCATGCGGTTGGCGATTCGCGGCGTGCCGCGCGAGCGCGAGGCGATCTCCAGCGCGCCGTCCGCCTCAATGGGAATGCCGAGAATCTGCGCGCTTCTCGTCACGATGCGCGCCAGCTCCTCCGGGGTGTAGAGCTCGAGGCGGAGCACCACGCCGAAGCGGTCGCGCAGGGGAGCCGAGATCTGCCCGGCCCGCGTCGTCGCGCCCACCAGCGTGAAGCGCGGCAGCGGCAGGTGATACGAGGCCGCCATCTGGCCCTTGCCGGTGATGATATCGATCGCGAAATCCTCCATCGCCGGGTAGAGAATCTCCTCCACGCTGCGGGAAAGGCGGTGGATCTCGTCGATGAAGAGCACGTCGCCCGGGTTCAGGTTCGTGAGCAGGGCGGCGAGATCGCCGGGCTTCTCGATCGCCGGGCCCGAGGTGACGCGGAAGCCCACGCCGAGCTCGTTGGCGATGATGCCCGCGAGCGTCGTCTTGCCGAGGCCCGGCGGGCCGTAGAGCAGGACGTGGTCGAGGCTTTCCTTTCTCTGCCTGGCCGCCTCGATGAAGACGGCCAGATTCTCCTTCGCCTTCTCCTGCCCGATGTACTCCGAAAGCGTGCGCGGGCGCAGCGGGTTTTCCACCTCCGCGTCCTCCGGCACATACTCCGGGGCAACCATCCTGTTTTCAAAATCGTATTCGCTTTCCCCCTGCCCGGGAAAAGCACGCTCGTCGTTCACGTCTCAGCAGCCTCCCTTCACAGACGCGAGCCCATCTCCTTGAGGGAGAGGCGGATCAGCTCCTCCGTGGGGAGGGCGCTGTCGAACTTCGCCACCACCGCGGCGGCCTCGCTCGGCGTGTAGCCCAGCACGGCCAGGGCGCTGACGGCGTTTGCCGCGTTGCCCGCCGCGCTCATCACGCCGCTGGGCTGGCTGAGGACGGCTCCCGCCTCGCCGGAGACGCCCATCTTCTTCACCTTGTCTTTGAGCTCGAGGGCAATGCGCTGCGCCAGCTTCGCGCCCACGCCGCTCGCGCGGGTGAGGGCCTTGCTGTCGCCCGAGGCCACGGCCAGCGCCACCTGCTCCGGGGCCAGCTCGCTCAAAATCGCCAGGCCGACGCGCGGCCCCACGCCCGAGACGGCGGTGAGCATGTTGAAGCAGTTGAGCTCCGCCGTGGTGGCAAAGCCGAAGAGATCCATCGCGTCCTCGCGGACGTTGAGCTTCGTGTAGAGCTTCACCTGGCTGCCAATATTCGGCAGCTTGCGCTGCGTGCCCATCGACGTGAGGCATTTGAAGCCGACGCCGCCGCATTCCACCACGGCCACGCCCGGCTCGAGGTGCGTCAGCGTGCCGGAAACACTGTAAATCACTGCGGATTCCTCCCTGTTGTTGTACGAATCGAGCCGGTGAGCAGCCTGCGGCGCAGGTCGCTGCCCGCCGCCTGCCCGTGGCAGATCGCCATGGCCAGCGCGTCGGCGGTGTCGTCCGGCTTCGGGACCTCCCGCAGGCAGAGAAGGCGTCTCGTCATCTCCATCACCTGCGGCTTCTTTGCCTGGCCGTATCCTGTGACGGCCTGCTTGATTTGCAGCGGGGTATATTCAAAGACCGGCACGCCGGACTGCTGCGCCGCCAGGAGAATCACGCCCCTGGCCTCCGCCACGCCGATGGCCGTCGTTTTATTCGTCTGAAAGTAGAGGCGCTCGAGGCTCATAGCCTCCGGGCGCAGCCTCGTGAGAAGGAGCCTTGTCTCCTCGTAGATCCGCTCGAGGCGCTGGCCGAACTCCATACCGGCGGGGGTGGTGATTGCGCCGTAGTCGAGCGGCTGGTAGCGGCCGCTCTGCGCGCGGACCGCGCCGTAGCCGACAATGGCGTAGCCCGGGTCGATGCCGATGATGATCATGGTGGTTCTCCGTTTTTGGGATGTTTTTTCTGTCTGTATAGATTTGGTAATATTCTACGGGGTGTAGTTCCTATCTAAGAGGTTTTCTTCTATTTGTATAGATTTGGTTAAATGATACGATGTGTAGTTTCCGTTTCAGGGATAATATAATTCTGTCTGTATAGATTTTGTCTTATTATACGGAATGTAGTTGCTATTCAAGAAGCAACGTTTTCTATCTGTATAGATTCCGTTATGATATACGGATTGTAGTTGATTTTGTCGAGCTTTGGTGGAGGGAAAGAGGAGGCGCGGGGGCGGTGAACTGCCGCAGAGGCAGGCTGCTCGGG
>CALWRP010000016.1 GCA_944383955.1 uncultured Clostridia bacterium
GGCTGCGTGATCGGCGTCATCGTGGAAACCATGTGGTGCCTGGCAACAAAGTTTTATGTGGAGAACCGCAGCGGCGTGATCTACGGGCCCTTCAATCCCGTCTACGGCTTCGGGGCCGTGGTGCTCACCGTGGGCCTGCAGCAGCTCGCGCGCAAGCGCGATATCTGGGTCTTTTTCGGCAGCATGGTGCTCGGCGGCGGCGTCGAGTATCTGTGCAGCTGGACGCAGGAGATGGCCTTCGGCACCGTCTCCTGGGAGTACAGCCAGACGCCCTTCAATCTGCAGGGCCGCACGAACCTCATGTTCGCCTTCTGCTGGGGCATTCTCGGCCTTCTGTGGGTGCGGGAGTTCTACCCCCGCATGTCGGACTGGATCGAGCGCATCCCGCCCCGCGCCGGCGTGCCGCTGACGTGGGTGCTGCTCGTCCTGCTCACGGCGAACATGGTCATTTCCGCCCTGGCCGTCGACCGCTGGGTGGCGCGCGTGCACGGCGAGCCGCCGCAGAACAGCCTCGAGGTGTTCCTCGATGAGACGTATCCCGACGACCGCCTGAGCCGCGTGTATCCGAATATGATTCTCGCAGGCGACGACAGCGGGCTCACGCTGGTGTGAGGCGCGGCGGGACATAGCGATCGAAGGCGGCTTGGCGCTTGCTGCCCTGCGGGCGGCATTTCGCGCATGCAGCCTCCGGCTGCTCACTTCGGTTCTGGGAAATTCTCTCTGTGCCCGCGGCCCTGCGGGCGGCATTTCGCGCATGCAGCCTCCGGCTGCTCACCTCGGTTCTGGGAAATTCTCTCTGTGCCCGCGGCCCTGCGGGCAGCATTTCGCGCATGCAGCCTCCGGCTGCTCACCTCAGTTCTGGGAAATTCTCTCTGTGCCCGCGTTGCTGCTTATGAAAAAGAGGCGGCGTTATGTATGGGCCGGGGGCTGCGATGGAATTGATAGGGGAACGGCTTCGCTCGGGCTCAGCGCACAAAAGCGCTGCCGCGGTTTACGGCGGCTTACTCCCTCAGAGGCAGGCTGCTCCGGCGTCGCAGCCCGGAGAACTCCCTCAGGCTTGCCGGCGCTGACGCGCCGTCAAGCCAGCTCCCCCAGAGGAGGAGCCCAGGAACGGCGGAGCTGTGGCTCAGCGATCTACGTTCGCTAACTGCGGGCCGGCCCCGATCCATTCTCGCGGCTGCGCCGCGCCACCACAATTCTTCCCTATTCCCTATTACTTCTTACTTTGTAAAACCTCCGGGCTGTCGAAGCGTGATTTTCCGGTGCTGCGCACCGCAAAATCATGCTTCGCACGCAAGTCGCGGCCGTGCCGTGACTTGCACCGCTGCGCTGTTCTTTATTATACCATAGCGCGCTGGAAATGAGGAGAGAAAATCGGTGAAATTCAAAAGGAATTCACAAAAGTCGACGCGCTTCTCCGTTATACGCCCCGTAATTGCGGAGGTTGACATAATTCGTAGACAGTTTTCACACGGGGCAGGGGAAAACCTCGTGAAAGACTGTGGAAAACTCGGTTGAAAATGTGGATAACCACTTGAAATTGATTTCCTCTTTCCACAGAACACAAGAAGTTGTAAAGATTATGTAAACGAATGGAAAAGTACAGGCAGTAATGAAGGCGGCGGGGCGGAGAGGGGCGGGGGCGCTTTACACGGGGGGCGGGGCTGTGATAAAATGAGGAAAGAAAATGGAACCGTGAAGGGGGACGTGAACCGCTATGAGAGAGGATATCTGCAGCATTCCGATCAGTGAATTGTTCGAGCCCAGGCAGGGCTGCCCGATCTGCCGCATGGACCAGATGCTCGAGGACCGGCTGGCCGACTACATCACGGGGGCCGCGATGATGGAGCCCGACGTGCGCATCGAGACGAACCGCCTCGGCTTCTGCCCGAAGCACTTTGACAAGATCTGCGCGGTGGGCAGCCGCCTGTCGATCGCCCTGATTCTCGAGAGCCATCTCAAGGAGGTGGAGGAGCGGGCCTTCGGCGCGAACGCCGCCCCGGCGAAGAAGAAGCTCTTCGGCTCCGCGCCCGCGCAGGAGAAGGACACCTGCTTCATCTGCGAGAACATGGAGAAGAACCGCAACCATCTTGTCGACAGCCTGCTGAACCTGTGGGGCAGGGAGGAGGATTTCCGCCGTCTCTTCTCGGAGCAGGAGTACCTCTGCCTGCACCACGCCAAGCTGCTCGAGCATGCCGCCGCCCGCCTGCCGAAGAAGGCCGCCGCCCCCTTTGTGGAGGAGGTGCGCCGCCTCTCGCAGTCGTATCTGCAGACGGTGGAGGCCGACGTCACCCACTTCTGCCGCATGTTCGACTACCGCAACAAGGACGCCGACTGGGGCAATTCCCGTGACGCCATCGAGCGCGCCATCGCCTACCTGACCGGCCGCCTCTATGAAGGCCGCGGGGAGGACAAGGCTTGACGGCCTGGCCCTCGCCGTTCGATCTTCCGGCCACGCTCACCTGCGGCCAGTGCTTCCGCTGGCGGGAGAACGCGGACGGCTCGTTCTCCGGGGTGGCCTCGGGCCGCATGCTCACCGTCCGGCCGGATACGCCGGGGGAATGGCTCGGCGACCCGTTCTGGCGGCGGTATTTCGATCTCGACCTCGATTACGCCTCCATCCGCGAGGAGCTCTCCGCCCTCTCGCCCGCCCTGGCGGAGGCTGCGGCCTATGCGCCCGGCATCCGCATTCTCTCTCAGGAGCCGTGGGAGGCACTGTGCTCGTTCATTCTCTCGCAGAACAATCATATTCCGCGCATCATGGGCATCGTCGATCGCCTCTGCGCGGCCTTCGGCGACCCGCTGCCGGGCGGGGGCTTCTCGTTTCCCGGCCCGGAGCGCCTGGCGCCTCTCTCCCCGGAGGACCTGGCCCCGCTGCGCTGCGGCTTTCGCGCCCGCTATGTGATCGACGCGGCGCGGAAGGTGGCGGGCGGCCTCGATCTGGAGAGCCTGCGCGAAGCGCCGCTGCCCGAGGCGCGGCAGGCGCTGCAGGCCATCGACGGCGTGGGCCCCAAGGTGGCCGAGTGCGCCCTGCTCTACGGCCTGCACCGCCTCGACGCCTTCCCGGTCGACGTGTGGATGAAGCGGGCGATGGCCGCCCTTTTCCCCGGCGAGACCCCGGAGCGCTTCGGGCCCTTCGCGGGGATCGCCCAGCAGTATATTTTCCACTACAGCCGCCGCCACCCGGAGCTGTTCTGAGCGGCGCGCCGGGGCGTGCCGGCAGGATCTTGTCGGTATTTTGACAAGCAGAGGACAAAAATCTGTGAATTGCGTCAAAAGATCCCGGATGGCGAAGGAAAGTCAAAATTTTTTGGAAATAATGCTTTCCTAACGCGCAGATTTGCAGTATAATAGAGACACACCAAATCATAGAATAGGAGCGTGACCCCCATGCCGTTGGTTAATACGAAGGAAATGTTCAAAAAGGCCTACGAAGGCGGCTATGC
>CALWRP010000017.1 GCA_944383955.1 uncultured Clostridia bacterium
ATGGCCGAGGGCGTGCGCCGCGCCGCGAAAAGCAGCATCGGCGTGGGCGTCACGGGCATCGCCGGGCCGGACGGCGGCACGCCGGAGAAGCCCGTGGGCCTGGTGTGGATCGCCGTCTGCGACGGGGAGCACACCTGGGCGCACCGTCTCAATGCGCCCGCCCGTTTTCAGTCGCGGGAGAAGATCCGCTTCCGCGCCGCCAGCACGGCGCTCGACCTGGTGCGCCGCTGCCTGAGCGGCCTGTCCGTGGAGGAGGTTTCTGTGTGAGAGCCGCCCTGCTGTTTGTCAACGCCCGCCAGACCTTCTTCACGCAGAGCGAGATTGAGCGCTTTCTCCTCTCGCTCGACTGCCGCCTCGCCGCCTCGCAGGCTGCCTTCGAGAGCTTTCTCCCGGCCCTCTCGGCCCTTTTGAAGCGGCACGACGCCGTCTTCCTCGTCTGCCCGGCGGAGGGCTTCCCGCCCGCCAAGCCGGCCTGCAGCGCCGCCCTCTTCGAGCGGCTGCACGTGCCCATCGGCCCGGACGGCGAGCCGCGCGGCGTGCTGCGCCTGCCCGTGGGAGACGTGGAGGGCTACCTTCTCGAGAGCAGCACCCAGGCGATCTGCCTGCTGCCCGACGACGCGGCCCTCCTGCCCCCGATGCTCGCCCAGGCGTGCGTCCCGCTCTGCGAAAAATTCAATCTCACGCGCCGCGCCCAGCCCACCTCTCCCGCTCCCCGCTTCGAGGACGAACTCGCCGAGGAGTTTGGGGAGGTATTCTGACAGGAAAGCGAGGAAATGCCGGTGGATCTCATCAATTCGGTCAAAATGGCGGACGTCATGATGAAATTCCTGCGCGGAGACATGACGCACATCACGCCCTATCCGTTCACCGCGGGCAAGCCGTCCTTTGCGCCGGACGGCGATCCCCGCCTGCCGCGCAGCACGCCGGAGCGCGAGGGCATTCCCTCCGGCTACCTGCGCGCCTTCTTCCGCGCGGCGGACGACGGCTCCTGCCCGCCGCGGCTGCACAGCATGGCCGTGCTCTGCCACGGCAGGCTTGTGGCCTGCGTGAGCCGCGCGCCCTACACCGCCGCCCTGCCGCACATGACGTTCTCCTTCTCCAAGAGCGTCGTGGCCATGGCCGTGGGCCTCGCCGTGGAGGAGGGCCTGCTCTCCGTGAGCGACAAGGCCGTCTCCTTCTTTCCGGAGAAGCAGCCGCCCCTCTTCCGCAGCCCGCGCATGGCGGCTCTCGAGGTGCGCCATCTGCTCACCATGACGAGCGCCGCCAACTTCAACGAGGCGGGCAGCGAGACGGAGCGCGACTGGGTGCGCGCCTTCTTCTTCTCCGACTGCTCCGCCATGCCCGGCGAGCGCTTCCAATACAACAGCATGAACACCTACCTGCTCGCCGCCATCCTTCGCCGCGTGACGGGCCAAAGCCTCACCGAATACCTCACGCCGCGCCTGTTTGAGCCGCTCGGCATTCCTCCCGTCTACTGGGAGACCTGCCCCATGGGCATCGAGAAGGGCGGCTGGGGGCTGTATCTGCGCGTCACCGATATGGCAAAGCTCGGTCAGCTCTGCCTGCGGGACGGCGTGTGGGAGGGAAAGCAGCTGCTGCCGCGCGCCTGGGTGCAGGAGATGCGCACCTTTCAGGTGGAGACGGGGCGCAGCGGCATGGAGCTCTACGGCTACCAGCTGTGGAGTTTTCCGGCCCCGCGCTCCTGGCAGTTCAACGGCGTCTTCGGCCAGTACGCCGTCGCGCTGCCGGAGTATGACATGGTGATTGCCGCCACCGGCGGCGACTCCGCCCTCTTCTTCAACCGCGTTCTGCGCGCGATCGACCGCTTTTTCGGCTCCGGGTCGACGCTCTCCTTCGCCCTCTGGCGCGAGCAAAATCCGGCCTATCGCCTGTGCCGTCTGTGCCGCGATCCGCTGCCGGACAACCCCGCCGCCCTGCGCGCCCTCCGCGACCCGTGGAGCGATCCGCCCGCTGCCCAAGGCGGTCTGCGCGGCCTGCTGGCCCGGTTTCTGGCCGTCTCCACTTCGTCCGGGGAGCTCCCGCCCGCGGCTCTGCGCTTTGCCGCCTGTCCCGGCGCGCCGCAGCCGCCCCAAAGCGCCTTCTCCTCCCCGTCCTCCGAGCTGCCGCCTGCAGACGAGGACGGCGCGCCGTCCTTTGCCGCCGCAGACGCCGGGGAGCCCGAGGCGGACGCCCCCGCTCCCAGCGGCGCGGAAGACGGACCGGAGCGGGAGAGCCTGCCCGGCGAGCCGCCCGCCGCTCCCTGCGGGCCCTCCGCGGAAGAGCAGGGCGGCGCTCCCGCCTGCGCGGACGGCTCCGGCTGGTATCGGCTTGAGAAGAGCTTCGGCACGCTTCTGCCGCTGATTCTCTCCGGCCTCACGAACAATTTCGCCCCGCCCGTCGCGCGGCTGCGCTTCCGCGTGGAGGAGGGCCGCTTCCTCGCCGAGCTCGCGCCCGAGGGGGAGGCTGCCGTCACGCTGCCCGTGGGCGTGAACAGGGAGGCGGCGCGCTGCACCGTCACCGTCAACGGGGAGCCGTATGCCGCCGCGGTGCGCGGCAGCTTCCCCGCCGACGAGGACGGCCGCGACGTGCTGCTGCTCGACGTCTTCTTCCTCGAGACGCCCTGTGTGCGGCGGTTCAAGATCATCCGCACAGGCCCCGGCTCGCTCTACGTGCGCTTCCTCGAGTCGCCCACGGTGGAGGACGCGGCGCGGATGCTGCTCGGCCTCGTGAGCGCTCCGGAGGCCTCCGCCGGCGTGTGGGACCTCTTCGGGCAGGATCTTCTCCGCCAGCGCCTCTACGGCCGCATGAAGCAGATCGCCCTTCCCACCGCGCACGGAAAGCGGGAGAGTTTATCCGAATTGTAATTTTTAAATTTAATTATCCGTTTTGTATTATACAAATTACTTTTAATTGTAATATAAGTCAATAATATTCCAGTTTGTATAGAGCTGCCGGTGCCTTCCCGGCATGCGGCGAACAAAACAGCGGCCCTCTCTCCGGCGTCCATGCCGGGGAGAGGGCCGCTGCAGTAGTCTTGCGGCTTATTCGTCGAAGAACTTATCCCAGTCGAAGGGCTTGGCGGCGTCCGGGGAGACGGGCGTGGCCTGTGCCTTGGGAGGCTCCTGGGGCTGCTGTGCGGGCGCTGCCGGTGTGCGCTCGGCCGGGGCCTGCTCCACAGGGGCCTGTTCCACAGGGGCCTGTTTTACAGGGGCCTGCGGCGCGGGCTGCGGGTCTGTGGCGGGCAGCTGCGACTGGCGCGCGCCGCCGCTGCGGACAAGCTGCTCGGCCTCGTCGGAGGAGAAGAGGTCCTCCATCTCCTCGGAGGGAATGTCCCGCGGCTCGAGGTCGTAGGCGGAGAGCTCCATCGTCTCCTGGTTGGCGAGAGCCTGCTCCTCGGGAGCGGCCGCTGTCTGGGAAGCGCCCTGCGCTTCTCGGGCGGCCTGATCTCTGGCCTGGGCATATTCGGCGTAGGGGTCGTCGTCATAGGGGCTGCCGGTGTAGGAGTGGCCCGTGGCCGCCGTGCTCACGTCCACAAAGCCCTCGTCCTCCTGCGCGCCCTCGCCCGGATAGCCGGGATTCGCAAACGAATCGTCCACGGAGGGATCGGTGCGCGCGCCGGGCAGCGGATCGGGCAGGGCGGCGCGGCGGCGCGGCAGAATGAACTGCAGATAGACGAAGAGGCTGATGCCGGCCAGGGCAAGGATGATGAAGACAATGCCGGTGGGCAGCAGCCAGGAGCTCGCGGTGGAGGCCGTCAGATTGCCGGAGGAGCCGTCGCTGTCGCCGCCGGTGCCGTCGTCCGTGCCGTCGCCGGGCAGGATGGCGCCGCCGGCCTCGGAGCCCGCCTCACCGGAGGACGCGCCGCCCGCCTGGGAGAGCAGCTCGCTCCAGTCCTGAGAGGTGAGCACGTCGGGGTCGCTGTTGGCCTGCGCGGCCTGAGAGGCGATCTGATCGATCAGCCCCTGATCGGTGTCCGGGTTCGTCACCGAGGGCTGCTGGTTGCTCGGGTAGCTCGGCTCCACGGTCTGCCAGGAGCTCGCGGGGGCTTCCTCAGAGGAAGCTGCAGACACGTCGCCGGAGCTCGGGGAGGACTCGCTGCCGGAGGAGGCGTCCGAAGCCGCGCCGGAGGAGGTGTCGTCCGGCAGGGGCGTGATGCCGCCGGACACATTCTCTCCCGGCTCGCCGGAGGCGACAGGAGGCAGGGAAGCCGCGCCTCCGCCGGGCGTGGAGACGTCGGGCGTGGAAGCGGCGGGCGTGGAGGGAGCGGGCGCGCTCGGCTCAACCGGCGTCTCAGAAACGGAGGGAGCCGGAGCGGACGGCTCGGTGTAGATGCCATCCGGGAAGGGGTTTTCAGCCTGCGCGGTGCTTGAAGCCGTGGGCAGCGCCGTTTCGGCATAGACGGGGAAGGAAAAAACGGCGAGCGTAAAGGCAGCCGAGAGGGCGACGGCGCACGCCTGCTTTTTGGACAGTTTCAGCATAAAAAAAGCCTCCTGTATCAGCTTGAGCGGCTCATCCGCGGAGATGTCGGGGAAGGCCATTCGCACGTTTAATGATAGCACACCTCAATTCCATAAAACAAGAGAGAGTCTGTGAATAGTTTTAAAAAATGGCGTTTTTTCTGTGCGGCATGCGGCTTCGGTTTCTCCTTTGGGCAAGTTGCGGCGATGCAATTGAATTCCCGATCAAAAAATGCTATACTGAGTCTGACCTCTCCCGGCGGTCCCGTTGGCTTTCCGCCCGGGCGGGGGAAAGAATCAACAGAGGAGGAATCAGTTTGAGCAATCCTGTCAAGATTGTCGCAGACAGCACCTGCGACCTGAATGAAGAACTGCTGAAGCGCTACGGTATCGAGACCATCGCCCTGCCCGTCAATCTCGGAGACAAGGCTTGCCTGGACGGCATAGACGTGCACACCCCCGACCTTTTTGAGTATTACCGTCAGTCAGGCAAGCTTCCCACCACGAGCGCGCCCACCCCGGC
>CALWRP010000018.1 GCA_944383955.1 uncultured Clostridia bacterium
ACTTTCCGGCCCAATACGAGCAGATTCGTAACTTGCACTTATGCGGTTGAACCGCCGTGTACCGAACGGTACGCACGGTGGTGTGAGAGGTCGGCTACTCAACTAATGGGTAGCCTCCTACTCGATCCCTTACACCGCCCGAAGAGTTGATTTTCGAGCAGTGCTTCCGTTTCTTCCCGGGGAAACAGGAAGAAATTTTGTGTAAGATTGACGAAAGTCTCCAAATCATGTAAAATAAAAGGAAAACGCTGAGAGCCGCGCCCTCCGGATATGCCGCGGCTTCACGGAATACAAGGGGAGAAGGGGAAGAAAGTTGCTGCTCTCGAAACTGCTGCGCACGCGCGCCGCTCTGCACGGGGACGCTCCGGCGGGCCCGATTCCAACGGATGGAGAGCTTTTGAAGGAAACGCTGCGGATTGCCTGGCCCTCGATGCTCGAGTCCTTCCTGGTGGCCCTGGTGGGCTTCATCGACACGATCATGGTCAGCGGCCTCGGCACGGCGGCCATCGCGGCGGTCGGCCTGACGACGCAGCCGAAATTCATCTGCCTGGCGGTCTTTCTCTCGCTGAACGTGGCCGTCTCCGCCCTGGTGGCGCGCCGCCGCGGCCAGGAGGATCCCGAGAAGGCCAACCGGGTGCTGGTGCAGTCGATTCTCATCACCCTGGGGCTGACGCTCCTCATCAGCACGGCCGCCGTGGCCTTCGCCGACCCCATCATGCGCCTGGCGGGCACGGCTCCCGATACGCACGAGGACGCCGTGGCCTACTTCCGCATCATCACCGGCGGCATGGTGTTCAACACGCTGACGATGGTGATCAACGCCGCCCAGCGCGGCGCGGGCAACACGCGCATCGCCATGAAGACGAACATTGTGGCAAACGCCGTCAATATCTGCTTCAATTACCTGCTCATCGGCGGCAACCTCGGCTTCCCGCGCCTCGGTGTGCGCGGCGCGGCCATCGCCACGGTGCTCGGCACCGTCGTCGCCTGCGGCATGAGCATCCGCTCCACCCTCCACCGCGATCACTTCATCTGCCTGCGCGGCCACATCCGCGTCTCGTTTGACCGCGAGACCATGCGGGCCATCGCCAACATCGGCTCGAGCTCGCTGGCCGAGCAGCTGTTTTTGCGCATCGGCTTCCTCACCTACAGCATCATCGTCGCCAACCTCGGCACCACGGCCTTCGCTGCCCACCAGGTCGGCATGAATATCATGAGCATCTCGTTCTCGTTCGGAGACGGCCTCTCGGTGGCCTCGGTGGCCCTCGTCGGGCGCAGCCTGGGCGAGCAGCGGCGCGACCTCGCGCGCATTTACGGCGGTATCTGCCAGAAGGTGGGCGTCTTCTTCTCGGCGGTGCTGTCTGTCATCTATCTGCTCTTCAGCCGGCAGATTTTCCTGCTGTTCTCGAGCGAAGCGGATATTCTCAGCTACGGCGACATGATCATGCGGCTCATGGTCGTCGTGGTGTTTCTGCAGATCTCGCAGGTCGTTTTCACCGGCTGCCTGCGCGGCGCGGGCGACGCGCGCTATACGGCCCTCGTATCGCTCATCAGCGTGGCCTTTGTGCGGCCGTTCTGCGGCTGGCTTTTGTGCTACCCGGTTGGCCTGGGGCTGCTCGGCGCGTGGCTCGGCCTGGCGATGGATCAGCTCGTGCGCTTTTTGATGACGTACATCCGCTTCAAGAAGGGCAAGTGGGTCAATTTGAAAATATAGCGGACTGTGTCCGGCGGGCGCTTGCCGCCCCCCGGAGACGACATAACGCCGCGGGGAACAGCCTCTGCGGCAGATTGGCATGAGGGGAAGGAGGAAGAACGTTGCAGCTGCTTGATTTGCTGCGCGAGGAGTTTGTGCTGCTCAACCGGCATCCTGCCACGAAGAACGAGGCGCTTCTGCTGATGACGCAGGCCCTCGAGCGCGGCGGCGTGCTCGAGGACTCGATGGAGTTTCTGCGCTGCGTGCTGCAGAGAGAGCAGGAGGGAACCACCGGCGTGGGAGAGGGCGTAGCCATCCCGCACGCGCGGTCGGGAGCCGTGCGCGTGCCGGCGCTGGCCGCCATGACGGTGCCGGAGGGCGTCGACTTCGAGTCGCTCGACGGCCAGCCTGTGCGCCTGCTCTTCCTCATCGCCACCCCCCCGGAGAAGGGCTCCGGGACGCATCTGGAAATGCTCAGCAGCCTGGCCGCCCTGCTTATGGAGGACTCCTTCCGCGACGCCCTCCTGCGCGCCGGGTCTCCGGAGGCCTTCCGCTACACGGTGGAGCAGGCGCAGCGCCGCCATGAGGACGCCGCGCCCGCCGCCCCGGAAAAGGATCTGCCGCGCGTGCTGGCCGTGACGGCCTGTCCGACGGGCATCGCCCACACCTACATCGCGGCGGAGCAGCTCGAGAAGGCGGCGGCCCGCCTGCATATTCCGGTGAAGGTGGAGACGAACGGAGCCACCGGCCGCCGCAACGTGCTCACCGAGGAGGAGATCCGCGCCTGCGAGGGCATTATCGTCGCCGCGGACGCCGCGGTGGAGCTCGATCGCTTCCGCGGCAAGCCCGTGCTCTTTGTCCCGGTGAGCGAGGCGATCCGCCGCCCGGAAAAGCTGCTGCAGACGGCTCTCTCCGGCGAGCTCGCCAACTATGAGGGCGGAGCCTCCTACCGCCAGCACAGCATTATCCGCATTGCGCACACCGTATACAGCCACCTGATGAGCGGCGTGTCGCACATGCTGCCGTTCGTCATCGGCGGCGGCCTTCTGATTGCCATGGCCTTCCTCGTCGATTCCATCCTCGCCCCGGACGGCCCGGCCGCCACCTTCGGCATGAACTCTCCCGCCGCGTATTTTCTGCGCGAGGAGGCGGGCGGCGTCGCCTTCGGCTTCATGCTGCCCGTCTTCTCCGGCTACATCGCCAAGAGCATCGCGGACCGGCCCGGCCTGATGGTCGGCTTCGTCGCGGGGGCTCTGGCCGGCAGCGGCGGGGGCGGCTTCCTCGGCGCGCTGCTGGCCGGCTTCCTGGCGGGCTATGTGATGCAGTTTGTCAAATGGCTGCTGCGCTTCCTGCCGCCGGAGATGGAGGGCGCAAAGCCCGTGCTCTTCTATCCGGTGATCGGCCTCTTCGCCGTCTCCACGCTGACGCTCCTCGTGCTCGATCCGCCCATCTCGCACGTGAACGCCGCCCTCTCCAACTGGCTCGCCTCCCTCGATTCGCTCAGCACGGTGGCGCTCGGCGTTCTGCTGGCGGCGATGATGAGCGTCGACATGGGCGGGCCCGTCAACAAGGCGGCCTATGTGTTTGCCACCGCCTCCCTGGTGGACGCCTCGGGCGCTCCCGTCTCCTCCCCACTGATGGCCTCCGTGATGATCGGCGGCATGATTCCGCCGCTGGCCATCGCCCTGGCCACGCTCCTGTTCCGCTCGCGCTTCTCTGCGCGGCAGCGCCAGACGGGGATGATGAATTTCATCATGGGCCTGTCGTTCATCACGGAGGGCGCGATCCCCTTTGTCGCCTCCGATCTGCGCATCCTTCCCGCCTGCATGGTGGGCTCCGCCATCGCGGGCGGCATCTCGGCGGCCTCGCGGTGCACGCTGCAGGCCCCGCACGGCGGCATCTTTGTCTTCGCCCTCGTGCCGAACTGGCCGATGTATCTGCTGGCCCTGGCCGCCGGCACCCTCGTCTCCGCCCTCATCATCGGCCTGATGCGCCGCCCCGATCAGGGGCAGGAGGGCGTCTGAGCCGCAAGCCCGAACAAACAGAAAGTCCCTCCCTGCGCGCCGGCCGGCGTTCAGGGAGGGATTTTTCGGCGTTTTGCGGCGGGGCCGGAGCCTTTCCGGCGGCCCGGTCAGTCCGTCAGGGTGACGACGAGCTCCCCGAGCGGCTTGCGCGGCCGCGCGTCGGGGGATTCCGCCGGGTAGCCGAGCGGGGAGACGGCCACGACCGTCCAGTCCTCCGGCAGGTCCAGCGCCTCCTTGACGGCGGGGGCCATGAACGAGCCGAGCCAGCACATGCCGAGCCCCAGCTCCTCGGCCTCGAGCAGCATGAAGGAGAGCGCGATCGAGCAGTCGACCGTCGCGCTCGGCTGCCCGCAGCCCATCATATGGTTTTCGGTTGCGCACACGGCGATCGCCGCCCCGGCCTCCTGCACCATCTGCTGGCCGTTGCAGGCCTTCGTCAGGGCTTCCAGGCGCGAGCCGCGCACCACGACGAATTTCCACTCCTGCATGTTGCGCGCCGAGGGCGCAAGCCGCCCGGCCTCCAGCACGCGCGCGAGCTTCTCCTCCTCCACGGGGCGGCCGTCGTATTTGCGGATGCTGCGGCGGGTTCTCATCAGCTCCAGTAACTCCATAAAATTGACAACTCCTTTCACCGGAAAAGCCGCCCGGGATCCGGCGGCTTCGCAAACCAATCATCCGGTCTTTTTTTCATCATAGCACATTTGCCGGTGCGGATCCAGAATCGGGCTGCGGATTTTGTAAAAAAGGGATGACTTCGCCTGTGGGCCGTGATACAATAAAGGCAGCACCGCATCATTCCAGGTGGTGCAGCGTGTCAAAATTTTTTTGTGAGAGGCTCCAAAAAGCGCAGGCAAGCCTTGCCGGATTGGCGAGCATTTTTGGGAAATATCACGGGGAATTTTGGCGCGATCCGCGTGGTGCAAAGCATCATCTGAGCCCCAGGGCGCGAATTGTGCGGTGGCGCCTGAAGAAACATGCGCCCTTTCCGGCCCGCGTGGGGTCCTGTCCGGGCGTTCTGTATCATCCAGAGGAGTGAAGGAAAAATGAAGCTGATTCGTGAAAGTATTCTGGGCGGCAGCGCGGCCCTTGTCGGCTATCTGCACGAGCCGACGCCGGAGATCCCGGACCGCACCCGCCGTCCCGCCGTCCTGGTCTGCCCCGGCGGCGCGTATGAGTTCCGCTCCGACCGCGAGGCCGATCCCCCGGCCCTCGCGTTTCTTAACCGCGGCTATCAGGCGTTCGTGCTCGAGTATACGGTGGGCAAGGGCAAGGTGTGCGGCATGCAGCCGCTGCGCGAGCTCTCCGCCGCCGTCACGCTGATGCGCGAGAAGGCCGACGAGTGGCACCTGATTCCCGACCAGATCGCCGTCATGGGCTTCTCGGCCGGCGGCCATCTGGCGGCGAGCCTCGGCGTGCTCTGGGACCACCCGGCCCTCGGCTGCCCGGACGGCCGGAACCGCCCCGACGCCCTGCTGCTGTGCTACCCCGTTATCACCGCGGGCGAGTTCGGGCACCGCCAGTCGCTCGAGAACATCTCCGGGGAGTCCGACCCCGCGAAGCAGACCTTCTGGTCGCTGGAGGACCACGTGAGCAGCAAGACGCCGCCCGCCTTCCTCTGGCACACCTATGAGGATGAGGCCGTTCCGGTGGAGAATTCGCTGCTCTTCGTCTCGGCGCTGCGCCGCGCCGGGGTGCCGTGCGAGTTCCATCTCTTCGAGCACGGCCTGCACGGCCTCTCGCTGTGCAATGTCGACGTCGCCACCCCCATGCCGCCCACCGCGCCGTGGATGGAGCTGTGCCTGACGTGGCTCGGCGGCCGTTTTTCGTTCGAGGCGTGAGAGCCGCGCGTGTCGCGTGAGTTTGGAGGAATGCTGTTGTGATCCGTAATATTGTCTTTGATATGGGCGGCGTCCTGCTCGCCTATGAGCCGCGTCCCTATGTGGAGCGGGAGATTGCCGACCCGCAGGCGGCGCAGGAGATCTTCGACGCCTGCTTCGGCGGGCCGGAGTGGAAGGCCCTCGACGCCGGCGCGATGACCGAGGAGGAGGCTCTGGCCTCCATGCAGTCCCACGTGCGGCCGGAGCTGCGGGAGGCGCTGGCCCGCCTCTTCGCCGGCTGGCCGGACTGCCTGTCCCCGATCCCCGGCATGGAGGAGCTCGTCGCCCGCCTGCAGGAGAAGGGCTACCGCTGCCTCGTGCTCTCCAACGCCAGCGTGCGCTTTCCCGTGCTGGTGGAGCGCTTCTCCGTGCTGAGCCGGATTGACGAGCGCTTTGTCTCCGCCTTCTATCAGCTCGTCAAGCCCACGCGGGCCATCTATGAGCGCTTCCTCGCGGAGTACTCGCTCGTGCCGGAGGAGTGCGTCTTCTTCGACGATCTGCAGGACAACGTGGACGGCGCGAAGGCCTGCGGCATTCAGGCCCACCGCTTCTGCGGGGCGGAGGACGCTGCCGAATTCCTGCGCGGCGCCGGCGTGCCGGTGTAAAGCGCCCGCGCCGCCGTCCGCTCAAAAAACGAAAACGGGAGGAAACGACAATGCAATACAGCGCCCAACAGATGGAGGAGCAGGCCGTCCTCGCGGCGGCTGCGAAGATGTGCGCCGCGGCGCGCACCGCGCCCAAGGCCAAGGGTCTCGACCGTATCGAGACGCTGGTGCTGACCGGGGCGGAGAAGGACGCCCTGGCCGACAAGATGCACGAGGTCGCGAACCGCGAGTTCGGCGACGCGCCCTCCACCTTCCACCGCGACGCGGAGAATCTGCGCGCCGCTGCCGCCGTGGTTCTGATCGGGCTGCGGCCTGTCTGCCGCGGGCTGGCCTACTGCTCGCTGTGCGGCTTTGCCAGCTGCGCCGCCTGCGCCGAGGCCGGGGGCCGCTGCTGCTTCGACGGCATTGACCTCGGCATCGCCCTCGGCTCCGCTGCCGCCGCGGCCGCGGACGAGCGCGTCGACAGCCGCATCATGTACACCGTCGGCAAGGCCGCGGAGGAGATGGGCTACGCGGACGGCCCGGTGATCTGGCACGGCATTCCGCTGAGCGTCACCGGCAAGAGCATCTTCTTCGACCGCAAGGCGTAAGCGCGGGGCAGCCCGCCGGGGGATATGCCGCCGGAGCTGTCTGCGCGGCGTGCGGCGGACCGGTATGCGAAAGAAAAGCGATACCTGACGTTTGTGGCCGGGTATCGCTTATTTTTTTCTTTTTGCGTGAAACGCTTTGCCGGCTGCGCAGTCTTATTCATGCAAGGAGGTGAGAGGGTGTGGAAGATTTTGAAGCCATCTACAGGGAGTATTTCCCGAGCGTCTGCCGGTATCTGTTTTCGCTGTGCAGAGACATGACGCTCGCCGAAGAAATCACGCAGGAGGCCTTTTACAGAGCCATGATGGGCATTGAGACCTTCCGCGGTCAATGCCAGCTGTACGTCTGGCTCTGCCAGATTGCGAAGAACACCTATTTCACGTTCCTCAAAAAGCAAAAGCGTGACGGCGGGGAGCTGAGCGCCCACGCGGCGGACGAAGCCGCTTCCGGCTTCGAGACGGAGCTGCTGGACCGGGAGACGGCGCGCAGGCTCCATGTGCTGCTGCACCAGCTCAGTGAACCGTATAAGGAGGTCTTTTCCCTGCGGGTGTTCGGAGAGCTGCCCTTTTCCCAGATTGGAGAGCTGTTTGGAAAGACGGACAGCTGGGCCAGGCTGATCTTCTACCGCGCGAAAACGAAGCTAAGGAGGGATTTGGATGAAGATCGCTTGTGAAGTGATTCGGGATCTGCTGCCGCTTTACCACGATGACGTTTGCAGCGGGGAGAGCAGGCGGATTGTGGAGGAGCATCTTCAGGAGTGCGCCGAGTGCCGCAGGGAATTGCAGCTGATGGACGAAGCCTGGAGCGCGCCGCATCCGCAGGTGGAGGACGAGGCGATTGTGCAGGCGGCCTCCTTTGCGTGGAAGAAGGGCAGAAGGCGCGCGTTCCGTAAGGGAGCCCTCATTGCCGCCGTCATCGCCGCCGTCGTGCTGGTGTGTACCGTCGTGTTTCTTCTCTCCAGAAGCGCAGAGCGCCAGGTGGAGGGGCGGATCCTCGAGGCGCGCGAGGGGGATACGGCGGGTTCCGTCTCCCTCGTGATACAGGCGGAGGACGGGGAAGAGCTCGGCCTCCTGTTGTCGGATGGAACGGACGTTTTTTCTCTTCTGGACGGCGGCGTCTCGAATGATTTCCTGGAAGGCCGGTTCAGCGATCGGGCGGTTGTGTCCGTGTATCTGACCGGGCCGTGGGGCAGGATGGAGACGGAGGACGGGAGAACGCTTCCGGTCTATCACGCAAGGCAGATCACGCTGTGCGGGTATCTGACGCCGGAGCAGACGGTTCTGCCGGACGGAACCACAGCGCAGATCTGGCAGGAGCTGAACGCTTTTGTCTACAAGCTTGCGGACGGGACGGAGCTGCTGCGGGTGAGTCCTCCCCCGGACCCCGGGGCGGCATGGGGCGGCGGAGAAAATCAGGATGCTCTGTCCGGGCAGGCGCAGGCCCGCATCCGTGCGTTCTTCGAGGAGCAGGGCCTTCTGTACGACGAGCAGGCGGAGCTGGAAAAGGCATATGAGGCATACTGCGAAGCGCCGGAGGATTTTGACGCGCGCTCCCTGAGCCAGGAGACGTACATCGTGGCTTCCAGCGATGCGGTTCTCTATTTCCGGACCTCCGTTCTCCTGCCCATCGACGGGGCGGAGGTGACAGAGGTCTGCGTTGGCACTGCGTTTGAGAGGGAGACCGGGGAACCGGTTGAGAATCAGGCGCTGTTTTCCTGCCCGCCGCAGGAGCTGATCCAAACGCTGCTGGACGGCGGCCAAATCACCGACCCTGCGCTGCGGGAGGAGATGGCGGAGGCGTTCGACCCGCGCGGTCTCGTTTTCCTTCCGGATTGTCTCGAGGTGAACTTCCCCCGGGGAAGCCTGCCGAGCCAGCCGTACACCATGCAGCTGATTGTGGAGTATGAGGAGCCGCTCACGGACGTTCTGGAGGAATGGGCCGCCCCCACCGCCTCGGGCATTGCCGGATGAGCCGGGCGCACGGGCGGCAGGCCGTGCTAAACTTGCCCCATCAAAAAAGGTGCCAAAGAGCAAAACACAAAAGTTTCGCCCGCCTTTTCAAAGGGCGCGGCGTGCCAGTGGCACGCGAATGAGCGCCGACCGGAGCGGGAGCGGAGACCGCCGTGTGCCGGTGGCGCACTCCTGTACTTTTTTCACGCAGCCCTTTTTCGACAATCAAAAGAGCAGCCAGGTAAACCTAAACCTGGCTGCTCTTTTGATTGTATGCCCCGGAATATCAAAGAAAAAGCGCCGGGACCGCGGAAGGCGAAGAAAGCCGAACGCCCGCCCGCTTATCCCTCAAAGATATCGCGCTCAAAGTCGAAGAGCTTGAGCAGGCGCATGAAGGTCAGGCGCGCGCGCACATAGGGGGAGAGGCGAGCCGCGGGGGCCTGCATCGCGTCCGGCAGGCCGATGTCCGCGAGGCTCTTGACCGCCCCCGCCCGCGCGAGCATGTCGGAGAGCTCCTGCGGCGCCGGAATCTCCTCCACCGCGCGCAGAATGGCCGGGATGGCTGCGCGCACGGCCTCCGCCGTCACGCCGGCCAGCGGGTTCGGCTCGTTCTCGTCGAGAATCTCGGCGAGCATCGCCTTGTCCGTGAAGCTGCTCTCGAGCAGCTGCATCTCCACGTCCTGCCGATCCCGCAGCGTGAACGCCCCGCGGCGGATCTCCTCCGCCGCCCGGTGGTAAATCCCGGAGGCGAGCACGAGGCCCACGGAGACCTTCTCACCGTGGTAGTAGTCGACGCGGCCGTTGATGACCTCCATTTCCCACAGGTGGGACATGTGGTGCTCCGCGCCGGAGGCCGGGCGGGAGTTGCCGACCATCTGCATCGCCAGACCGGAGAGCAGCAGGGCGTACATCAGCTGCTCGCACGCCTCGCGCCCGCCCTCGCGGATCTCGTCGAGCCGCCCGCAGACGATGCGCAGCGCGTCATACTCGAGCTCGCACACGCGCTCGCAGAGGTATTCGCCCGTGACGGCGTGGGCGATCTTCCAGTCGGCCAGGGCCGTGTATTTGCCGAGCAGATCGGAGAAGCCGGAGGCGTTCAGGCGGTGCGGCGCGCGGGAGAAAATGTCGCTGTCCGCGACGACGAGCACCGGCGCGACGGCAGGGAAGGTCTTCTTGCAGCCGTTCCACGTCATGGCCGCCACCGTGGAGACAAAGCCGTCCACGCTCGCCGCCGTGGGCACTGAGACGAACGGCAGAGCCTTCCTGTGCGCGAGAAAGCGCGTGATGTCGTGCACCGTGCCGGAGCCGACGGCCAGCAGCACGTCGGGCGCGTTTTGCAGCCCGGCGAGCCCCTCCTCCGCCATCGCCACGCCGCGCTCGTTGGCGTGCAGGTTCTCCGGGCTGAGGACCACCAGGCCGCTCTCCGGCAGAAGCTCGCGCACGGCCCGGCCCGCCGCTTCGAAGGTGTTTTCGTCGCAGAGGATCACCGGCTGCGCATAGCCGGCCTCGAGCAGAAGGGCGGGCAGCCGGCGGATTGCGCCCGGCTCGATCAGGATATCGCGCACCGAGATCCGGTGCTCATGGCCGCAGGGACAGGGTCTGGCAAACTCGCTCACGTCAATTTTCATCAAAACACACTCCTCGCCGTTTTGTCTGTCTGCGATATTTCGATTTCATTCTAATTGAAATCAAAACATTACGTTATGTTTTGATTATACCACATCATTCGCGCTCTGTATAGTTCCCCAGGAAAGAAAATCTCGGCAGCTCCTCAGAGAGCGAGGCCAGCAGATCGAGCGTCTCGCCGTCGCGGACGCTGCCGGTGAAGTCGAGGTAGAAATCGTATTCGAACTTGCTGCCGAGGATCGGACGGCTTTCGATTTTCGTAAGATTGAGCCCCGCCTGCGCGAAGCGGGAGAGCACGCCGTGCAGCGAGCCGGTCTGGTGCGGCAGGGAGAAGCAGAGGCTGATCTTGTTGGCGTCGGCGGGCAGGAAGAGCGTGCGGCTGATGACGATGAAGCGCGTGCAGTTGTTCTCCGTGTTCTGGATGCCGCGCTCGAGCACCGTCAGGCCCGCGGAGGCGGCGGCCTCCTCGGAGCAGATGGCCGCGGCGTCCGCCTCCTGCGCGGCCTTGAACGCCGCCTCGGACGTCGTCTCGCAGGGGACGGGGGAGAGGCTGAGGGCGGCGATTCTCTGCGAGCACTGGGAGAGCGCCTGCGGGTGCGAGTAGACGCGCGCGGGCTTTGCGCCCGGGGCCGCCGCCAGGCAGTGGTGCACGCCCATCGTGGCTGCGCCCACGATATAGAACCGGTAGCGCAGGATGAGGTCGTACACCTCGCCCACCGAACCGGCGGAGGAGTTCTCCACCGGCAGCACGCCGAACTCGGCGTCCCCGGCCTCGACGGCGCGGAAAATCTCCGCGAAGGAGTTGAAGGTGACGGGCGTGCAGCCGGGGAACAGGGTGCGGGCCGCCGTGTGGGAGAACGAGCCCGGCCGGCCGAAGGTGGCGATGTTCCCGGCCTTCTCCGGCGGCAGGGCGGCTCCGGCCACCAGCGCGCGCAGCGGCGCGCCGGAGTCGAGCAGGCTGTGCTGCAGGCCGCGGCTGACCTCCATCAGGGTGGAGTAGAGCAGGCGGGCGGCCCCGCCGTATTTCCCGGCGCGCTCCTGCACGCGGTCGAGGATCACCTTTTCGCGCTCGGCGTTGAGCACCGGCAGGCCCGCCTCCTTCTTGACGGCGGCCACCTCGCGGGCGCAGTCCATCCGCGCCGCAAACAGCGGCAGCAGCTGGGCGTCGATCGCGTCAATTTTCTTGCGGATTTCTTCAAGCGTCATGGTTGCGCTTCCTCTCTTCATCGTAATTTCGTGCGGACGGGCCGCTTTTTCCGGAAAACGCGGGCTTTCGCGTTCCCGGCTCCCGCCGGTTCCGCGCTCTCTGCCGGGGCCGGCACAGCACACGGCAAACGCCCGGCAGAAGACGGGTTCTGCCGGGCGTGACATTCGCCGGTTCAGGGGCGCAGCGCGCCGTTTTGCAGCAGCAGCTCCAGCGTGGCCACGGCGGCGGCGCTCTCCGCCACCGGCGCGGCGCGCGGGACAATGCACGGATCGTGCCTGCCGTGCACCTCGAGCTCCGTCACGCAGCCCTCCGCGAGATTGACGCTCTGCTGCGGCCTGGAGATGGAGGCCGTCGGCTTCACGGCGATGCGGAAGACGAGCGGCATGCCGGAGGTGATGCCGCCGAGGATACCGCCCGCGTGGTTTGTGGTCGTGCGGATGGAGCCGTCCTCCGCCACGGTGTACGGATCGTTGTTCTCGCTCCCGCGCAGCGCGGCCGCGCCGAAGCCCTCGCCGAACTCCACGCCCTTGACGGCGGGGATGCCATAGAGGATCGACGAGAAGAGCGACTCCACGCCGCCGAAGAGCGGGCCGCCAAGCCCGGCGGGCAGGCCGGTGACGGCGCACTCCACAATGCCGCCCACGCTGTCGCGGGCCATGCGGGCCTCCTCGATGACGGCGCGCATCCTCTCCTCCACGCCCTCACCGATGGTCGGGAAGTATGTCTCCGAGAGGCGGCGCAGAAGCTCGTCCGGGATCTCCACGGACGGGAGCGGCAGATCGCGCACCGGGCCGACGGAGAGAACATGGCTTCCGATCCGGATGCCGCGCCGCTCGAGAATCTGGCGGCAGATCGCCCCCGCCGCGCACAGGCAGGAGGTGAGCCGCCCGGAAAAGTGGCCGCCGCCGCGCACGTCGTTGCAGCCGTGATACTTGACATGGGCCGGGTAGTCGGAGTGGCCGGGGCGCGGGGCCTGCATCAGGTTCGCATAGTCGCCGGAGCGCGTGTTGGTGTTGCGGATCACGACGCAGAGCGGCGCGCCCGTGGTGCGGCCCTCGAGCATACCGCTGAGAATCTCCGGCTCGTCGGCCTCCTTGCGCGGCGTGGAGCTCTTGTCGCGGCCCGGCGCGCGGCGGGACATCTGCAAAAGAAGCGCGTCCCGGTCGATTTCCTCCCCGGCGGGCAGGCCGTCGATCACCACGCCCACAGCCGGGCCGTGGCTCTCGCCGAAGATGGAGAGTCTCAAATTATTCCCCCAGACGGATGAAGCTGGCATGTGCATGTCCTCCCAAAGCTTGATAGTCGTTGAAAAAGCCGGGGTAGCTCTTGCGGATGCTCCCGGCGTCCGTGACGGTGCACGGCCCCGCGGCGCGCAGGGCGGCGACGGAGAGCGCCATCACCACGCGGTGGTCGTTGGCTCCCTCGGCCCTGCCGCCCGCGAGCGTGCGCGCGCCCTCCAGCACAAGGCCGTCCGCCGTCTCGCGCACGGACGCGCCCAGGGCGGAAAGGCCCTGCGCCATGGCGGCGAGGCGATCGCTCTCCTTGATGCGCAGCCGCTCCGCGTGGGCAATCACCGTCGTTCCCTCCGCGAAGGAGAAGGCGGCGGCGAGGATCGGCACCAGATCGGGGATCTGGGCGGCGTCAATTTCAATGCCGCGCCAGGAGCCCGCGGTGCAGCGCAGCCCGCCGTCCTCCCAGGAGAGGCGCGCCCCGCCCCGGGCCAGGAGATCGGCGATCGCCTTGTCCCCCTGCAGGGAATCGGCCCGCAGGCCGGTCACGGTCACGTCTCCGCCGAGCGCGCCCGCCGCGAGGAAGAAGGCCGCCTGCGACCAGTCGCCCTCCACCGTGTGGCGGCGGGGGCGGTAGCGCTGGCCGCCGGGCACGCGCCAGCCGCCTCTGGTCCGCTCCACGGCGACGCCGAAGTCCGCCATCGCCTGCACCGTCATCTCCACATAGGCGGCGCTCTCGAGCGGCGTTGTCAGCACGATCTCGCTGTCGCCGGAGAGCAGCGGCAGCGCCAGCAGCAGGCCGGTGATGAACTGCGAGCTGACATTGCCCGGCAGCGCGAACACGCCCGGCGTCAGCCGTCCCTCGACGGCGAACGGCAGCCCGCCCTGCGTGCGGCAGGCCACGCCGTGCTGCGGCAGCAGCTCCGCGTAAAGGCCGATGGGCCTCGAGGGCAGCCGCCCGCGGCCGGTGAAGACGGCGGAGACGCCGAGGGCGGCGGCGATCGGAATCAGAAAGCGCAGCGTGGAGCCGCTCTCCCCGCAGTCGAGGGAGAGAGCGCCCGCCCCGCGCTCCCCGGCGGAAACCGTGCAGACGCCGTCCGTCAGCTCCGTTTGCACGCCGAGGGCGCGCACGGCTCCCAGCGTCGCGCGGATGTCGTCCGAGAGATCGAGGGGGGAGAGGACGCTCGCTCCCTCCTCCGGGCAGGTGAGGGCCGCCAGGGCGGCGCAGAGGATTGCCCGGTGGGCGGCGCTCTTCGAGGGCGGGGCGGCGACGCGGCCGCGCAGCGTGCCCGGCTCCAGCGCCACGCAGCCGAGCTCCGGCGCGCTCATCGTGCTCCCTCCGGCGCAAGGGATGCGCGGCAAAGGGCGGCGAACTCCGCGCGCGGCAGGCGGTGCACGAAGCTCTCGCCGATCGAGCGCAGCAGGACGATCCGCAGGTCGCCGCCGAGCCCCTTCTTGTCGAGCGCCGTCGCGCGGATCACCTCGTCGAGCGAGGCGTCGTCCGAGACGGGAAGGCCGTATTTACGCAACACGGCGGCGATCTGCTCCGCCGTCCCGGCCTGCGTGAGCCCCATGTGCTCGCCGAGGCGGGCAATCAGCACCATGCCGATGCCGACGGCGGCCCCGTGCGTGAGCCCCGTGTAGCCGTGCGCCTTCTCGAGGGCGTGGCCGAGCGTGTGGCCGAAGTTGAGCAGCATGCGCTCGCCCGTGTCGAACTCATCGTGCTCGACAATGACGCGCTTGCAGTCGACGCAGTCGAACAGGATGGATTCCATGAGAGGCGCAAGGCTGCCGGCGTCGCGCAGCGTCTCAAAGAGCGTGCGGCTGCGGATGCAGCCGTACTTGATCACCTCGCCCATGCCGTCGGCGAAGAAGAGCGGCGGCAGCGTCTCGAGCGTGTCGGGGTCGATGAGCACGAGGGCGGGCTGGTGGAACGCGCCCGCCAGATTCTTGCCCTGCGGCAGGTCGACGGCCGTCTTGCCGCCCACGGAGGAGTCCACCTGCGCGAGCAGCGAGGTGGGCGCCTGCACGAAGGACACGCCGCGCAGGTAGCAGGCGGCGGCAAAGCCCGCCATGTCGCCGGTCACGCCGCCGCCGAGAGCGACGAGAAAGTCGCTGCGCGTGAGGCCCTGCTCCGCCAGAAAGCCGAGCATTTCGCCGACGGTGGAGAGCTGCTTGCTCGCCTCCCCGGCGGGAAAGACGAAGCGCGACGGCGCAAAGCCCGCCGCCCGAAGGGAAGCGAGCACGCGCTCCCCGTAGAGGGGGAAGACGTTGCTGTCGCTGATGACGGCGGCCTTCGCCCCCGCCGGGAACAGGGCGGCGCAGCGCCCGCCGAGTGTGTCAAGGCAGCCGCGCTCGATGAAAATATTGTACGGTTTGGAGGTGTTCACAGTCAGCTGCATGGTCGTTCCGTTTCCGCGGCAGGCCGCACACCCGCGCGGAGCTCCTTTCCAATGAAAATAGATGGGTTGCTTTTGGGCTTGAAGAGCCCGGCCGTTCGCCGGCGGGGGAGAGCCTCGCTCCCGCTTCGCCCGTCCCCGGAGGCTTTCGCCGTCACTCCCCCAGCGACTCCTTGACGAGCCGGCCCTGCCGCAGCAGGGAGGAGAGGCGATCCGCGTCGCCGTCGCGCACGGCGTCGCGCACGGCGGAGAGGTTCTGGATCAGCGTGTCGAGCTCGGCGGCCAGCGGGCCCGCGTTGCTCAGGAACAGCTCTGTCCACAGCGTCTCGTTGATGTTCGCCACGCGCGAGACGTCGCGGTAGCTGCCGGCGGAAAATCCCCGGTGATCGGGGCATTGAGGGCTGAGCACATAGGCGCAGGCCAGCGCGTGCGGTACCTGGCTCGTGAAGGCGATCATGCGATCATGCTTTTCCGGCGTGGTGACGACGCAGCGCCCGAAGCCGAGTGATTCCGCCGTCCGCTCGAGCAGGGCGACGTCCTCCTCTGAAGCGCCGCACGGCGTGATGAGGAAGCTGGCCCCGCGGAAGAGGGAGGCCTCGCTGGCCGGGAAGCCGACCTTCTCGCGCCCCGCCATCGGGTGGCTGCCCACAAAGCGGAAGCCGAACTCCCGCGCCAGGGCGGAGAGCTGCGCGCAGACGGCCGTCTTGATGCCGCAGGTGTCCGTCACCAGGCAGGAGCGCGGGATCCGCGCCCCGTTTTCGCGCACAAAGTCGACGGCGGCCTGCGGGTAGATGGCGAGGATCAGCAGGTCGAGGCGGGAAAGGTCGTCCGGGGCGCCAGCGGCGTCGATGGCTCCGCAGGCGGCCGCGGCCTCCAGGACGGCGGGATCGCTGTCAAAGCCGGTCACGGTGCAGTTGGTGTATTCATGGAAGGCCTTCGCCATCGAGCCGCCGATGAGGCCGAGGCCCACGATGCCCACGCGCAGGGAGAGATCCTCTCGCATGGCTTACGCCTCCGCGCGCAGCACCTTCGCCGCCGCGAAGATGCGCTTGGCCACGCGATCGAACTGGTCGGGCGTGAGCGACTGCGCGCCGTCGGAGAGAGCCTTGGCCGGGTTGTTGTGCACCTCGATGATCAGGCCGTCCGCGCCGGCGGCGACGGCTGCCATGGCCAGCGGCTCGACAAGCCAGGCGATGCCGGAGGCGTGGCTGGGATCGACGACCACGGGCAGGTGGGACAGGCGCTTCAAAATCGGCACGGCGGAGATATCGAGCGTGTTGCGCGTGTACGTCTCATAGGTGCGGATGCCGCGCTCGCAGAGGATGACGCGCTCGTTGCCGCCCGCCATGATGTATTCCGCGCTCATCAGAAGCTCCTCGATCGTGCTCGAGAGGCCGCGCTTGAGCAGAATCGGCTTGTCGATCTTGCCGAGCTCCTTGAGCAGCTCGAAGTTCTGCATGTTGCGCGCGCCCACCTGGATGATGTCCACGTCCTCGAACAGCGGCAGATGGGAAGCGCTCATGATCTCGGTGACGATCGGCAGGCCCGTCTTCTTTCTCGCCTCTCGCAGCAGCTCGAGGCCCTCGGCCTTCAGGCCCTGGAAGGCGTAGGGGGAGGTGCGGGGCTTGAACGCACCGCCGCGCAGGAACTGCGCGCCCGCCGCCTTGACGCGGGAGGCCACCTCGCAGATCTGGTCCTCCGTCTCCACGGAGCACGGCCCCGCCATGATGGTGAGATTGCCGTCGCCGATCTTCTGGCCGCCGGGGAGCTCGATGACGGTGTTGTCCGGATGGAACTTGCGGTTGGCCTTCTTGTACGGCTCCTGCACGCGCTTGACGCTCTCGACGAAGTCCTGCGCGGCGATGTAGTCGATATCGATCACCGACGTGTCGCCGATGAGGCCGAGCACGGTGCTCTGCGTGCCCACCCAGGTGTTGACCTTGACGTTGTAGTCGTGGGTGAGGCCGTCGGTGAAGTGCTTGAGCTGCTCCACGGTGCAATTGGGCTTTAAGACGATAATCATGGGGAGGTCCTCCTTTGAATGATGAAAAAATGTCGGCGGAAAAGGGCAACAAAAAACGGCGGGGCTGTTTCCAGCTCCGCCGTTGGTGCGTCAGCAGAATCCCAGAGCGTTCCCTTGCGGGAGCGCGGGCCTTTCCCTCAAAGACCCTCTTTTCTGCCGCGCGGCATGGAGTTTCCACAGCTTTCAGCGCACGCACAAAAATCCCACGCCATAAAATAGCGGGGATAGCCAAAGCTGGTAAATCGTGCGCTGTAAATCGCGTTCATGGAAGGGTTCTCCTGTTCCGCGCAGGCCCAGAGGGCTTTGCGAATTTGAAATCGTATTCATCATACGCCGCTTTTCTCTGTTTGTCAACCGGAAATTTCGGGCTTTGCCCTGAAAATGCAGGAAACGGTTTGCTTCCTGCAAGGTCAGCGGGAGCTCTCCGCCTCCTGCGGCGCTTCCCCCAGCCGGCGCAGCACCTCGCGGGCCACCGTTTTCGGCGCTCTGCCGGCGGGCACGGCGAGATCGGCCGCGGCGCGGTAGAGCGGCAGCCTTTGGGTGAGCAGCTCCTCGATCACGGCGTCGCGGTTCGGCTTTTGCAGCAGCGGGCGCGTCGTGTCGTGCGCCAGCCGCTTTTTGAGCGCGCCGAGCGGGGCGTCGAGCAGGACGATGACGCCGGTTTTCCGCAGCGTCTCGGCGTTTTCGCGCCGCACCAGCGTGCCGCCGCCGGAGGCGATCACCAGCCCGCTCTGCTCCGCCAGAGCCCGGCACGCCTCGCGCTCGAGGGCGCGGAAGCGCTCCTCGCCGTCCTCGGAGAAGATGGCGGACACGGTCTTTCCGGCCTGCTCTTCAATATAGGAGTCCATGTCCACGAATTTTCTGCCCGTCATTCCTGCAAGCAGCGCGCCGACGGTACTCTTGCCGCAGCCCATGAAGCCGCAGAGAATGATATTTCTTCGCTCCGTCATGCTTCTCCCCTTCCGAACAGCCGGTTCATCTCGGCCACGGCCTCGCGGCTCAGCCGCAGCAGGCCCTCCCGATCGCACGGGGCGATTCCCCAGATCGTCTGGGCCACGGCGGCCTGGCCGCAGAGCATGCCGATCCCGTGCACGGCGGTTTTTCCCAGGCGCTTTGCCGTCTGCAGCAGCACGGTCTCATCCGGGTTATAGACGGCGTCGAACACGGCGCCGCAGCGGCTCACCACGCTCTCAGACACAGGGCAGCCCTCCGGATGCGGGTGCATGCCGACGGGCGTGCCGTTGACAAGGAGCGAAAAGCGGCTCTCCCCGTCCGCCTCCAGCTCCGCCAACGACTGCACCTCCACCGCGCAGCGCAGGCCCTTCGATTCCGCCAGCGCGCGCAGATCCCGCGCGAGCGGCTCCGCCTTCTGCGGGCTTCTGGCGGCGATTCGGATCTGCTCCGCTCCCGCGAGCAGGGCGGTGCCGCCCATCGCGCGCGAGGCCCCCCCGCAGCCGAGCAGCAGGACGCGGCTCAGATCCGCTGCACCGGCGGCCTCCAGGGCGAAGAGAAAGCCGTCGCCGTCGGTGGTGTAGCCCACGAGCCTGCCGCCCTCGTTTTTCACGGTGTTGACCGAGCGGAAAAACGCGGCCTTCTCGTCCACCGCGTCGAGAAAGGGCAGGATGGCCTCCTTGTAGGGGATGGTGATGTTGAAGCCGTCATAGGCGCGCAGGCGCTCCGCTGTCTCAGCCAGCGCCTCGGGGGCCGTGTCGAGCAGCTCATAGGAGGCGGACACGCCGGCGGCGGCGAAGAGGCGATCGTGCAGGAAGGGAGACATCGAATGAGCCAGCGGGTGGCCGATGAGAGCGAACCGTTTTTCTGACATGGAGAGACATCCTTTCCAAGAAAATTGCGCAGCAGGAACCGGAAAAACCGCAGGGGAGGTTTCTTCGCAAAAAAAATGATTGACAAAGCGCCGGATTGCTAATAATATGTGGATAGGCAGGGCGCGGCGGTGTCGATGCCACGCCTCGTATTGTAGCACACCCGCCGCCGTTTGTCCACCGGTGGGAACGTTGTGCCGCGCGCCTCTGATGACACGGAAAGAGGAAGGAGGGAAATGTATGGTTCTGGAAAAAGTGAAGAAGATTCTGAGCGACCAGTTTGATGTGGAGGAGGACTCCATCACCCCCGACACCACGATCCAGGGCGACCTGGGCGCGGATTCTCTTGACGTTGTCGATCTGCTGATGTCGATCGAGGACGAGTTCGAGCTCGAGATCCCCGACGAGGAGACCGATAAGATCAAGACGGTCGGCGATCTGGTCCAGTATATCGAGGATCACACCTGATTGTCCTCCCCCGCCTCGGCGGGGGATTTTTTTCGGTATTTTTTGGCTTGCAATGGGACATGCTTTCCTTTATAATATAAAGTGCTTTTCCCGCGGCCCGGTTCAGCCGCGGGGTTTTCTTGAAGCCGTGCGCCCGGCCGCTCCGGGGCGCCATGCGAAAATGTAGGTCCTGGCAAAGGCGGGGGAGAGGCTCTTCCCCGGAACAGATTTCGGGCGGATAGAAAAAAGAAAAGGAGAGAAAAAACACTTGCTGAGCGAATTTTCATTTCTGATCGACGGGTTCCGGAATGTCACCTGGCAGATGGTGCTCATGTGGGCGATCGGCGGACTGCTCATCTGGCTGGCAGTGAAAAAGGACTTTGAACC
>CALWRP010000019.1 GCA_944383955.1 uncultured Clostridia bacterium
CACAAAAAATTTTTTGGCACGCTACACCACCTGGGATTATGCGGTGTTGCCCTGGAAATGTGCGATACGGAACAGACAAACGGATTTGTACGGGAGGGCTGCAGGATGGACAGACGGCAGCAAAAAACGCGGGCGGCCATCTTCGAGGCGTTCGGGGAGCTGCTCTCGCAGAAGAGCTATTCCAAAATCACGGTGCAGGAGATCATTGAGAGGGCCAACGTGGGCCGCACCACGTTCTACGCCCACTTTGAGACGAAGGACGACCTGCTGCGCGAAATGTGCGACGAGATGTTCCGCCACGTCTTCTCGCCGTCGCTCGACGCCGAGCACACGCACGACTTTTCGCTGGAGGTGGGGAACCCCAAGGCCATCGTCACCCACATTCTCTGCCACCTGCTCGACGACAGGAGAAGGCAGATCGACATTCTCAGCGGGGAGAGCGGCGAGCTTTTCCTGCGCTTTTTCCGCCAGCATGTCAACGAGCTCGTCTCCCGCTATCTGCTCACCGGCGCGCCGCGCGGGGGAAGGGTGCCCGCGGATTTCCTCGTTAACCACATTTCCAGCAGCTTTGTGGGCATGGTGCAGTGGTGGATCGCCGGACAGCTGCGCCAGACGCCGGAGGAGCTGGCAGAGTATTTCATGGCGGTGATAGCGCCGCTGCTGTGAGGCCCGGGGCACGAATGGCTGGGGTGCAAAATGGCGTATGCGCCTTGACAAGCTCACTCTAATGCGTTAGACTATAGACAGGAGCTCTAATGCGTTAGAGGAGGAGTGCCGTATGGATACGCCGAAGATTTTTGAGAGCGAATACCGGTTTTGCCTGATCCTGTGGGAGAAGGAGCCGATCCGCAGCAGCGAGCTGGTCGCTCTGTGCCGGGAGAGGCTCGGCTGGAAGCCGACCACGACGTACACGGTCATCAAGCGCCTGTCGGAGCGCGGCGTGCTGCGGAACGAAAATTCAATCGTCACCTCCCTGGTGTCGAAGGACGAGGCGCAGGCCGCCGAGATCGACGAGCTGGTGGAGAAGCGGTTCGAGGGCTCGCTGCCCGCCTTCTTTGCCGCCTTCACGAGGCGGCGCGCTCTCTCGCGGGAGGAGATCGACGAGGTGCAGTCGATGATCGATCGCTACCGGGAGGAGGAAAGGTCATGACGGAGCTGTTTCTGACGGTGGTCAATCTGAGCATGCAGGCCGGCTGGCTGGTGCTGGCGATCGTCCTGCTGCGCCTTGTGCTGCGCCGCGCCCCGCGGTGGATGTTTCCGCTCTTCTGGGGCCTGGTGGGCCTGCGCCTTCTGCTGCCGTTTTCGATCGAGAGCGCGGTGAGCCTGCTGCCGAGCGCGGAGACCGTGAGCCCCTCGGTCCTTTCCGATCCGATCCCCTATATCCAGAGCGGCGTCCCCGTTGTCAACAGCGCCGTCAACCCGGCGATCGGCACGGCCCTCGCCCCGGCTCCCGGCGCGAGCGCGAACCCGGCGCAGGTGCTGGCGTTCGTGCTGGCCCTGGTGTGGCTGGCCGGCGCGGCGGGCATGGTCTGCTATCTGGCGGCGAGCTGGCTGCGCGTCAGCCTGCGGCTGCGCACGGCGGTGCGCCTGCGGGACAATGTATACCAGAGCGAGTGGGCGCGCACGCCCTTTCTCTTCGGCCTGGCGCGCCCCCGCATCATTCTGCCGTTCGGCCTTGGGGAGGAGGACGCCGCCTTCGTGATTGCCCACGAGCGGGCGCATCTGCGGCGGGGCGACCACTGGGTCAAGCCGCTCGCCTTCCTGCTGCTGGCCGTCTACTGGTTCCATCCGCTGCTGTGGCTGGCCTATGCGCTGCTGTGCCGCGATATCGAGCTTGCCTGCGACGAGCGCGTGCTGCGCGGTCTCAGCCGCGAGGAGCGCGCCGGATATTCGCAGGCCCTGCTCGCGTGCAGCGTGCCGGAGAAGCGCCGTCTGGCCTGCCCGCTCGCCTTTGGGGAGGCCGGCGTCCGCCAGCGCGTGCGGGCGGCGCTTTCCTACCGCAGGCCTGCCGTCTGGGTGATCGCGCTGGCGGCCGTGCTCGGCGCCGCCGTGGCGGTCTGTTTTCTGACAACCCCGCAGACGCGGGAGACGCTGGCGTGGGCGCGGAACCTCTCGGCCGGAGACGTGGAGCGCATCGAGCTCGTGGTCATGCCGCAATCGCCGGACAAGCAGTACCGCCTCTTCACCGGGGAGGAGATCGGCGCGGTCGTCTCCCTCCTCAACGAGAGCCGCGGCAGCTATGTGGCCGAGCCGGAGCAGTATGACGGGGGCTGCATCGAGTTCACCGTCACCATGGCCGGCGGCGACACGCACACGGTCTGCAACATCGGGAACGTCTATCTGCTGATCGACGGGGACTATTACGACGCGGGCTACGAGTGGCTCTCCACCTGGGACGGCAGGTACGGCGCGGGCAACGCCCCGCTGCCGGAGGGAAGTCCGTCCGGCGCGGACGAAGCGGCGGACGCCTGGCTGTGGGTCGATCTGTTTGAGGACGGTTCCGCCGATATGGCGCGGCAGGAGGAGACGGAGCTTCCCGAATTCCCCGGCGTTGTTTTTCGCTACACGTCCATGGAGGTGGAGGCGTCCGAGGGCGGGGAGACGGTCTCCCTCTATCAGGGCATGCCGGTTTGGAACGTCTTCTTTGCCGATCTCAACGGAGACGGCATGCGCGAGCTCTGCTCCTGCACCGCCTTCGGCTCCGGCCTCATCGACAGCCGCATTGAGGTATACGATTACGCGAACGGCGCGTCCTATGAGCTTGCGGATCGCGGCGTGACGGACTACGGCCTTGTGCTCGAGGGAGGCGTGCTCTGCGCGACTCTCACGCCCTCGCCGATCTGCCCGCCGGAGCAGGAGAAGCCGGAGAGCATCGGCGTGCTGACGCTGGCGCAGGAGGGCGGCGAGACGGTTCTGCGGATTGAGAACGAGCGCCCTGTGGAGGGCTCGGACGCCTCCTCCGCGCCTGCTGGCACGCAGGACGCAGAGGCGCCCGATCTGGATGCTGCTGTCTCCGCCGCCGTGCTCGCCCACCACCGGGAGGAGCTTCCGAACGGCCTGATCTGCGTGGAGAGCCACACGATTTTTGAGACGCGCGAGCTCAGCCCCACCCCGCTGGTGGGGGAGGATCCCCAGCCGAACTCCGTCATCGTCTATCTCTGGGCGCTGGTGCAGAGCTTCAGCGTGCGGGACGGCGAACCGGTGGAGGAGAGCGGCGTCTCGCTTCCCGTCGCCGTCACGTTTGAGATCGACAGGGACGGCTACCGCCTCACGGACTACTGGACGCCGCGCGACGGCTCATTCTACCTGCCGGATCTGCAGGATACATTTCCCGACAGCGTGCTTGACAAAGCGCTGGATTTTTCCGCCCATACAGAGGAGCTGCAGCGGCGGAATCTGGAGCAGGCCCGCCGGGTGATGGAGCAGGCAGGGGATACGGAGGAGCAGGTGGAGAGCCTGCTCGACGCGATCGCCGCGCAGCCGCTGCCCGATTCCTCCGTCGCGCGGTACATCGAGGGCGCGAGGGAGGAGTATGACGCTCTGCTCTCCTATGGCGGGGAGGCGCTGCGCGCCTGTTTTTCCCGTTTTCTCGAGGGCGGGCAGACGGACCTGAAGGGCGGGATCCGCGCGGCGCTCTGCCGGGAGCTCATCGCCTCCTGGGGAGAGGACGCGGCGGAGGGCGCTCCCGGCACGGGCCAGGACTGGTTTGACGCCTTTTACGCCCGGGCCCTCGCGCTGCGGGACAAGAACGGAGCCGGGGAGCTGGAAAAGCAGTTTCCCGCCTCCTGGCTGCTGTTATCGATGACGGGTGAGCTCTGAGCGCAGGCGTCCGCAAACGCTCGGGCGGCGCCGGTTTGCGCTGCCGGCCGCGCGGCGTTTTCCCGCCGGGGCGGACCTCCTTGGCCTGGGAGATGACTTTTTCGGGCGCCATCTTTTTGGGAAAGCGCCTTTTGCGCGCTGCCCTGAGACAGCATCGCCGGCATGCGGCGTCCTCGCACGGGGACGCCGCCTTTTCGATCTGCGGGAAAGCCCCGCGAATCCGGCGGAAAAGCTTGAAAGAGTAATCTTCTTGCGATATAATGAAAACATCCGTCGTTTTTCTTCGATCTCCGTGCGGGAGACGGAGAAAAAGCAGAGCCAGAGCTGCCGCCCGGCGGCCACCGTTTGACAGGAGTTGAAGCTTTTTGAACTGGCGCAGACAACGCAGATTCCGCGCCGCAGCCGCCGTGCTGTGCGCGCTTACGCTTTTCTTCACCTCGCCCGCGCCGCTGGGGCAGACCGCCGCGGCGGCCTCCACGGCCACGACCACCGTCTATCTCAACCTGCGCGACAGCGCCGGGATGACGGGCCGCGTTCTCACCACGCTCTCCAAGGGCGAAAAGCTCACCGTTCTCGACGATTCGAACGCCGAGTGGGTGAAGGTGCGCACCTCCTCCGGCACGGAGGGCTGGTGCAGCCGCGAGTATCTCACCCTCTCGGGCGATTCCTCCTCCGGCTCCTCCGGCGCGCTGACGGCAGGCTCCACCGCGGTGACGACGGCCTACCTCAACCTGCGGCAGTCTGCGGGAATGAGCGCCGCCGTGCTGACGACGATGCCCCAGGGCGCCATCGTCACGGTGCTGGCCGCCCCGGAAAACGGCTGGGTGCAGGTCAGGACCGCCTCCGGCACGCAGGGCTATTGCTCTGTGGAATACCTTTCCGCCAACGCAGCCTCCGACGCTCCCTCGGGCGGCAGCAGCGGCAGCACGGCCACGATCACCGTCGCCGTGACGACGGCCAACCTCAAGCTGCGCAGCGGCCCCGCCGTCTCCTACACCGCCCTGCTCACCATGCCGCAGGGCGCCAAGCTCACCGTCACCGACAATTCCGACGCGGGCTGGGCGAAGGTGAAGATGAGCGACGGCAAGGAGGGCTGGTGCAGCAAGGAGTTTCTGACCATCACCACAGAGGCCGCTCCGTCCGAGCCGACGTCCTCCGCGCCTGCTTCCTCCGCTCCGGCCTCGTCCGCCCCCGCCTCCTCGGCTCCCGTGTCCTCCTCCGCGTCGTCCGGCATCCCGCTTGGGCCAAAGCCGGACGATGACACAGGCTCCTCCGGCACAGCGAAGACCACGGCGACGACCACCGCCAACCTCAAGCTGCGCACCGGCCCCGGCACGAGCTATGACATGATTCTGATTCTCGCCAGCGGCACGGAGCTCACCGTCACCGACAACTCCGATCCCGGCTGGGCGAAGGTGAAGACGGCCTCCGGCAAGGAGGGCTGGTGCAGCAAGGAGTATCTGAAGATTGTCACCACCGGCGGCTCGTCCGATTCCTCGGGCTCTTCCAGCTCCTCAGGCTCTTCCAGTTCTTCCGGTGCTTCGAGCTCGCCTGATTCCGGCACGGACGCGGATCCCGGCCACACGATTGTGGGGGCCGTCGTCAACGCAGACGCCCTGCGCCTGCGGGCGGCAAAGAGCACCTCGAGCACCATTCTCGCCACGCTCCAAAAGGGGACGCAGGTGTCCGTTCTCGACGCCTCGGATCCCGAATGGATCTATGTGAAGACCGCGAGCGGCCTCATCGGCTATATGAGCGCCGAGTATCTCACGCTGCGCTACGCCGACGACCCCGAGGATCCCGAGCCGATCGGCCAGATTACCCTCTCGCACACCACGGGCACGGTCGCCAAGGGGAAGACCTTCTATCTCACGGCCTCCGGCGTCTCGAATGTCACCTGGACGAGCAGCAACACCTCGGTGGCGACCGTCTCGAACGGCTTTGTCGAGGCGCTGAATACCGGCACCGCGGTGATTACCGCCTCCTACGGCACGGTCTCCGCCTCCTGCACCGTCACCGTCACGCAGGCGGAGGGAATCCGCACCGCCTACACCTCGCCGAACATCGCCTCGGTAGGGCAGAGCGTCAGCCTCATCGCCGTCACCGACTCAGACTGCGACGGCGTGCGCTTCTATGTCACCCAGGCGGACGGCTCCACGCAGATCGTCAATGCCTCCACCTCGGTGACGGAGACCGTCACCGCCTCCGGAAAGACGTACACGACGAAGAAGTGGACGGGCTATACCTCCTTCCAGGGAACGGGCAAGTTCACCGTCAAGGCGGTGGCCTCCCGCGGCGGCAGCTGGGGTTCGGCCTCCTATACCACGAGCGCCTTCATCTCCTCCACCAGCGATCCGCGCGTCTCCACGTCTGAGGAGCGCCGCGCCAGCGACCAGATCATCCAGATGATCGCCAACTGGGAGGGCTACGCCTCCACCGTCTACGCCGACACGCTCACCACCACGGGCGTTCCGACTATCGGCTACGGCTATACCTTCGGCGCCGGCTCCACCTTCTACAACAACATCTCGAAGACGGAGGCCTGGTCCCTCCTTGTCAACCGTATCAACGAGGGTTCCTACACCTCGGAGGTCAACAAATTCATCCAGAACAACAAGCTTCTGATGAACCAGAACCAGGCCGACTGCCTGATCAGCTTCGGCTACAACGTCGGCTCCGGCTATTGGAACTCCACCGCCACCATGGACGCGCGCACCATCATGCTCAACGCCGTGGTGCCGCCCACCATCCCCGCGCAGGGGCTGGCGGCTACCATCACCAAGAAGACGACGCTGTATTCGATTGCGAGCCGCACCTCCATCGAGCTCGGCGAGCTTGCGCTCAATACGGCTGTGACGGTGCTCGAGAGCAATTTCGTCAATATTCAGGATGGCTGGTACCGTGTGCGCCTCTCGGACGGCACGGAGGGCTGGGTCAATTCCGGCTATGTGAGATTCAATAACCAGACCGGCCTTGTCCACGACCTCAACTATACGAACGCTTACGCCTTTGGCACCGACCTCATCCGCTGGAACATGGCGGGCGGAAAGCCGTATGCCGGCCTGTTCTACCGCCGCCTCGGCGAAGCGAACGTCTACAACTACAACGACTATTCCGCCCTTCGCTATAACAAGTATGGATACACCTATCCCTCCGCGTTTGCGGGATACGCGTAACCGGAACGACTGGTTTGTAAAGATAAAACGCTGTACAGTGCGCTTCGCTGCATTGTACAGCGTTTTTTTGTATATATTCTTCAAAAATAAATTTTTGTTTGACGGTATAAAATTAACCTATGTTATTTCTTTTCCACAGAAAACAAGGTATACTATATACCAACGAAGATATTTTTTCTCTTTATCCAGGGATCGCCCGGCGGACAGAGAAGAAAAGCGGAATCTGTCTTGCGTCTTGGCCGGATTTATCGCGGCCCGCTCGTTCCGAGAATCCGGAAAGGAAGAGAGGAAGGATAGAACGGGGGTAGAAGTATGGAACGGTTTGGGACAAAGCTGCGTGAGCTGCGCGAGGAAAAGGGATTGACACAGAAGGAATTCGCCGCACTGTTTGGGGTAAACCGTGCAACCATCGGCCACTACGAGAGCAATATTTCCTATCCCTCAGCAGATGTTTTGGTCCAGATGGCGAATTATTTCCACATCACGGTGGATCAGCTTTTGGGAAGAAGCGCTGGAAACCCGGAGATGTTCGAAGGATTGACGGAAGAACAGGTTGGTTCTCTGGAGGAGATTGTGCGGCAGTATCGCCTTCTGAACCGACAGATTGCGGTCCAGAACGTCGACAATCAGTAACGGCATTTGAAAAACAAAAACGGCAGCCCTCTTTCTGTCATCCTGCGGCAGAAGGAGGGCTGCGTCTATTTTTCTGAGCTGAGATAAGGAGAATGGATAGCCGATATGCGCTGGAAACAGCGAACAAACGGCGCCGTCAAGTGCGCTCGCGTGTTTCGCGCACGGCGCGGCGGGAAAGCGCGGCCGCGCGTCTGCATGGAGTTTCAGAGCTCCTTGTTCCAATATTTCCGATCCAGGCTTCTGTACTGCACGGCCTCCGCGGCGTGCTGCGGCAGAATGTCCCGGCTCTCCTCGAGATCCGCTATGGTTCTGGAAACCTTGAGCACGCGGTCATAGGCCCGCGCGGAAAGGCCGAGCTTGTCGAAGGCGATGCGCAAAAGCTCCTTGGCCGCGGCGGAGGGACGGCAAAGCTCTGTGAGATAGCCGGGCGTAATGTTGGCGTTGCAGGTAATTCCTGTGCCGGCCAGCCGTTCGCGCTGGCGCTCCCTTGCCGCGTTGACGCGCTTTTTGATCTCCGAGGAGGGCTCCGCCTTCTCGGTGGAGGCGAGCTTGTCAAACTCGACGGGAGGCACCTCCACATGGATGTCGAGGCGATCGAGCAGGGGGCCGCTCACACGGGAGAGATAGCGGTTTACCGCCTGGGCGGAGCAGGTGCACGCGCGCGTCGGGTGGCCGAAATAGCCGCAGGGGCAGGGATTCATCGCGGCCACAAGCATGACGGAGCAGGGATAGGTCAGCGTTCCGTTGACGCGGGAGATGGTGACGCTGCCGTCCTCGATCGGCTGCCGCAGCACCTCCATCGCGTCCCGGCTGAATTCGGGAAGCTCGTCGAGGAAGAGCACGCCGTTGTGAGCCAGAGAGACCTCGCCCGGGTGGGGGATGGAGCCGCCGCCGGAGAGACCGGCCGAGGAGACGCTGTGATGCGGCGCGCGGAAGGGGCGGACGCGCACGAGGGAGGCGCCCTTCTGAAGCGTTCCCGCCACCGAGTGAATCTTCGTGGTTTCCACCATCTCCTCAAAGCTCATGTCAGGCAGGATGGAGGGAAGCCGTTTTGCCAGCATGCTCTTTCCCGTGCCCGGGCTGCCGATGAGGAGGATGTTGTGCCCTCCCGCCGCGGCAACCTCCAAAGCGCGCTTGGCCTCCTCCTGTCCGCGCACCTCGGAAAAATCAGGCTGCGGGGAGGAGGAGAGGAGCTCGTCCGCGCAGGGCTGCGCCCTTGGGATGAGCTTTTTGCCGGTCAAGTGCTCGTAAAGCTCCCGCACGTCGTGAACCGGGTAAACGTCCACGCCGCTGACGACGGCTCCCTCCTGCGCGTTGTCGGCGGGGATGAACACGGAGCGAAAGCCCTCCTCCATCGCCTTGATCACCATCGGCAGCACGCCCCGCACGGCCCGCACCGTTCCGGAGAGCGAAAGCTCGCCGAGGAAAACGCACTGCGGCTCCGGGGCGGGAAGCTGTCCGGAGGCGGCGAGCAGCGCGACGAAGAGGGGGAGATCGTAAAGCGAGCCGACCTTGCGCTTGTCGGCCGGAGCCATATTGATGGTGATCCGCGAGACGGGAAACTCAAAGCCGGCGTTCTTGAAGGAAGCGCGGATGCGGTCTCTCGATTCGCGCACGGAGGCGTCGGGAAGTCCGACCACCTCGAAGGCGGGGATGGCCGTCATCAGGTCGGCTTCAATTTTAACGGTGAAAGCCTCCATTCCGATCAAGCCCATGCTGTATACTGTGGAAACCATTTGCTTTCCTCCCTGCCTCAAACAGATTTCTGCCCTCTATTATAGCGCCCGCAGAGGGGAGGAATAATTATCCAAAAGAAAAATAGGATGAAATACCGGAAGAAAAGGCAAACCAGCTCCAAAAAAGAATATCCTGCGCTCCTTATGCGGGAATAAGGGCAAAAACTTGTCCATTGAGAGTATATTTTTTTCGATTTAAGTTGATTTTTTCAACAAAATGCTGTATGATAAGGAATGTCTTCGAAGGTGGGAACCAATTCATGGCTCAGGAACAAAACGATACGATGTTTTTCCGGTCCGACAGGGAGCTCTGCGAGCGCATCCGCGGCGGCGATCCCCAGGCGTTCTGGGACCTGGCGGAGCGCTATATGCTGCTCATTCGGGCGAAGGCGGCGCGCTTTCGCGGCCGTGCCCTCGATGAGGAGGATCTGGTGCAGGAGGGCCTTTTGGGTCTGCTCTCCGCTGCCCGCTCCTATCGGGACGACAAAAAAACGTCGTTTTCCACCTTTGCGGATGTGTGTATCCGCAACAGGATGATCACCGCCCTGCGGCGTGCGGAGAAGGATAAAGGAACGCTGGGCGTTCCGCTCTCCCTCAATCAGGAGGAGGAGGTTCGGGCGCTTCCAGCAGGGGCCGGCGCAGATCCGGAGGCCTTGTTTGACGACAGCGAGGCGTGCGAGGCTTTGCTGCTGCGCATCATGCAGGCCCTCTCCAGAATGGAGCGCGAGGTGGTTCTTCTGCGTATGAAGGGATGCAGCTATGCGGAAATTGCGTCCTCCATGCACACAACGGAAAAGGCGGTGGATAACGCCCTGCAAAGAGCGCGCGGGAAGCTCAAGCGCTTCTTTTAAGGAAGATCGCAGGAGAGCGCACTCGATTTCCTGAAAACGGTATTTCCCGATTCTGCGGCGCAGGGCCGCGCGATCGGTGTGATACATGCCCAGACAGCTCAAGGTAATTTCGCATGGTTTTTCTGATGCTCAGGCGGTGCGATGGTTTCTTTTCCGCCTTTTCGGCGCATGCCGCCGGAAACAGGCAGGGAGCGATACACCGGCGGACCCTATGCGGCATTTCCTGGTACGGCGCGTTGGTTTTCCAAGGCGGCGGAGAGAATCCGCCTGAGGGCAAATATCTATATTGAAGCGAGGTAAGGACAAATGTACGAGGACAAGACTCTCATCTGTAAGGAATGCGGCAACGAATTTGTGTTCACCGCCGGCGAGCAGGAGTTTTACGCTTCCAAGGGCTTTGTGAACGAGCCCCAGCGCTGCAAGGCCTGCCGCGACGCCCGCAAGAACGCCGCCAAGGGTGAGCGCGAGATGTTCACCGCCGTCTGCGCGAACTGCGGCAAGGAGGCCAGAGTGCCGTTTAAGCCCCGCGAGGACCGCCCGGTCTACTGCAGCGAGTGCTTTGCCAACATGCGCGGCGAATAACATACGGAATCCACAGAGCGGCCCGGCGGGAATCCTCCCGCGGGGCCGCTTTTTCTGTCCTGCGCTCTTGCAAAAAGGCAGGAGGGGTATTATAATATAAGATGTTTTGGCGGCATATGCCGCCCACGGCAGGGCTGGACGCCCTGTCCGGATCATCAAGCCGCCCCGGCGCGGTTATTTGGAGGTTTCTGAACAATGGCTGCGATTACGAAAGACACGCTGATCGGCGATATCCTGAAGCTGGATTCCACCACGGCTCCGTATTTCCTCGAGATGGGCATGCACTGCCTGGGCTGCCCGGCTTCCCGCGGGGAGACGCTGGAGCAGGCCTGCATGGTGCACGGCGTGAGCGTGGACGAGCTGCTCAAGAAGCTCAACGACCACATCGCCAACAAGTAAACAGCGAACAGGGGAGCCGTTCGGCACAGCGCTGCCGGGCGGCTCTTTCCCGCTTTCCGCGCCGCTTCACGGGGGAGGAGAACATGCTTTGAGAGAGAAAACCTTATTCAGCCTCGGCGGGCGGCTCGCGCTGTGCGCCTCGATGGTTCGTCCCGGCTGCCGCCTGGCGGACGTCGGCACCGACCACGCCTACCTGCCCGTCTGGCTGGCGAAAAACGGCCAAATCCGCTCCGCCGTGGCCGCGGATGTGCGCGAGGGCCCGCTGCAGAGCGCGAGACAGAACATTGAGCGCTATGAGGTGGGGGCTCTCGTCTCCGCCCGTCTCTCAGACGGCCTCGACGCGCTCGCGTCCGGCGAGGCGGACGATATCGTGATGGCCGGGATGGGCGGGGAGCTCATTGCCCGCCTGATCGGCCGCGCCCCGTGGCTGCGCTCGCCGGAAAAGCGGCTGATCCTGCAGCCCATGACCTCTGCGGAGGAGCTGCGCGCCTTCCTTCTGCAGGAGGGCTTCGGCGTTCTGCGCGAGGAGACGGCCCGCGAGGACAACCGCCTGTACACCGTGATGCTCGTCTGCTATGACCCGGCGCTGGCGGCGCGCAACGGGCAGACGCCCGCCTTCGTGCAGCGCGGCCTCGTCACGGGCGAAACGGCGGACGGGAGAGCCTACCTGCGCGCCCGCGCCGCCTCGCTTCGAAAGCGCGCCGGCGGCCTGCGCTGCACGCAGCACACAGAGGAAGCCGCCGCCCTGGAAGCCGTTTGCAGCTTTCTGGAGCGGGAGGCGGAGAAAGGAGAGCAGAAGTTATGACAACAGTTCGCGCAATCTATGAGTGGCTCGACGGCTGGGCGCCGTTTTCCACCGCCATGAGCTTTGACAACGCCGGGCTTCTGGCGGGAAGCGGAGCGGAGGAGGTCCGCCGCGCCGTGCTGGCCCTCGATATCACCCCCGCCGTGGTGCGGGAGGCGGCATCGTCCGGCGCGCAGCTGATCATCAGCCACCACCCGGTGATTTTCAATCCCCTGCGCCGCCTCACGCCGGATTCCGCGCCCTGGCTTCTCGCGCGGCACGGGATTGCCGCCGTCTGCGCCCACACGAATCTGGATCTCGCCCCCGGCGGGGTCAACACCTGCCTTGCGCAGCGCCTCGGCCTGCGGAACGTTCGCACTCTCGGCGTCGACGCGCCGTCCGGCCTGCCGGAGAGCCTCTGCGGAGAGCTTCCCGCGCCGCTGGAGCCGCGCGCCTTCGCTCTTTTGGTCAAAGAGGCGCTTGGCTGCGAGGGCGTCGAGTATACGGAAGGCGCCGCGCCCGTGCGGACGGTCGGCCTCTGCAGCGGGGCCGGCGGCTCGTATGCGCCGGCGGATCCGGCCGCGGCAGGCATTCAGGCCTTTGTCACCGGCGAGGCGCACCATCACGAGCTGCTCGCCGCCCGGGAGGCCGGGCTGACGCTTGTGGTGGCCGGGCATCACCACACGGAGGCCGTCGTCCTCGGGCCGCTGCGGGAAAAGCTCGCCGCCGCCTTCCCGGACGTCGCCTTCACCGTCGCCGCGTCGTCGATCGCGCCGTCGCATCATCTGTGAGGAGGCTGGGCATGGATAACACCAAAAGGTTTTCCGGCAAAGCGGACGATTACCGGTCCGCGCGGCCCGGCTATCCCGCCGCCCTGGCCGGGCATCTCGCATCGCTCGGCATGAGCGGCGCGGCGGTGGCCGACGTCGGCGCGGGGACGGGCCTGTTCTCCCGCCTGCTGCTCGACCTCGGCTGCACCGTGTTCGCTGTCGAGCCGAACGACGACATGAGGGCTGCCGCGCAGCAGGAGCTGGGCGCGCACCCGCGCTTTTTTGCCCGCGGCGGCACGGCGGAGGCAACCGGCCTTCCTGCGGAAAGCGTCTCCTTCGTCACGGCGGCGCAGGCCTTTCACTGGTTTTCTCCGGAAGCGTTCCGCCTGGAATGCCGGCGGATTCTGCGCCCGGGCGGCATGGCCGTTCTCGTCTGGAACAGCCGCGTGGAGGACGACGAGGCCGTGCGGGAGAACGCGGCCCTCTGCCGCCGCTTCTGCCCGCAGTTTACCGGATTCAGCGGCGGCAACTGGCAGCAGACGGAGCGCAATCTCCGCGTGTTCTTTGGCGGAGAGCCGCAGCGGCTCTCTCTGCAGCACGACTTGTTCTATACGAAGGACAAATTCATCCGGCGCAATCTCTCCGCCTCCTACAGCCTGCGGGAGGGGGATGAGAGCTACGGGGCGTATCTGGAAGCCATCGGCGCCCTGTTTGACCGGTACGCGCAGGACGGCCTTCTTCGCGTGCCGAACGTGACGGCGGCCTATTGGGGCCGCCTGACCCCCTGATTTTTCATGAAACGGAGTGTTTCCCATGGCTCTTGACGGAGCGTTTCTTCGCCATATTCGCAGAGAGCTGGAACAAAACGCCCTGGAGGCCAGGGTGGAAAAGATTTACCAGCCGAACAAGGAGGAGATGGTCCTCCTGCTGCGCACCTACACCGATCACTTCAAGCTTCTGATCTCCGCCCGCGCCAACAGCGCGCGCATTCATTTCACGCGCTTTGTGCCGGAGAACCCGCCGCAGCCGCCGATGCTGTGCATGCTCATGCGCAAGCGGCTGCAGGGCGCGCGCCTTACGGCGGTGGAGCAGCCCGGCCTCGAGCGCGTCCTGCGCCTCGTCTTCGACGCGGTCAACGAACTCGGCGACCACGTCTCCCTCTCGCTCTACGCGGAGGTGATGGGCCGCTACAGCAACATCGTCTTCGTCGATGAGAAGGGCAAAGTGATCGACGCCCTCAAGCGCGTCGACGCGGACATGTCCTCGGAGCGCCTGGTGCTGCCCGGCCTGTCCTATGAGCTGCCGCCCCCGCAGGACAAGCTCTGCGCCCTCGACGTCTCCGCCGAGGAGGCCATCGCCCGCATCCGCGCGTCCTCGGAGGGCCTGTCGCTTGACAAGGCGATTTTGAACGCGCTGCAGGGCGTTTCGCCGATCGTGGCGCGCGAGGTCGCCTATCACGTCACCCGCGGCGCGGACTGGAAGCTCGGCCAGCTTGGGGAGGAGCAGTGGCTGCGCCTCTCCTTTTTCCTCAACCGCCTCTTCACCACCATCCGCGAGACGTCCGGCACGCCGCACATGGCCGTCAAGCCGGATGGCAAGCCCCTCGACCTGACGTATTTCCCCATCGAGCAGTATGGCCTGGCCGCTGTGGTGCGCAAATACGACAGCTGCTCCGAGCTGCTCGACGCCTTCTACGACGAGCGTGACCGCATCGACCGCATGCGCGTGCGCTCGCAGGATCTGCTGCGCCTGCTGGCCAACACCTCAGAGCGCCTCACCAACAAGATCAACAAGCAGCGCGCCGAGCTCGAGCAGTGCGGCAAGCGCGAGGAGCTGCGCCTGAACGGCGAATTGATCAGCGCCAACCTGTACCGCCTGGAGAAGGGGCAGAGCGTGGCGGAGGTGGAGAACTTCTATGAGGAGGGCATGCCCCTCACGCGTATCAGGCTCGATCCCCTTCTCACGCCCACGCAGAACGCGCAGAAGTATTTCAAGGAATACCGCAAGGCCCGCACCGCGGAGGAGAAGCTCACCGAGCAGATTTCCCACGCCCAGGAGGAGCTCGTCTACCTCGACTCCGTCTTCGAGGAGCTCAGCCGCGCCGAGACGGAGCGCGACCTGAGCGAGATCCGCCAGGAGCTGACGGACCAGGGCTATATCCGTGCGCTGCGCGGCAAGCAGAAGCCCGCCGCCGCTGCGGCTCCGCTCAAATTCCGCTCGTCAGACGGCTTCCAGATCCTTGTGGGCCGCAACAACCGCCAGAACGACCGGCTGACGATGAAGCAGGCCAGCAACAACGATATCTGGTTCCACACGAAGAACATTCCCGGCTCGCACACCATCCTCGTCACCGAGGGCAGGGAGCCGACGGAGACCGCCCTGCGCGAGGCCGCCATGCTTGCCGCATACCACAGCCGGGGCAGGGAATCGTCTCAGGTGCCGGTCGACTACACGCAGGTGCGCCATGTGAGCAAGCCGAACGGCGCAAAGCCCGGCATGGTGATCTATGTGGACTACAGCACCGTCTATGTCACCCCTGACGAAGAGCTTGCTACCCGGCTGCGGGAAAAGTAAATCGCAGAGAGTTGAAAAGCCGCCGCAAAGCGCTGAAAACGCTTTGCGGCGGCTTCTTTACACCTTCGTATAAAGGGAAATCCCTTTATAAAGAAAAATGACTTTACAGCTTTACTTGTGGTATTGCTCCACAATATCGCGGACGGCGTCGATCACGTACTGCACCTGCTCGTCGGTCATCGACGGATAGAGCGGCAGCGAGATGATGCGCTCGAAGTGCTTCTCCGCCATCGGGAAATCGCCCGGCTTCCAGCCAAGCTTCCGGAAGGCCGTCATGGTGTGCACCGGGATGAAGTGAACGCTGGTGCCCACGTTGCGCTCGTTGAGCTCGACGATGAACTGATCGCGGTCGATGGTGAGCAGCTCCGGCAGCACGCGCAGGACATAGAGATGCCAGCAGTGGGTGGCGAATTCCGGGACAAACGGCGGCTCGACGGCGTCGATTTTGCCGAACTCCTCCTGATAGCGGGCGGCAATCTCGAGGCGGCGCTTCTGCATCTCCTCCATGCGGGAGAGCTGCACGAGGCCGAGCGCGGCCTGAATGTCAAACATGTTGTACTTGTAGCCGGGCTCGACGATATCGTATTTCCAGCTGCCGCCCTTGGCGTAGCGGTTCCAGGCGTTGTGGCTCATGCCCTGGCCGACAAGGATGCGCGCGCGCTCCGCGATATCGTCGCGGTCGGTGACGAGCATGCCGCCGTCGCCGGTGGCGAGGTTCTTCGTCGCGTAGAAGCTGTAGGAGGCGGCGCCGCGCAGTTTGTTTCCAATCAGGCGGCCCTTGTAGCGGCTCCAGAGCGCGTGGGCGGCGTCCTCGGAGACATAAAGGTTGTGCTCGTCGGCGAGCTTATAGATGCGGTCGAGGTCGCAGACCTGGCCGCTGTAGTGCACGGGCACAATGGCCTTCGTGCGGGGGGTGATCTTTTTCGCGACCTCCTCCGGATTGATGCAGCCGGTGCGGTAGTCGATATCGGCGAAGACGGGCGTCGCGCCGCAGTGCAGGATGGTGCTCGCCGTGGAGGCGAACGTCATCGGCGTGGTGATGACCTCGTCGCCGGGGCCGATGTTCTGCGTGAGCAGGGAGACGTGCAGGGCGGCGGTGGCGGAGTTGACGGCGACCGCGTGCTTTGCGCCGACGTATTCGGCGAATTCCTTCTCGAATCTGACGGTTCTCGGGCCCTTGGCGATCCAGCCGGAGCGCAGCGTGTCGACGACCTCGTCGATCTCCGCCTGCGTGATGCTGGGCAGATTATACGGGATAAAATCCTCTCTTCTGACAAACTGGCTCATTTGGATTCCTCGATTCTCTATCGATGTTTTCGGTTCTCTTCGTTTCATGATACCGCGCGGGGGCGGCAATGTCAACAAGCGGAATCACGATTCTTCCGCGGCAAACGGGCCGCGTTTTGTCTTCAATTCCTCTTATCCGCGGCAGCTTTTCCCATTATTTTTTGTGCCTCCGTCTGATTTCGCGCGGAATTATTGACTAGAGTTCCCTGCCGGGGTATAATATATCGGTATATGATTCAGACCTTTTCCGCAAAACTGCGGAGAAGAAAACAATTCCGAAAGGATTTGACCCTCAAGTGGAAGAGCAGAAGAGCTACTTTGTCCACCCGAGCGCCTGCGTCGACGACGGCGCGAGCATCGGGGCGGGGACGAAAATCTGGCACTATTCCCACATCAGCGCCGGCGCGTCGATCGGGGAAGGGTGCAACCTCGGGCAGAACGTCTTTGTCGCGCCCGGCGTGACGATCGGCAGCCACTGCAAGATTCAGAACAACGTGAGCGTCTACGACGGCGTGCAGCTCGGCGACTACGTCTTCTGCGGGCCTTCGATGGTCTTCACGAACGTGCAGCGTCCGCGCTGCAAGTACCCTCAGGCCGGCCACGAGTTCTACAAGCCCACGCCGGTGGGCGAGGGCGCGAGCATCGGGGCCAACGCGACGATTGTCTGCGGCCACCGCATCGGCCGCCACGCGCTCATCGCGGCGGGAAGCGTCGTGACGAAGGACGTTCCGGACCATGCGTTCATGATGGGCGTCCCCGCGCGCCGGCACGGCTGGGTGTGCGAATGCGGGGAAACCCTCACTCAGGAGCTTGTCTGCCCGAAATGCGGGCGCAGATATGAGCAGGGCCGGGACGGCCTTGTGGAAAAAGGGAAGGCGTGACATATGCAGTTTAACGATCTGGCGGCGCAGTACCGCCATCTGAAGGAAGAAATCGACGCGGGGATCGCGTCTGTCATCGAGGGCGCGCACTTCATCTCCGGTCCGCAGGTCGAGGAGCTCGAGCGCGAGCTGTGCGCGTACACGGGCAGGAAATACTGCGTGAGCACGAGCAACGGCACCGACGCGCTGCGGATGCCGCTGATGGCCATGGGCGTCGGCCCCGGCGACGCCGTCTTTGTCCCGGCGTTCACCTTCTACGCGACGGCGGAGGTCGTCAGCCTCTGCGGGGCGACGCCCGTCTTCGTCGATTCCGATCCGCGCACCTTCAATATGTCTCCGGATTCTCTCCGCGCGCAGCTTGAGAAGGTGAAGGCGGAAGGGAAGCTCGCGCCGAAGGGCGTTATCGCGGTTGATTTGTTCGGCCTGCCGGCCGATTTTCCGGCTCTTTCCGCGATCTGCGAAAAGGAAGGAATGTTCCTGATGGAGGACGCCGCGCAGGGCTTCGGCGGCGCGATCGGGGAAAAGAAGGCGTGCGCGTTCGGCGACGTCTCCGCCACCAGCTTTTTCCCGGCCAAGGCGCTCGGCTGCTACGGCGACGGCGGCGCCGTTTTCACCGACGACGAGGAGATGGCGAAGCTTCTGCAGTCCATCCGCGTGCACGGTAAGGGCTCTTTCAAATATGAAAACGTCCGCGTCGGCCTCAACGCCCGCCTCGATACGCTGCAGGCCGCGATTCTGCTGCCGAAGCTGCGCGCCTTCGACGCGGAGAACGAGCACCGCCGCCGCGCGGCGGCCCGCTATGCGGAGCGCCTTTCCGGCCGCTTTGTGACGCCGTTCATCCCCGAGGGCTTTTCCTCCGGCTTCGGCTATTACACCATCGTCACGGCCAGCGCGCAGGAGCGCGAGCGCCTGCAGGCGGCTCTCAAGGAGAAGGGCATCCCCACCATGGTCTATTATCCCTGCCCGCTGCACCTGCAGAAGGTGTACGCCCCGCTCGGCTACCGGCGCGGCGACCTGCCCGTCAGCGAGCATCTGACTGACTGCGTTCTCAGCCTGCCGATGCACGGCTACATCACGGACGAGGAGATTGACGCCGTCTGTGACGCCCTGCTCGAGGCGTAATCCATAGACAGAAAACACTGAATTTTCAAAGAAAATGAGGGAATCAAGTATGTCGAATTTGAAACAGGATCTGCTCCAGAAGATTGCGGACAAGACCGCCGTGGTCGGCATCGTGGGCCTCGGCTATGTGGGCCTGCCGCTGGCTGTCGAGATGGCCGAGGCCGGCTACAAGACGATCGGCTTCGACGTGCAGGCGAAGAAGGTCGAGTCCGTCAACGCCGGTCACAACTACATCGGCGACATCGTGGGCGACAAGCTCAAGAATATGGTCGAGACCGGCTATCTGCGCGCCACCTCCGACTTCGACTTCATCCGCGACGTCGACGCGGTCGCCATCTGCGTCCCCACGCCGCTTGACAAGTATCAGCAGCCCGACATCAGCTATGTGAAGGGCTCCACCGAGAGCGTGGCCGAGCATGTCCATTCCGGCATGCTGGTTGTCCTCGAGTCCACCACCTATCCGGGCACGACCGAGGAGCTGTTAAAGCCCATCCTCGAGAAGAGCGGCCTGGTCTGCGGCGAGGACTTCTATCTGGCCTTCTCGCCGGAGCGCGTCGATCCCGGCAACAAGCAGTACAAGACGAAGAACACCCCGAAGGTTGTCGGCGGCATCACGAAGGACTGCACCGAGATCGCGGCCGCCCTGTACCGCAACGTCCTCGAGGGCGGCGTCTACGAGGTTTCCTCTCCCGCTGTGGCGGAGATGGAGAAGCTCCTCGAGAACACCTACCGCAACATCAACATCGGCCTCGCGAACGAGATGGCCATTATCTGCAACCGCATGGGCATCAACGTCTGGGAGGTCATCGAGGCCGCGAAGACGAAGCCCTACGGCTTCCAGGCCTTCTATCCCGGTCCGGGCCTCGGCGGCCACTGCATCCCGCTCGATCCGTTCTATCTGACGTGGAAGGCCCGCGAGTTTGATTACCACACCCGCCTGATTGAGACCTCGGGCGAAATCAACACCGGGATGCCGGAGTATGTCGTCGACCGCGTGATGAAGGTGCTCAACCGCAACAAGACGGCGATGAACGGCGCGAAGGTGCTCGTTCTCGGCGTCGCCTACAAGAACGACATCGATGATTACCGCGAGAGCCCGGCCCTCAACGTGATCGACCACCTGATCGAGCAGGGCGCGGAGACGACCTACTACGATCCCTATATCCCGGAGTACAAGCACAAGGGCAAGGTGCACACCGGCGCGAAGGAGCTCACCGACGAGATGCTCCGCGAGGCCGATATCGTCGTCATCTGCACCGCGCACGAGTGCTTCGACTATGAGCGCATTCAGAAGCTGTCGAAGGAGATCTTCGACACGCGCAACGCGATGAAGAACGTCGCGGACCGCTCGAACATCGAGCTGCTGTAAGAGAGAAAAACAGGCGGAACCTCTCCCCGTGGGAAGTTCCGCTCGTTTTTATGTCGACCCATCATGCCCCGCGTTTGCGCGCGGGAGGAAAGGCGGAATGGAAACATGGAAAAGCTGCGTTTTATGCTGATCGGCTGCGGCCGCATTTCAAAGAATCACATTGCGGCGGCTGCCGCGAATTTTGAGACGTGCGAGCTCGTCGCGGTCTGCGACCCGGTGGTGGAGCTCGCGGAGAAGAAGGCGGACGACATGCAGGCTGCCGCCGGCTACCGCCCGGCCGTCTATGCCGACTACCGGCAGGCGCTCGGGGAGCTTGCGATCGACTGCTGCGCCATCGCCACAGAAAGCGGCTACCACGCGGCGATCGCTCTCGACTGCATCGCCCACGGCAAGAACGTTCTCATCGAGAAGCCGATGGCGCTCTCCACCGCAGACGCCGAGAAGATCCTCGCCGAGGCGGAGAAGCAGGGCGTCACCGTCGGCGTCTGCCATCAGAACCGCTTCAACGCTCCGATCCAGCAGCTGCACCGCGCCATCGAGGACGGCCGCTTCGGCAAGCTTGTCAACGGCACGGCCCGCATCCTCTGGAACCGCACGATGCCCTACTACCAGCAGGCGCCGTGGCGCGGCACCTGGGCGCAGGACGGCGGCACGCTGATGAACCAGTGCATCCACGACATCGACCTGCTGCAGTGGAGCCTCGGCGGCGAGCCCGACACCATTATGGCCATGACGGGCAACTACCTGCGCGACATCGAGGCCGAGGACTTCGGCTCGATCCTCATCCGCTTCAAGAACGGCGCCATCGGCATCGTGGAGGGCACGGCCTGCACCTATCCGAAGAATCTGGAGGAGACGCTCTCCCTCACGGGCGAGACCGGCACCGTCGTCATCGGCGGCCTGGCCGTCAACCGCGTGCAGACGTGGAACTTTGCCGCCCCCGCGGAGCAGGACGCCGAGGTCGAGAAGCTGGCCGGCACCGATCCGAAGGACGTCTACGGCAGCGGCCACAACGCGCTCTATGCCGACTATATCGACGCCATCCGCACGGGCCGAAAGCCCCTCGTCAGCGGCGAGGAGGGCATGAAGGGCATGAAGATCATCCTCGCGGCCTACAAGAGCCAGAAAACCGGCCTGCCCGTCAAGTATGACGGCCTCTCCTTCTCCACGCTCGACATGGATTCGAAGGACGTCAAGATTGGCTGAGAGGGGAGAACGCGCGTGAAAATCCTGACGATTGTGGGCGCGCGCCCGCAGTTTGTGAAGGCGTCCGTGGTCAGCGCTGCGCTGCGCCCGCTGTGCGACGAGGTCATCGTCCACACCGGCCAGCACTACGACAAGAACATGTCCGACGTCTTCTTTGAGGAGCTCGGCATCCCGAAGCCGGCGTATAATCTCGGCGTCGGTTCCGGCTCGCACGGCAGGCAGACCGGCGAGATGCTGATCCGCATCGAGGAGGTCATCGGGCAGGAGAAGCCCGATATCCTCATGGTGTACGGCGACACGAACTCCACGCTTGCCGGGGCGCTGGCCGCCAGCAAGCTGCACATCCCGGTGGCGCACGTGGAGGCGGGCCTTCGCTCCTATAACATGCGCATGCCGGAGGAGCAGAACCGCGTCCTCACGGACCATATTTCCGCCTGGCTGCTCTGCCCGACGCAGACGGCTGTGGAAAACCTGGCGAAGGAGGGCATCGCGCGCGGCGTCACCATGACGGGCGACGTGATGCTCGACTCCGTGCTGCACTTTCTGTCCGTCGCGCGGGCCAACCCGGAGAAGGCGAGGATCTACGAGACGCTCGGCCTGACGCCGAAGCAGTACCGCCTGGCGACGCTGCACCGCGCCGAGACGACGGACGGCGGGGTCGAGGCGGTCACGCGCATTTTCCGCGCGTTCGAGCAGCTGCCGCAGCGCGTCGTCATCCCGATTCATCCCCGCACGCGCGGCCTTGCGGAGGAGGCTATCGCCAAGGGCGGCTTCCGAAACATTCAGCTCATCGATCCGGTCGGCTACCTGGAAATGCTGCTGCTCACCAGCGGCGCCTGCCAGGTGCTCACCGATTCCGGCGGCCTGCAGAAGGAGGCCTACTTCATGGAGGTGCCCTGCGTCACGCTGCGCACGGAGACGGAGTGGGTGGAGACGCTGCACGGAAACTGGAATATCCTTGCCTCCCTGACGACCGAGGACATTCTCGACAAGGCGCTTTCCACCGTGCCCGATCCGGCTGCCCGCGACAGCAAGCCCTTCGGCGACGGCCACGCTTCCGAGAAGATCGCGCAGATCCTCTGCCCGCAGGCGTGAGGGCGCGGGACGCAGAGAAGAAGGAGAGGGTTACGTTGCATATCCTTTTGATCAACCATTACGCGGGCGGCGCGAAGCATGGCATGGAGTACCGCCCCTATTTCATGGCGAAGCGCTGGGTGGAGATGGGCCACAAGGTGACGATCGTCGCCAGCTCGTTCTCCCATCTGCGCACGAAGAATCCCTCGATGGAGGGCAAAAAGCTGCTGGAGGAGGACGTGGACGGCATCCGCTACGTCTGGCTCAACGGCAACAGCTACGAGGGCAACGGCGTGGGCAGAATCCGCAATATGCTCAGCTTCCTCGGCGGCCTGAACACACACGCCGCGCAGATTGCGGGGGAGGACAGGCCGAACGTGGTTATTGCCTCCTCCACGTATCCGCTCGATATCTATCCCGCCAGAAAAATCGCGAAAAAATACGGCGCAATGCTCATCTATGAGGTGCACGACCTCTGGCCGCTCAGCCCGATTGAGCTCGGCGGCATGAGCCCGAAGCATCCGTATATTCAGGTGATGCAGAAGGCGGAGAACGACTGCTGCAAATACAGCGACTACATTGTCTCCCTGCTGCCGTGCTCGAAGGAGCATTTCATTGAGCACGGCATGGCCCCGGAGAAGTTCGTCTGCATTCCGAACGGCATCGTGAAGGCCGACTGGGACGCTCCCTTCCACGATCCCGCCGTCTACAGCGACAAGCTCCGCGCCTATCATGCGGACGGCTGGTTCCTCATCGGCTACACCGGCGCGCACGGTATCGCCAACGCGCTCGACAGCTTTGTCGAGGCGGGCGAGCGGCTGCGCGGCAAGAAGATCAAGCTGATTGCCGTCGGCCAGGGGCCGGAGCGCGATCGATTGATGAGGAAGGTGCAGGAGCTCCATGTGGAGGAGAACGTCGAGTTTCTGCCCGCCGTCAAGCGAGACGAGGTTCCCGAGCTCCTCGCGCAGTTCGACGCCCTCTACGTCGGCCTGCAGCGCCAGCCGCTGTTCCGCTTCGGCGTGAGCCCGAACAAGCTCATGGACTACATGATGGCCGGCAAGCCCGTCATCTTCGCGATCGACGCCGGCAACGACATGGTTGCCGAGGCCGGCTGCGGCGTTTCCATCCCGCCGGAGGACAGCGCGGCGATCGCCAAAGCCGCGGAACAGCTCGCTGCCTCCTCGAAGGAGGAGCTCGCCGCGATGGGCGAGCGCGGCCACCGCTTCATCCTCGAAAATTACGAGTATGACGTGCTGGCAAAGAAATTCATCGACGTTTTCGAGTCTCCATACAAGGCGAAAAAATGACAGAGAAAAAGGATCTCCGCGCCGTTTCCGGTTAGCGGAGATCCTTTTTGCTGGTGTGGCCCGGTGGGCTTTACGGGCACGGCTCATCGGGGAAGGTTTCCGGCAAAACGAGGCCGAGCTCCTCCATCTTTTCGCGCAGCCGCAGGTAGTCCTCGAACGCGCCGGCCTTCGACGCGGGATTGCGCAGCAGGGCGGCGGGGTGGAGGGTGGCCATCATCAGAATGCCTCCCTTTTCATAGAATACGCCGTGCTCCTTGGTGATCTTGAAATCGGGGCGGATGATTTTCATGGCCGCGATTCTGCCGAGGCAGACGATGATTTTAGGCCGCAGCAGGGCCGTCTGCGCCCGCAGCCAGGGGATGCAGGCGTCCTGCTCCTCGGGGAGAGGACCGCGGTTTTTGGGCGGACGGCATTTGACGATATTGCCGATATAGATGTCCTTCTCGCGGGAGAGGCCCACGGCGGCCAGCTGCTTGTCGAGATACTGCCCGCTCCTGCCCACAAAGGGCTTGCCCTGCAAATCCTCCTGCTCGCCCGGGCCCTCGCCGATAAACAGAACCTTGGCGTTCCGGTTTCCCACGCCGAACACCACCTGCGTGCGCCCCTCTCGAAGGGGGCATTTTTCACAGAGCAGACAATCGTGCTCCAGCTCTTCCCAAGATTGATACATGCTGTCGGTCTCCTTCCTGAGGCGCGGCCCCTGAGGCTGCGCTTCGACGCTTGCTTTTATTATATTCCGTTTTCAGCAAATGTACAAGCCGGGGATTGCCCGCCGCTTCTGCCTCTTTTCTCCCGGCATGGTGCGGAAAAACGGCAACAGGCTTGTTTCCGGCAGGGCTGGATCGAAAAACCAGCCCTGTATTTTCCAGTTTCCGTCAAGAAGGGTTGAATTTTTACAGGTTACGGAGTAAAATAGTATAAAACAATGATTTTTCAGGGCGAAGCTGCGTGCGGCCCCGGAACGGCGTTTCCCTGTGCGGCTTGGCAGGCGGAGGTTTCCGCCGTCTCCGCCGGGGAAGGCGGTTCCGCCCGCTTTTTCTCAGAACGCCCCTCATTTCAAAATGCTTGAAGACAAGGAGAGTGGGTACCCATGAAAATTATGGTTGAAACCTCGGCACGTCATATTCACCTGACCCAGGAGGATCTGGATACGCTGTTCGGCAAGGATTATCAGCTCACCCCGAAGAAGGATCTCTCGCAGCCCGGCCAGTTTGCCTGCGCGGAGAAGGTGGAGGTCGTCGGCCCGAAATCCTCCCTGAAGATGTCCATTCTCGGCCCGGTTCGCCCGGAGACGCAGATTGAGCTCGCAAAGACGGACGCCCGCACCCTCGGCATCGACGCGCCGCTGCGCATGTCCGGCTGCCTGGAGGGCACCCCCGGCTGCAAGCTGATTGGCCCTAAGGGCGAGATTACGATCGACCACGGCGTGATCGTTGCGAAGCGCCATGCGCACTTCACCCCGGAGCAGGCCGTCGATTACGGCGTGACGGACGGCGAAGCCATCGGCATCAAGCTCAACTACGGCGAGCGCTCGCTGATCTTCGGCGACGTGATCGCCCGCGTCAGCCGCACCGCCGGTCTGGCCGTCCATATCGACACCGACGAGGCCAACGCCGCCGGTCTGCCCGGCACGGTGGACGGCGAGGTCGTCAAGTTCTGATTTTTCCCATAAACGGCAAAGCGCCGGCCCTGCGGGGGTTCCCGCAAGGCCGGCGCTTTTTGTGTCCGCTGTGCAGCTCTCTCAGGCGAAGAGGATGCGATCCTCCGCGTAATACTGGGCCTGCGCCTGCCACATGGCGTGATACAGCCCCGATTCATCCCCGACCAGCTCGTCGTGGCTTCCCTGCTGCACCAGCCTGCCGCCGTCAAAGACGAGGATCTCGTCGCAGAAGCGGCAGGAGGAGAGGCGGTGGGAGATGAAGATGGCTGTTTTGCTTCCCACCAGCTCGCGGAAGCCGTTGTAGACCTCGTGCTCCGAGACGGGGTCAAGCGCCGCCGTCGGCTCGTCGAAGAATAGGAGCTGCGCGCCCTTGTAGAGCGCCCGCGCCATCAAAAGACGCTGCCGCTGTCCGCCGGAGAGGCTGACGCCGCCCTCCTCGACGCTCGTCATCCCGGTGTCCATGCCCCTGGGCAGGCGGCAAACGGCGTCCCACAGCCCTGCCTGCCGCAGGCAGTCCTCCACGCGGCCACGGTCGACGCCCTCGTCGGTCATCGCAATGTTCTCCGCCACGGTGAAGGGGAGGATGGTAGCCTCCTGAAACACAGACGCGACCAAGGCGTAGAGATCCGCTTTGCGGTACGCCGCGATATCCGTGCCGCCCAGCAGGATACGGCCGGATTCCGGCTTGTAGAAGCCGCAGAGCAGCTTGATGAGCGTCGTTTTCCCCGCGCCGTTGAGGCCCACAAGGGCGATTTTCTCGCCCGGCGCAATCCGCAGGCTGAAATGGCTGAGAACGGGATTTCTCCCGCCATAGGAGAAGCAGACGTCCTCAAACTCGATGGAGAGGGGGACGTCCTTCGCAGGCGGCGCGGCGGGGCGCTCCGGCTCCGGCTCGTCCGCCGCGTCGAGAAACGCGCGCATCCGGTCGAGAGGGGGCACGGCCTGCATCACCTGTCCCACGCTGTTCGAGATCTGCGTGACAAGCGTGGAGAAGGACGCCACGGCTCCGCAGGCCAGCACGAACTCGCCCACCGTGATGGCGCCGGACGACGCGAGGAACAGGAACCAGGCGTATGCGGCGCCGTCGCGCAGCAGAGTGGTTGCCGCCTCGGCGAAGGAGGCGTGGAAAAAGCGCCGCTGCACGTCCTGCTGCAGATGGAAATGGGCGTCGTTGTAGTGCTGGAAGCAGGCGCGAATCCAGCCGCTCATGTCGTACAGGCGCACGTCCTTGCCGTATTTCATATCGGAGGCGACGTTTTCCATGTATCCGCGCCGCTTCTGCAGGCGGCTGCGCTCCTGGATACGGCTGACCTCATACTTCTGCGCGCGCCGCTTTCCGGATTGGCGCTCTCGGTCACGAGCTCCACGCCCGTTTTGGGCAAATAGAGAGCCGCAAACGGCGTCACAACGGAGCAGACCATCTCAAGCAGCATCAGCGCCATCAGCTTTTTGTCGCTCTGCCAGATACCGTGCAGCAGATACCGCACGTGGTTTGCGGGAGAAAAATGCTCCCGCGCATCATTTGTTTGTTTTTGCATTCTGTCTTCCTTCCGCGCGTCTCCTTTTGCGGGAGCCGCGCTCTGTATCGCGTGAGGAAACCGGCACGGCTCCTTCACGCGGGTTTCATGCTGTCATCCCGTCAGCCCTTTTCCTCCCGTGCCGGAAAAGAGAACAGACGCTTTGGCGGGAGATTGTGGGCGAGGAGCGCCTCGTTGAGCCGCGCGAGCCCCGCCTCGTCCATGCCCTCCCAGGAGAGCATCTCCCGCGCACTGAAGCGGCAGAGCGTTCCGGCATACCGCACGCCGTGTTGCTGCAGCGCGGCCGTCGCCGGGCCGGGAAGCCGCTCGGTCAGCGCTTCGATCGGAAGGAGGCTTGCGGGCTCCTTCGGCTCGAACTCCTTCTCGAATTCGGCGACCTCCTCCGGCGTCGCCTCGTAGGCGGGGGATTCATAAAATTTCCCGCCGACGCCGTCGAGCGCGCCTTCATAGAGCTCGAGCGCCATCATCGCGTCGCGGCTTGAGCCGTCGGGGGCCGTCAGGCCGAATTCCGAGGCCGGGCGGAAGCCGAAGCGCGGGTAATAGTCCGGGTGGCCGAAGATAACGATGGCCCGATAGCCGAGGCGCGCCGCCTCGCGGACAGAGTGCCGCACCAGCGCCCCGCCGACGCCCTGCCGCTGGTACGCGGGCAGGACGCTCAGCGGCCCGAAGCCGAGGATCGCGGTCTCCTTCCCGCCTGGGGAGACAATCTTCGCCTTTGCGTAAAGAATATGTCCCGCGAGCTTCCCGTCCGCCTCGGCGACGAGATCAAGCTCCGGCACAAAATCCGGCGACGTCCGCAGCCTGCGCACAATCAGATGCTCGCCGTCGCATCTCGGATTTTCTCCCCACCCCCAGAACGCCTCGCGCGTGAGCTCCTCCACCGCGCGATAGTCTTTCGGTGTTTCTCTTCTGATGGTAAGATTCATTTTTTCTCCTCCTTACCGGGCTCAGCCCGGCCACATTTCGCGTCCCGAGCCCGGCTTGTTCCGCCGCCCTGCCGCTCGCGGCTGGGGGAAGCTCCGGCTCGTTCGTTCTGTCATCGTTTGCCGCCGCGCTCCAGCTGGCGGATCTGCTTTGCGATATTCTTGTTGCGCTGCTGCTTTTCACGCAGATAGGCGCTCTGATCCTCGCTGTATTTCGCTTCGCGCTGCAGGCTCCGATAGCTCTCCCACCGCTCGGGGGACAGCGCGCCGCTCTCAATCGCCGCGCGCACGGCGCAGCCGGGCTCCGTCTCGTGCCGGCAGTCGCGGAAGCGGCACTGTCCGAACAGCGCTTCCACCTCGGCAAACGTTTCCCCAAGACCGGCCGATGCTTCCCACATGCCAAGGGCGCGCATGCCGGGCGTGTCAATCACCATCGCCCCGCCCGGGAGCAGAAAAAGCTGCCGGTGGGTGGTTGTGTGGCGGCCGCGGTCGTCGTCCTCACGGATGGCGCCCGTTGCCATGAGCGCCTCGTCTGCAAGTGCGTTGACGAGGCTTGATTTCCCGACGCCGGAGGAGCCGAGAAAGACGGCGGTAACACCCGGGCGCAGCAGGGAGGAGAGCGCGCCGAGCCCTTCGCCCGTTTTCGCGCTCACCACATAGACCGGCACGCCGATCGCCGCCTCCTGTGCGAGGCGCACGGCCTGCGCGCGGTCTTCGGCGAGATCCGCCTTCGTGAGCACGACGGCGGGGGAGGCCCCGGACTGCCACGCGAGCGTCAGATACCGCTCGAGGCGGCGCGGGTTGAAATCGCGGTTGAGAGATTGCAGCAGAAACACAACGTCGAAGTTCGCGGCGACAGCCTGCTCGCCTGCGTTCGGGTCGGGGTCGTGGCGCGCAAAAAAGCTTTTGCGCGCCAGCGTGCGAAGAATCTGGCTGTCTCCGCCCGGCACAGGGCGGATGAGGACGAAATCGCCCACGGTGGGGAAGAGCTCGCCCGCCGTGTAGTATTCCTTTGTTTTCAGTCTGCCGAAGCCCTCGCCTTCCTCAGAGACGAGAGCGAACCGATCGCGGTGTACCGCTGTGATGCGGGCCGGCAGCCCCTGCGCGTCCTGCGGCAGGAGCGCGGGAGAAAAGCCATATTGTTCCAAAAGCAATGCCGTATTCCTCCATCTTCTTGTTTTTCCAATCGAGATTTCCGTTCATTTTCATAAAACATCGCTCCTTTCACAAGATCGGCGGGGAAAAATGGGCGCAAAAATGCCGCGGAAAGCAACCCTCACCGGAGTTGCTTTTCCGCGGCGGAAAAGCGGCGTCCCATAGCTGGCGCGCCGCAGGCCGTTCGGCAGCGAATCACGAAAGGTTACCTTCAGACGGCACAGCAAAGCTCAGGGCACTCGCCCCGCGTTTCCTGCGCCCGTTGTTCTGTTTTAAGCGCCGATCCTCTTTTTCATGGCAGTCATCTTGACAGAACCCCTTTCTGTATCCGCAAAATGCGGAGAATTTTTGTCCATTGTAGCACAGGAAAAAGCAAAATGCAATCCCCGAAAAATGGATGCAGGAGAGCGGGCGTGCCGAAGCTTCTCTTTATCGGCTTTCTCACCTCTGGGGGGAACCGAGCAGAATGGTGCGGATTTCCGCGTTGATCCGGCTTTCGCTGATTCTGCCTGCAATGAGCGGCTGCACGGCTTCCCGGCATTCCCGCTGATGCGGCAGCTCTGCGGCGAGCGACTCCGCGCGCCGCTCCTGCCCGTTTTTCAGATACAGGAAGCAGAGAACGGCGCGCATGGTTGCCTTCTGCTTTTCGTTGCTGGAGAGGGGAAGCCCGCGTTCCATCCAGTCGATGGATTCTTCCGTTTTCCCCTGCAGTGCAAGGACGCCTGCAAGTCCGAGCATCATGCCCGGCTTGTTCGGATAGATGAGCAGCGCGCGCCGGTATACCTGCTCGGCATCTGCGTAGTCACCGCGCCGCTGCAGCTCGCTTGCCGTTTCGTGGATGCGCCATCGGGTTTCCTCTGCGCGAATCACGTCCATGCCGATGAGCAGGTCAATGCTGGTTTCCAGAATGTTGGCGAGCGCAGGAAGCAGCGTGATGTCGGGATAGCTTTCTCCCCGCTCCCACTTGGGAACGCTCTGCGGCGTGATACAGAGATACTCGGCAAGATTTTCCTGTGTCAGGTTTTTGAGAATGCGGTATTTCCGCAGATTCCCTGCAAAATAGTCGAGCATGGTTCTTTCTCCCTTCCGTTTTCCTTCAGTGTACCGGAATCCTGCGGGAAAGGCAATGACGCGGTGGTTGGAGACCA
>CALWRP010000020.1 GCA_944383955.1 uncultured Clostridia bacterium
GTCCCTCGGCGAGCCTTGGTGAAAGAAATCGACCTCCCTGCGGCCGGTACCGCAGGGAGGTCTTGCTATATGACCCGCGTTGCTGCTTATGCAAAAGAGGCGGCGTTATGTATGGGTCGGGAGCTGCGATAAAATTGGGGGGAACGGTTCTCAGGAAGCATCGTAATCCAGCCCGCGGAAGCCGGTCCAGACCGGGTCCCGAGCGGCTTTCCGCTTCGCGGCAAGCCGGTCGAAACATTCTTTCAGAATGTTTCGCTTGCTCTTCATGGCTCTTAAATGCCGCGCGGGCCATTGCGTGCAGGTTCAGCCTGCTGTGGCCGAGGACATTTTGCGTTGGATTTCGCGGACGATGGCTTCGTATTTGGTGATGAGGGATCGGAGCTCGGGGGGGAAGGTTTGTTTGAACTGGTCGGTCTGGCTGGAGAGGGTGGGGAGCATGAGAAGGGTGCGCATGGCCTCGCGGGCGGCGAGGCCGGCCTCCTCGCCGTGCTCAAAGTTCTGAGGATTGGCGGCGACGGAGGTATAGGCCCCGCCCGCGGAGGTGAGAAAGTGGGACATGACGTAGCTGAGAGCGCTGCTTTGATTGCCTTGGAAGACGTCCGCGGACTGCACGGCCTCGGTGAGGGTTTTGAGATAATCCACGCCCTGATCGCTGGTGGCATAATCCGAGAGCATGGAGAGCAGATCGTCCTCAATCTGATCCATCTTTCCGCCCGTGACGTAGCTGCCCGGCGAGCCCGCGATGGTGCTCTTCTGCGTTCTGTCCATCGCGTGGCGCATGTCCATGCCGCCGGCCTCCAGGTTGTGGAAATAGTCGGAGACGTTCTGATTGTAGCCGTCCAGCAGCGAGCCGCGGAATGCCTTGGCGGCTATGGCTTCCTGAGAGGAGGTGTTTCGCAGACGCAGGTTGACGAGAGCGCCCGAGTGGTTGCCGTTGGCGGCGGCGGAGTTGGATGCCTGTATGGCGTCTCCGTTTCGGAAGATATCTGTCAGGTTCTGACGGGCCGCTTCGTTGAGCTGTCCGGGGTTCCCGGCAACCAGGCGGTTCTGCACATCACCGGCTCCCATGGTCGCGCCGCGCATGGCCCTCTGGTAATCGAGGGCCTCCTGGGAGGTATTTACATGCCCGGCGATGGGGGAGGAAATGGTCATGGGCTTTTTCTTGCTGAACATCTTGCGGAACCAGTCGAGAAAGCCGCCCTGCGCCGCCCCCTCTGGAGCGGTCTGCTGCATGCCGCCCTCGCCGGACTGCTGCATGGTGTGGGCGAGCTCGTGGGCGAGCAGGCCGCGGCTGGCGGGGTCGCTCTGCTGAAAAACGCCCCTGCCGAAAAAGATATCGTTGCCCTGGGCGAAGGCGTCCGCGCCGGAGCTCTCCACGCGCTGGGCGGCGGATTCGTCTGTGTGGATGCGGACCTGAGAGAAATCGTGGCCGAACGCGCGCGACATGTCGCCCACAACGTCTCTGCTGTCCATGAAGCGGGCGGCGACCTCGTTGGCCTCGCGCTCCGCGCCGGGATGCTCCAGAAGCTTTTTTGGCATTGCCGTTTCCTCCTTTGTGTTCTGTAACGATTGGCCGGGTCCCGAGCCGTTCCGCCGTGCAGGGGCGGCGGCCTGGGAAAAATAACGCGCGGGGCGGTTCACTCCTGCGGGGGCCGCCTGCGCTCGAGCAGATCATAGAGCAGATTTCCGTATTCGCCGAACTCTCCGGCGAGCATCACCTTGCCCTCCTTCTGCCGCTCGAGGAAGACCGTCTCCACCAGGTGGCGCATGGTGAGCACGCCGCCGTCCGCGGCCGCCCGGTAGCAGGCGTTGAGGGCGATGTTCTTGATTTGGGAGCCGGGCAGCTCAAAGCGCTCCGCGAGATAGTCGAAGTTGATTCCCTCCTGCGGCACGGTGGGGGGCAGCGCAGAGCGCCACAGCCGCAGGCGCAGCTCCCGCCCCGGCAGGGTGAAGGGCACGTGATAGCGGAAGCGGCGCACGAACGCGCTGTCAATGTTGGCGGCGAGGTTCGTGGCCATGAGCACGATCCCGGAGTACTCCTCCATGCGCTGCAGCAGGTAGGCGACCTCCGTGTTCGCATACTTGTCCTTGGCCTCCTTGACCTCGCTGCGCTTGCCGAGCAGAGCGTCGGCCTCGTCGAAGAAGAGGATCATGTTGCTCTTCTCCGCCCGGTCAAAGACGTCCCGCAGCCGCTTCTCTGTCTCGCCGATATATTTGTCCACCACCTGGGAGAGATCGACCTTGTACAGCTCAAGGCCGAGCACGCTGGCGAGCACCTGGGCGGCCATCGTCTTGCCCGTGCCCGGCGGGCCGGAGAAGAGCGCCGACACACAGCGGCCATAGGGGTATTTGCCGCGCAGGCCCCAGTCGTCGAGCACCTGGCTCTGGTGCTCCACCTGGGCGCAGATAGCCTGCAGAGTCTCCTTCTGGCAGGGCTCGAGCTCGAGATCCTCCCAGCGGTACGCTTTCTCCACAAAGCGGATGTTCTGGTAGCGGCCGTCGTCGAGCACCTGGTAGCACAGGCGGAAGATCTCCTTCGCGTCCCAGGGGCCCTGGGGCTGCGCGCGCGCGAGCAGATCGAGGATGCGGGCGATCTGCCCGGCGGTGAGGCTCATCTTGCCTGCGAGCTCGCGGGCGGGCAGGCCTTCATCCGAGCCGAGGCGCGAATTTGCCAGCGCGTGCCACAGCGTTTCGCTCTCCCGCAGCGAGCACGGGCGGATCGGCACCGAGTGGACGAAGCAGGAGACGAAGGGAATCACGCGCACGTTCTCGCCCGTGGTGAGAAAGGCGGGGCGGCCGAAGGGCGCGAGGTCGCGCTCGATGAGCCTGAGCTGCGCGGGAAGGATGCCGGAGCGGTCCTCCGCCTCCTGCTCGATCCCGCACAGGCACAGCAGGCGGTCGGTGAGCAGCAGCTCGCGCAGCACGCGCCGCCACGGCCCGGCGAGCAGACGGTTGTGCTCGCTGATCGCCGCATAGGGCACAAAGAGCACCTCATGGCCGAGCAGGCGCGCCGTCTCGCAGACAAAGAAGCGCCTGCCGCTCGTCTTTTCGCCGGAGACGTGGAGCAGGGAGAAGCCTTCCCCGCCGGAGAGCAGGGCGGCGGCCCGCTCGATCTCCGCGCGCAGGCGGCAGAAGGAGGGCGCGGGGCCGGATTCCGGCCGGAAGAGGGTGCACACGTGGCGCAGGGAGAAGGCCGGCCTGTCGTCGCCGCAAAGCCACGAGGCCAGCCGGCCGTCCACGGCGAACGGCGTGCGCAGAAAGCCCTCTGTTTCCGGCTCGGCCTGCAAAAGCAGCTCCACGCGGCCGAAGGCGCGGCGCAGGCGCGGCATGCTGTCGATGCTCTCGAGGCCGGGGCAGGCGATGCGCGCCGCCGCCTCGATGGTGACGGCACCGGTGCGCTGGCCGAAGACCTCCTGCAGCAGGGAGAGGGTACGCGCGTCCATCCCGGCGAGCATGGAGAGCTGGATGGCCGTCAGAGCGATCGAGTCGCTGTCGCACAGATCGACGAGCTTCTGGTAGCGCGCCGCGAGGACGGGCGCGTCGAAGAAGATCTCCGCCGGCTCCGTGGGGCAGGCAGCCACCTCCTCCGGCGTCACGTCCGGGGAGATCAGGCGGCTGTAGCGCACGAAAACCCCGTCGTCCGCGCGGCCTCTGAGATAGAGCGAAAGCTTGAGCGCGGCCATCGCCGCCAGTCGTTTCACACGGCGTCCCTCCTTTAAAACGGCTTTGGTTCTGTCTCTATTGTAAAGGGCCGGAGCGGGAAAGTCAAACCGTGCGTCCAATCTTTAGAGAATCTTTAGATTCAGCGTTTTGCCGGGCGCGCTTGCCTGCCCGGCGCATCTGTGGTATGATCGAACCAAAATCACCGCGCACCGCTTCCGCCGGGGCGTGCGGAACGGCTGGACGCGGTTCTGGAAGGAGCAATGGCGCATGAAAATTGTTGTGCTGGACGGATACACGGAGAATCCCGGCGATCTGAGCTGGGACGGCCTTCGCGAGCTGGGGGAGGTCACGGTCTACGATCGCACCCTGGGCGGGGAGAGCGAGGTCATCGCGCGGATCGGCGACGCGCCGGTCGTGCTGACGAACAAGACGGTCATCACGGAGAGCGTGCTTGCCGCGTGCCCCTCGGTGCGCTACATCGGCGTGCTCGCCACCGGCTACAATATTGTGGACGTGGAGGCCGCCGCAAAGCGGGGCATTCCCGTGTGCAACATTCCCTCCTACTGCGCGGAGAGCGTGGCGCAGCTCACGTTCGCCTTGCTGCTGGAGATCTGCCACCATGCCGGCGACCACAGCCGCGCGGTGCACGAGGGCCGCTGGACCTCCAGCGTCGACTTCTGCTTCTGGGATTTCCCGCTCATTGAGCTGCTCGGCAAGACGATCGGCATCGTGGGCTACGGAAGAATCGGCCGCGCCGTGGCGAAGATCGCGGACGCGATGGGGATGCGCGTGCTGGCCTGCAGCCGCCACACCCCGCAGGAGCCCGGCCCGGCGGAGATTGTCCCCCTCGACGAGCTGCTCGCACGCTCGGACGTCGTCAGCCTGCACTGCCCTCTCAACGCAGACAGCCAGGGGCTGATCGGCGAGCGCGCCCTTTCGCTGATGAAGGACGGAGCGATCCTGCTCAACACGGCGCGCGGGGGCCTGCTCGACGAGGCCGCCGTGGCCGCCGCTCTGCGCTCCGGCAAGCTCTTCGCCGCGGGCGTCGACGTTGTCTCCGCCGAGCCGATCCGCGCGGACAACCCGCTGCTCACGGCGGAAAACTGCGTTTTCACGCCCCACATCGCCTGGGCGCCGAAGGACTGCCGCGTTCGCCTGATGGAGACGGCCGTCGGAAATGTCCGCGCCTTCCTCGCAGGTTCCCCTGTCAACGTTGTCAACGGCTGACATTTCGGCCGATACAGAAAGCCCGTTCTGGCGTCGAACCGGAACGGGCTTTTTTATAAATTTTTCTCTCAGGAAATTTTCCTCAAATCTTCATGTAGACAGAGGACGAGAAGACGGCTCCGTCGTATTCAAAGCGGGCTTCTCCGCCGTATTTCCTGGCGACAGCCCGCACGGATGACAGGCCGATGCCGAAGCTCTCGCGCTTGCTTGAGTAGAATTGACCGTTCTCCTCGCGGACGGAGCCGCCATAGCTGTTGTCCATGGTGATGATGAGCAGGCCCTGGCGCGGGGCGCTGCGCAGGGTGATGAAGCGGCGGCCCTCCGTCATACGGGAGCAGGCCTCCACCGCGTTCTCGAGCAGATTGCCGAACACGACGCACAGGTCGTTGTCCGGCACGGCGCCGCCGGAGAGAACGGAGAGCTCGGCGGAGAGCTCGACGCCCTCCCGTTTGCAAACGGCGCTGTAGTGGGAGACGATGGCGTTCACCGCCTCATTTTTGCAGAAGACCTCCGGCGGGGCGGGAATGCTCTCGATGAGCGTGGAGAGGTAGGCGAGCAGCTTTTCCGGGTCCGTGTCCGCGAGCTCCTGCAGATAGGTCAGCTGGTGGCGCAGCTCGCGGCGCTGCCGGCGGATCCGCTCGGCGTTCTCCATCAGCAGCTTTCCGTGCTTTCTCTGCTCCTCGATCTGCACGCTGAGCAGGTGCGTCTCCAGGGAGAGCCGCTTTTCCAGGGCTGCCTGCTTCTGCAGGTTGTCCAGCGACTGCACGATGATCCAGTAGATGGCGAGCACGCAGATCAGAAGGCCCACGCGCGTGAAGAGAAAGCCCCAGCTGCCGACGAGGGCGTCGTCGAGCGAGCCTGTGAAGATGAGCACGATGGCCGTCGTGAGGGCCGGAACCAGCCAGATGACGCGCCAGAGCGCCGGCGCGTTCGTTCGCTCCACCCGCGCCACGCAGCCGCGGAAGAAGCGGCAGACGGGAAACCAGGTGAGCAGGTAGACGAGCAGGCAGAACGCGCTGCTCTGCCAGGAGCGCGACGAAGCGCCCAGAAGACGCGCAGCACAGAAGCTGGAAAGCCCCACGACGATCATCAGGTAGTCGATCACAAAGAGATAAAAGAACAGCAGCTTCGAGGGCGGCATCTTGATGTTGAGGAAGACAATGGCCATCGCGATCGGCGCAAACAGGAACTCAATCACGCGCACCCACTCCGGGTGGCCGGAGGCGATGGCGGCCCAGGAGAGGAGAAGCTCGCCCCCCTGGCTGCAGATAACGGAGATCGCCACGGCCCATTTCCCGAACCGCAGGGAGCGCAGAAAGGGCACATAGGCCAGCAGGCGGGCCGGCAGGGTGGAGCACAGAAGATGCAGCAGCGTTTCCATCACAGCCCTCCTCTCGTTCTGGAAAAGAGATAGTCCTCAAACGCTTTTTTGGCCCCGGCCATGCTTTCCCGGCGAATGGGCACGTTGTTCCCGTCGTCCATCACGAAGCATCTGAGGCCGGCGTCGATGCGCTGCACGTGCGGCAGGCTGGCGCAGAAGCTTTTGTGGCAGAAGAAAAAGGGCTGGCCGGAGAGCTGCTCCGGCATAGCGGAGAGCTTTTCATAGAAGGGGATTTCCCTGCCGCCGCGCAGATGCACCAGCAGGCGGCGCGCCCGCTGCTCAAGGTAGACGATCTCCGTGAGGGGGATCCGCTCGCGCGCGCCGTTTCGGCTCAGCACAAGGGCGGGCCGGTTTTCCTTTTTGAGGCGCGCGATCTCGAGCACCCGCTCCAGCTCGCGCTGGCCGACGGGCTTTTCCAGATAGGAGAGCGCGAAAAGGCGGTAGCTTTCGCGGGTGAAATCGAGGCTGGTGGTGATGAAGGCCACGGGCACCTCCTCGTCGACGGCGCGGATCCGCTCCACCGTCTGGATACCCGTGACGCCGCTCATGTAGACGTCCATCAGCAGCAGGTCGAAAAGGCCGGGGCGGTATTGCCCGAGCAGGGCTTCGCCGCTGGAAAAGACGGTGCAGCTTGTCGGCACGGAGCTGCTCTGCAGCATCGCGAGAAGCCGGTCCGCCTCCTGCGGCATATCCTCGCACACGGCAATATACAGCGGTTCCATACGGCCGGCCTCCTGTTTTGGTATCTTTTCTTTTATTTTACCGCGAAAGCATATTTCTGTCAATTTGTCAAGTACGGGTTTTGCCATGCCCGCCGTCATTTTCCGTTGCGGGCGGCGCGCCGTTTCGCGGCCCGGGGAGGAGGCTGCCGCGGAGGGCTTAGGGGCATGATGATGCAAAAAAACCGGCTTTCGGGGCAGGCTGTCTGCTCCGAAAGCCGGTTTTTGCGGCTGTTTGCGGTCTGCTTTGTGCGGGCGCGGCCCGTTCAGTAGATGCTCTCGGCGAACTCCGCCGCCTCCTCGGGCGTCATGTGGCCGCCGATCACCTGCCGCACGGCGGTGCCGATGACGAACTCGAAATGCCTGTTCGAGAAGCCGGGAAGGATATTGCGATCGATGCCGCGCTTTCCGATCTCGATGCTGTCCCGCACGGCGGCGAGCCAGGGGAAGGAGGCCAGGGCCCGCGGCTCGCGGTATGTCTGGGCCAGCGGGGAGGTGCCGCCGAGGGACGTGAGGGCCGAGGCCACGTTGGGCGAGTAATACCATTCAATGAAACGGCGGCACGCCTCGAGCTTGTCTGAAAAGCGGCTCACGCCGAGGACGCCTCCGCCGAGCAGGGGCTGCCCGCCCGGCATGATGGCAGCGTTCGTGCGGCCCACGACGCTTGAGTGCTTGCTGTTCATCACCAGGTGCACGTGATTGGAAAAGGTGACGGCCGTGGCGGTGTCTCCCTCCGCGAATTCGCGCACGCTGTCAGACCACCAGAGATCGTTGATATCGCTGACATAGCGGCTCATCTTAAGGTACTGGCGGATGGCATTCACCATCTCCGGCGTGTTCAGGTGCAGCATGCCGTCCCGGATCACGGGGCCGCCGCACGCGAAGTAGAAGGGCTGGAAGGCGCAGGCGGCGATGGTTGTGTGGCCGCCTGTGTAGGTGAAGCCGAACTGCGTGGGGGAATCCGGATTGCACGAGCGGGTGAAGAACTCGGCAACCTGCTCGAGCTGCTCGAGCGTTTTGGGAACCTCCAGCGTTTTGTGATACCGCTCGAAGTAGGCGCGCTTGAGCACAGCGTCGCCGAAAAGGTCGCTGCGGTAGAGGAGGATCAGCGCGCTGGGATCAAACGGCAGGCAGCAGGGGATCTCGTTGACGTGGGTGTAGTAGCGGCTTTTGTTGCCGACGAGATGGCGGGAAAACTTTTCCGGATCTATGCCGAGGTCGCTCAGGGGGCGGTAGGCGCCCGGGCCGAGCGTGTCGAGCCAGGCCACGTCCATGCGGATCAGGTCGTGCTTGTGGTGCTCGTTGAGAACCTGGATCATGTCGTACAGATCGTCGTAGGAGAGGCTTGTCACGGAGACGGAGATGCCGGTGAGCTCCTGGAAGAGGGGCAGCAGGCCGCGCAGCGCTGTGGTCGAGGGGGATTGCAGCGTCAGCAGAGAGATAGTCTGCGGCGCGGAGCGGACCAGGCCGTCGAAGCGGAAAGGGAAGCCCCTGCAGGGCAGAATGGTGGAGGCGGGAAGCTCCTCGCGGCGGCGCAGGCGGCGGCGCAGCAGGTCGGCGGCCGTCACGGCCAGAAGGTTGTAGTCGAGGCTGTAAACCTCATAATTAGGATTGGGGAAAAGCTGCGAGGAGCACAGCGAGAGCAGATAGGGCGCTGGCCGCGGGTGCGCGCAGGCGGAAGCGGAGATCACCGCCTCGGCGCGGAACAGAGCGGTGGAGACGATGGCGTCCGCCTTCTCCTCTGCGAGAAGGATGTTGAAGGCGCTGGGAAGGGCGAGGTTGGCGTCTGAGCTGAAGCGCTGCACCGTGACGCCGGAGCCCTCCAGGGCGCTCATCATGCCCTGATAGATCTGGTGATCGTCCGAAAACCGGCTCGGCGAGGAGAAAAAGGCCACGTGGGAGGAGCCGTGCCCGAGAAGGCGGCGTCCCAGATCGCGGCCCGCCTGCGTGAGGTCGAAGCCGAGGAAGGCGCGATCCTTTGCCGGCTGCTCCAGAACGTTGCGGTCCAGAAACAGGACGGGATATTTGAGCGGGGCATAGAGAGCGGCGGCGCGCGGGCCGAGGCAGGAAATGACAACCGCGGCGGCCAGACCCGTGCGCGGCAGGCGGCCGACGATATCCTCCTCCAGGCTTTCGATATCGTTTGTCAGATGCAGGGAGAGCTCGTAGCCGAGAGCGGCGCACTCCGCGAGGAGCGTCGTGTAGAGATCGAGATACGTATCCTTGTGCAGGGAAGGCAGAATCAGCGAGAAAACCGTTTCCCCGCCCTGGCGCAGGCGCTGCGCCTGCGCGTTCGGCACATAGCCGAGGCGCTTGGCGGCCTCCTCCACAAGGCGGATCTTCTCCGTGCTGACCTTTCCCGTTTTGTTGAAGACGTTGGAGACCGTGCCGTGCGAGACGCCGGCTTCTCTGGCAATGTCCTTGATGGTTGGCATGCGAGATCCTCCCTCTCCCCCAGAAATGGAGCGTTCAAATAACGGATTCTGTTTATAAGAATACCAAATTTGGAGATGATTCGCAAGAGAACAGATTTGGTTCGTTCCAATAAAATGGGCAAATTATTGTTTTTTTATTCAAAATTTTAAAAAATATATTGCAAAAAAGCAAATGAGATCCAGGTGGTGAAGAGGATTATACAGTTTATTTTCGTGAATTTTACAAATTTCAATGATTTTTTACAGAAAAGGGATTGACACGATCCAAAAATAGATCTATAATGGTGCCATCGAAACAAGGAAGCCCGAAACCACATTTGAAAAACAGGAGGTACGTATGAAAAAGATTCTAGCAGCTCTTCTGGCAGGTGTTCTGGCAATCAGCGCGGCGGCTTGCAGCACGCCGGATTCTTCCACTTCCTCCGCGACCGACGCGGGCAGCACGGCGGATACCGCCAGCACGGCGGACGACGCCGGCGATGCCGGAGACACCGCCGATACGGCGGACGGCGAGCTTCCCAAGGGCACAGGCGTTTCCCTCACGGTATACAGCAACTCTGTTTCCGACGGCCGCGGTGACTGGCTCGTGGAGCGCGCCGCACAGGATGGCTTCACCCTGCAGTATCTCGACGCGGGCGCGGCAGAAGTGCAGAGCCGTTTGATCGCAGAGAAGAACGCCCCCATCGCGGATGTGGTCTTCGGACTGAACTCCATCATCTGGGAGTCGCTCAAGGCGGAGGACATCCTGATTCCCTACACCCCGGCCTGGGCCGACGAGGTTTCCGCCGGTCTGAACGATCCGGATGGCTATTACCACGCTATTGTGAAGCAGGCGATTCTTCTTGTCTACGACACGAACCAGCTCAGCGCGGAGGAAGCTCCCACCGATTGGCTTGACCTGTGGCAGAACGAAGCCTTCCAGGGCAAATATGAGTACGCCAGCGCCCTGACCGGCGGCACCACCCGCAACGTTATCGCCGGTATCCTGGTGCGCTACGCCGATCCGAATGGCGATCTTGGCATCTCCGATGAGGGCTGGGAAGCCATCGCGCAGTACTATGAGTACGGCGTGCCGGATGAGAGCGGCGTTGACCTCTACGCCAGTATCGCCGATACGGCCGATCCCGTTCTCTGCGGCCAGATGTGGTCGAGCGGTATCGAGGCCCGCGATGAGCAGTATGGCACTGTGACGGGTTACGTTGTGCCCGAGGTTGGCGTTCCCTACGCAGTGGAGGGTGTCGCTATCGTCAACGGCACGAAGAACGAGGAAGAAGTCAAGCGCTTCATCGACTGGTTCGGCAGCGCGCAGATTCAGGGCGAGTGGGCTCAGGAGTTCTCCACTCTGCCCGCCAACGAGGGCGCCGTTGACAAGGCCAATGATTTCAACAAGGTGATTGCCGAGCTGCCCGCACAGGATATTGATTGGGCTCTCGTCGCTGAAAACATCGACGCCTGGTGCGAAAAGATTGAACTGACCTACATGAAGTAAGTAATTTCATAGCGCAGACGGCCGCTCGCCCGGCAGACCGTCAGCGGGCCGGCCGCGCACACGAGCGGCCGGCCCGATTTTTATACGGAAATAGGGAATATAACCGGATAGGAAGGAAAGTGGGAGAGAGCATGATAGAGAGCATGATTAAGCTCGATAATATCGAGGTCCGCTTCGGCAGCTTTATCGCGCTGCAGAACATCAACATCGACATTCACGAGGGAGAGTTCTTCACCTTCCTCGGCCCCTCCGGCTGCGGCAAGACCACCA
>CALWRP010000021.1 GCA_944383955.1 uncultured Clostridia bacterium
AAAGAAAGCCCTGGGCATTCTGCGGCGGGAGTTTGAGCGGGAGGGAAAGTGCGGCGGGGGAAAGACCGGTTCGGAGATACGGGCGGCAGAGCGCAAGCGGGCGATATAACGCCGGCCGCCGGGAACCCCGGGGTTCGCTGACGAAGCGGCGCGATGCTGCGAAAAGCCGCGCGCAGACAACACGATCGGTTGACTTCAGAGAGAAACCGGACGCTCCGCGGCAAAAAAAAATCTCTTTCTTTCGCTCAGGGGTATTCCCGCAGGAAAAAACACGGTATAATGAAAACGGATGCGGCGCTTTTGTCCGCGGCGCGGCTCCTCTCCGGCAGAAGCCCCGGGCAGTCCTGCCCGCAGACGGAGGGGAGCGCATCGCTTGCCGGACAGCGGATGAGCAATTTCAATATGAAATACGGCCGCGGAGCCTCACGCCGCACCGGGCGCGGCCGCAAAAAATGGAGGATTCGTATGTGGAAAGGATTTCGCAAGGCAGTCACCTTCAGCTATGACGACGGAGTGGAATCGGACAGAAAGCTGCTCGACATTCTGAACCGGTATCACCTCAAGGGCACCTTTAACCTCAACGCGGGCCTGCTCGGCTCCCCGGACAGCTGGGACTGCAAGGGCTTTCAGGTGGCAAGGCTCCCGCTGGACAATCTCGGCGCGCTCTATCAGGGACACGAGATCGCCGTGCATGGCCTTCTGCACCTGCACCCCACCGAGCTGAGCCGCGAGGCGTGGGCGCAGGAGATCGGCGAGGACAAAAAGCGGCTCGAGGCGCTCTTCGGCGCGGAAATGGCCGGTATGGCCTATGCCTACGGCCAGTATGACGATCAGGTGGTCGAGGTGGTAAAGGAAACAGGGCTCCGGTATGCGAGAACGGTGCAGTCGACGCACGGCTTCGCTCCCCAGGCCAATCTGCTCACCTTCCACCCCACCTGCCATCACAACGACCCGCAGGTGTTCGAGCTCATTGAGCGCTTTTTGAGCTGCGAGGCGGACGAGCCGCAGCTGTTCTACCTCTGGGGCCACTCCTACGAGCTTGACGCGGACCAAAACTGGGATCGCTTTGAGCGCATCTGCTCCATGCTGGCCGGCAGGGACGACGTCTTCTACGGGACGAACCGCGAGGTGCTGCTGGGCGAATGAGAGCGATGAGAGAGAAGAACACATTTGCCGCGCCCGCCGTCACGGCGGACGCGCGCACGCTGGGAGAAAAGGACGCGCGATACGCCCCGCCGGAAGCGTGCGGGCTGTCCGTCTCCTTTTGCTGCGAGGGCGGGGACGGCTCCCCGCAAAATCCGTTTTGCGTGACGGCGGAGGCCGTCAACACGGGAAGCGGCGACTGGCGGGGCGTGCTGCGCTTTTCCCTCCATATCGGGGGAGACAATCCGCGCTTTTTCCTGCCCGCCTTCCTCTACGGCAGGAACCGGGGCGAGGTGGAGCGGCAGGCGGGCTCGAAGCTCAACCCGCGGCTCAGCCGCACGCGCAGCGATATTCCCTACTCCCCGTTTTTCCTCACGCGGGCCGATCGCCTCTCCCACCCCGCGGCCATGGTGTTCTCCGAGGGGCGGATTCTGGGCGTCTCGTCGAGCCCCTACCGGGTGGACGGGGAGCTTCCCTTCTGGGAGCCGGGCGTCTCCGGCGCTTTCGCGGGGTTCAACGGCTTTTCCTGCTCGCTGGGAGAGGTTTCCTCCGTCGGCTTCACCGTGGGCTGCGAGGACGCCCCGTACAAGTACATCGACGCGCAGGAGATTGAGCCGCGCAGCTTTTCCGCCGATCGCTGCGTTCTCATCCCCGCCGGGCAGACGCTGCGCGTGCCGCTCCGGCTCTACGACTTCCCCTCTGAGGATGAGAGCGGGATCGCCGCCGTTCTGCGGAACGTGTACGCGCGATACCATCAGCCCCCGCGGGCGGGCGCGTCAATCCGCGAGGCGGTGAGCGCGATTGCCCCCGCGATCGCCGCGGACGCCTGGATGCCGGAGCTCAAGAACTACGCCACCCTCGTTTCCCTGGAGGACGGCAGGGTCTGCCACACGGCTCACACCTCCATCGCGTGGACGGCGGGCGCGGAGATTGCCGTTCCCCTGCTGATGGCGGCGCGGCGCCTCGAAAATCCCGAGCTGCGCGGGCAGGCGCTCAGCTGCATCGATCATATTGTGCAGCACTCCCTGAATCCCGCCTCCGGCCTGCCGTTTGAGACGAACACGGACGGCAAATGGAGCGTCGACGGCTGGTGGCAGAACCTGCTGCCCCAGCGGGGCCACACCTCCTACGTGGTGGGCGAGGCAGTTTACTACATTCTCAAGGCATACGATCTGGAAAAAACGGTCTGGAACACGGAGCACCCCGATTGGCTGGCCTTCGCCGCCCGCGTGGTGGATCGCATGGATCGGACAAGGAACGCGGAGGGAGAATACCCTTACCTGTGGTCGGAGGAAACCGGCGAGGGCATCGAGTACGACTCCTTTGCCGGCTGCTGGTGCCTGACGGCCAAGGCGTATCTGGCCTCCCTCACCGGGAACCGGGAGCAGCTGCTCTCGTGCCTGCCCTCGGCGCGCCACTATCTCAGCCGTTACGTGCGCCGCATGGAGTGCTACGCCACGCCGATGGACACCTTCAAGGCGGTGGATTCGGAGGGCATTCTGGCCTTCATCCGCCTGGCTGCCCTCCTGCACCGCGAGACGGGCGAGGAAAGCCTGCTCGCGGCGCTGCGCCTGGCGATGGAATACGAATTTTCATTCAAATTCTGCTGGAACGTGCCGGTTCAGGCGCCGCCGCTCAGCAGGCTCGGCTGGTCCAGCTGCGGCGGCAGCGTCACCTCCACCGCGAACCATCACATTCACCCGATGTCCAACGGCATACTCGACGAGCTGCTCTATCTGTTCCGCCAAACGAAGGACGGCTATTTCCGGCAGCGGCTGGAGGACACGCTCGCCTGGGGCCTGCAGACGTTCAACCGCTTCGACGGGGAATATGATTTCGGCAAAAAGGGCTGGATGTCCGAGCGCTTCTGCTACAGCGAGGGGCTGCTGTGCGACCGCTATCCCGACGGCACGCGCGCGAGCACCTGGTTTCAGTTTCTTCCGTGGGGCGCCGCCAACCTCCTCGAAGGCATGTGCGGCGACCTCTTTGACCAGTTCTCCTAATCCGCCAGGCTGAGCCTGAACACAATCCGCCAGGCTGAGCCCGGACGCATTTGTCGTTCCGGGCTCAGCTTTTCTCTTGCTTCAGCATTATCCCGCGCGTTTTTCCGAAGCACTGCGGCATTCTCCGATGCCGTTCAGGCAGAATCTTTCCATCCTGTCCCATCGCTTTCACTTGGGCGTCTCACAACACAGACGTGAAAAAATTCATATATATTTTTGTCCCAGCAAGGTACACTAAAGGAAGAGGGAGCATCGTGTATTTCATGGCAACGGAAATCACGCTCCTTCCGTTCACTTTCTTTTGGCACCTTTTTAATGGGAGGCACATCATGACCGCAAACGCTTTCAATCGAGAACTCAAAAACTTTGCAAAAAAGCTTGCCGCAGAGGAAAAAAGTCCCGCCACCATGGAAAAATACCTGCTTGCCGTGCGGCAGTTTATCTGCTGGCTGGACGGAAAAGCGCTCACAAGGGAGACCGTCGCCGCCTGGCGCGAAGAACTGCTTTTGCGACTGACCCCTTCCTCCGTCAACGGCAAACTCACCGCCCTCGATCGCTTTCTTTCCTTTGTGGGCCGGGAGGACTGCCGGGCCAGGCATCTGCGCATGCAGCGCCGTCTCTTTCGGGAATCGGAACGTGAACTCTCGAAAGAGGAGTACGAACGCCTCGTCTCCGCCGCTACACGGCAAAAGCGAACGCGCCTGGCCCTGCTGCTTGAAACGGTCTGCGCTACCGGTATCCGCGTCTCCGAGCTCAAAAGCATCACCGTAGAGGCGGTGCGCCGGGGTCAGGCGGAGATCCGCATGAAAGGGAAAATCCGCGTCATTCTTCTGCCGGAACGCCTGCGACGCAAGCTGCTCAAGTATGCCGGACAGCAAAAAACCGCCTCCGGCGAGATTTTTCTCACCAAAGACGGCAAAAGCCTGGACAGGCGGCGGGTCTGGGAGGAAATGAAAGCCGCAGCCCGCGCTGCCGGTGTGGAATCCTCCAAGGTCTTCCCTCACAACCTGCGGCATCTGTTCGCACGCTGCTTCTACCGCGCGTGCCACGATGTCGTTCGTCTGGCCGACGTGCTCGGCCACTCCAGCATCGAGACAACACGGATCTATCTCATTTCCACAGGCACGGAGCACGAAAAGACGCTCGAGCAGCTGCGGCTGATCTCGTAGGACAGAATCGGTATTCTGTCCGGGAAACATACGAAAACAACATTACATAGCCCTACGATTATGATATATTGTACCAATAATTTTGCTAAAGATCAAGCTTTTTATGCAGAAAGTCAAGGCTGTTTCAGCAAATGAAAAACGGCCTTCTCCTTTTACGGATTTATTGTCCAGGAGCCGCCTTTTGGGGCGGCTTTTTTGCTGCCCAAGCTCCAGGGATTGGCATGGCGCCCCACTCCCAATTCCCAACATTCAAATTCCGGCGGACAGAATACCGATTCTGTCCGGGAAACATACGGCACAGGGACAAAATCACGGCCCAAAAGGAAAAGGAGGCGAAAATCATGAGCCTTTCCAACGGCTCTTTCTCTGCTCTGAAGAGCCTGAAGCACGGTGCTTATCACGCTGTCGAATCAGCTTGGACGGATCGCGCCCGGATGCCTTGCGCCCTATCGCTGATGCAGGTATGGCAGGCCGCTTGTTTCTGGATTGACAAAATACGGGAAGGAAGATGTTTTATGAAACGGACAGGAACCCACGCGCGCCGGATAGCGCTTCTCCTCTGCCTGTGCATGATTATGTCCATGATACAGCTTCCGGTTTTTGCAGTGCCGGTGGAAGAGGAATATCCCTATCAGTATCCCGATAACAGCAGTTACCCCTATTATGAAATCAGCATGTATGCCTACAAGCTGAATGAATCGGACGAAGGAGCTTATGCCACGCCCATTATGCGGCTTCTCGACACAAAAAACGGAAACCAGGCGATTCTGGCCTATTGTGCAGACAGCGCGATTTTTGACGAGTACGGCTTCCGATACAAAGCGGTAGATCTGGAAAGCCTGACTACCACATCGGCGAACGCCGGAAAGCTTCGGGCCGTGATATGCAATACCTATCCCTTCCTGACCCAGCAGGAAATGATCGCTCGAATCAAAGAGAGTGGAATTACACTGCACGACGACGTCATTCCCCACTATGAGATGGTGCTGATTTCAGCCGTCCAGCAGGCCATCTATTTTTACACCAACCCGGAGCTCACAATTGAAGAACCATTTGCGGGCGCTATTCCTTTATGGGACTATAACACCTACTATCGCAGCCTCGCTTATCAGCCTTTGGAGGATTATAATCGCGACGAGATATATTACGATGGACTATACCCGTCTATCGAAGAGGATGTGAAAGCCATCATCGAATGGCTGAAAAGTCTTCCTGAAGTAGCCTCTTCGGCTCCCGATACAAGCTTCACCGCGGAGATCGCCGCCGCGGGAGGCGGAAGTCATACGCTGACACTGACACTCTCCGACGAAATGCAGCAGGCTGAAACTCTGACCGCCACCGTAACCGCAGGAGAAACCATCGTGTGGGAGGACCATGTGATCCCTGGTGCAGACAACACCTGCCTCATCACACTGCCCGCCGGCAGCATACAAGCCGGAGCCACAGTCTCCGTCGTCCTTTCCGGCACCATTGACTGCCCCGATGTGATCGCCTATGAATCTGAAACAAATGACGCCATACAATCTCAGCCTCTCATCGGGTGGGGAAATCTGGCAAAGCCCTTCACGTCCAATGCCGTGGTGGCACAGCCGTCTTCCGATGTCATTCTAATTGTCCCTGCCGACATCACCATCTACATGGGCGGCGAAAGCGGTTATGACGCCGTGGTAGACAACACGGACAACATCACCGGGACAAATTCGCTCCCCCGCCCCCTGTTCTATCTCGAGGCTCCGGACGGCGTTGATCCCGCACAGCTCATCTTCACCAGCTCCGATTTCGTTCCCGGAACACAGGACAGGAAAGAATGGACGGTGGAAAAAGCGGGAGAAGACCGCGATGGAACGGCCCTCTACTATCTGAACAAAGTTCTGGAAGCACAGGATGAAGTCCGCGTACAGTACTCAATTGGGGAAAACGTGTTCACAAACGATCAGTTTGTTCCCTCCGTCATCCATGAGCTGTATGAGGACTATACCATTGAGCTCTATACCAACACGGTGAATCCTGATCAGATAACGGCCTCCGTGAAGGGGGACACCAAGGTATACGGCCTTGTGCTGGGCACGGGAACCCTGCGCGTGCGCGCTGTGGAAAATGGAAATCAGACGCCGGATTCCAATCCCGTTTCCATTATGCAGGCCGCTGCGCCGGAGGAGCCGCTCGCCAGCGAGTCCGCTGCTGTCACCGCGCCCATGGGAACACAATATGTGCTCAATCACACCACGGTCGACGTTCCCGCTGCGGGTGTCGGACTGCTGTTCGACGATATCTATGATAAGGATAACGGTCAGAATCTGCGTGAGAACGCGCTGATCGCCGGGGCAGATCGGGCGATCGGTCCCGCCGGGAGCAACGTTGAGCGTTTCCATCAGGCAAAATATCTCGATCTGGTCGACGAAAACAACGGCAACGCCTGGGTAAAAACCACCGGCGCGGCCGTCACTGTCTATTGGGGATACCCGGAGGGCACAGACAGCAGCACTTCATTCACTCTGCTCCATTTCAAGAATCTGCACCGCGACGATGCGGACGGCGCTGCTTCCGGCTACACTGTCACCGACATTGAACAGGTGACACCGGAAATCGTTCCCATTACCCTGGACGAAGCTGGAATTCAATTTTCCGTTGAATCCGGTGGATTCTCTCCTTTTGTTTTGGTGTGGGAGACCACAGATACTCCCAGCACCCCGCACCGTCCTTCCTCGAACGGAGGCTCGGGAAGCCCAGGCACTCCGCTGGATCCTGCAGGCGGCAGCCAGGAGGAACCCCCGGTGCAGTCTGAAACACCTGCAGAATCCACGCCTCCGGCAGCCTCCTCCGCTCCCTCAGAGACGCCGGAGTCTGCACCGCCCGCGCAATCTCAGCCTTCTGTGAGCTCCGCCGAGCCACAGCCGGAGAAGCCGATCGACTCGGTTCCGCAGACAGGCGATCCGGCTTATCCGTTGATTCTTCTGCCTCTGTGCGCCCTCTCCGGTACCGCAATACTTCTGATCAACCGCAAACGAATTCAGGCAGCACTGCACAAATAAACCATCGGCGCTGCACACGGCCGCCGCACGGTTTTCATCCGTGCGGCGGCTTTTTTCTGTTCGCTCTCCTCCTGTATTTTTCCAAAGAAGGAAACTGCTTTATTCTATACTGGATATCAAGGGAACCGCCTTCCGGACAACCATCTGTGAAGCTCGAGGCAAAAGCTATGGATACGCTTTTGACAGCTGTCTTTTTCCAGGTCCCGCCATTCCGACAGCTTTTGACAGGGCGGCGCGCATGCGATATAATGATCCCGAACCCCGCGGGAGCCGCCGCGGGCGAACCGGGAAGAATACATGCTGGGATGTGATGAAATGGAGGAAAAACTCCACACGGTGCAAATTCACGCGGAGCTGACATCTGTCGTCAACTATGCGCTGCAGCAGAACAGGCTGCCGGTGCTGCGGGAGCTGACCATCGTCAACGGCACGCAGACGGAGCTCAGCGGCCTGACGCTGCGCGTCTGGAGCGAGCCTGCGATCCTCAAGCCGTTCTCGCAGGCGATCGCCTCCATTCCTGCCGGCGAGACCTTCCGCCTGCGCGGCGCCTCCCTGCAGCCGGACGCGGCCTTCCTGGCCCCGCTGACGGAGCGTGTGACGGGCGAGGCGCATTTCTCCCTCGAGTGCGGCGGGGAAACGCTCGCCACCCTCGACCGCGAGCTCACAGCCCTGGCCTTCGACGAGTGGCACGGGCCCACCGTCTACCCGGAGCTGCTCACGGCCTTCGTCCTGCCGAACCACCCGGCGATCGCCGGCGTCAACGCCAGGGCGGCGCAGCTGCTCGAGGAGTGGAGCGGCGACCCCTCTCTGGACGCCTACCAGACGCAGGATCCCAACCGCGCGCGCATGCAGGCCGCCGCCGTCTATGGAGCGCTGCAGGCGCAAAACCTCGTCTATGCCGCGCCGCCCGCGAGCTTTGAGCCGCTGGGCCAGCGCGTGCGCCTGGGCGGGGCGGTGCTCGAGCAGAAGCTGGGCACCTGCCTGGATCTGACGCTGCTCTATGCCGCCTGTCTGGAGGCCATCGGCCTGCACCCGCTGCTCCTGCTGCAGCCGGGCCATGTCTTTGCCGGCGTCTGGCTCGAGGACCTGTCCTTTCCCGACGCGGTGCAGGACGATCCCTCTCTGGTGACGAAGCGGCTGGCCGACGGCGTGAACGAGATCGCCGTGGTGGAGTGCACGGCCTTCACCGCGGGCAAAAACGTCAGCTTTGAGGACGCCTGCCGCAAGGCCGGGCAGGAGTTCGGCGACAGCCCGCTCGAGCTCCTGATCGACGTCTCCCGCGCGCGGCTGAGCGGCATTCGCCCCCTGCCCCTGCGCACGGCGGAGGGCGTACTCGAGGCGGAGCGGGAGGAGCTCGGCGGCGATCGCCTGACGGCCGCGCCCGACGCCCTGGGCGAAAAAGTAAACGTGCGCGAGGCGGACGCGGCTCTGCCCGTGGAAAAGGTGACGCAGTGGGAGCGCAGGCTCCTCGAGCTCGGCCTGCGCAACACGCTGATCAATCTGCGCCTCACGCAGAGCGTGATCCCCATCCTCTCCCCCTCGCTGGGCGAGCTGGAGGACGCGCTGGCGGACGGCGGCGAATACGGGATCGGGCCCCGGCCCGCAGAGTGGACGCTCGCCGAGGAGGACCGCCGGGATGTCGAACGGCTGACAGACATCGGCGACCACACGGCGCTGATCCAGTCGGAATTCAAAAACAGAAGGCTTCGCTCCGCGCTGAGCGAAGGCGAGCTCGCAAGGGCGATCGTCAGCCTCTACCGCACGGCCAGAACCTCGCTGGAGGAAAACGGCGCGAACTCGCTCTATCTGGCGCTCGGCCTGCTCAAATGGTATGAGACGAAAACAAGCCGCAGGCCGCGCTACGCCCCCATCGTCCTGCTGCCGATCGAGATCATCCGCAAGTCGGCCCTCAAGGGCTATGTGATCCGCCTGCGCGACGAGGAGCCGCAGATCAATATCACCCTGCTCGAGATGCTCAAGCAGGACTTCGGCATCACCGTGAGCGGCCTTGACCCCCTGCCCGAGGACGAGCACGGCATCGATCTGCGCGGCGTGCTCACCGTGCTGCGCAAGGCCGTGATGGATCAGCGCGGCTGGGATGTGATTGAATCCTCGCTGCTCGGCATCTTCTCCTTCTCTCAGTTTGTGATGTGGAACGACATGCGCAACCGCTCGGACGATCTGCGGCGCAGCAGGATTGTGAAGAGCCTCGTGGAGGGGCGGCTGACATGGGACGCGGAGCCGATGGAGACCGGCGCGCGCGTGCCGGAGGACGGCGTGCTGCTGCCGATCGCGGCGGACGCCTCGCAGCTGTGCGCCATCGAGGCGGCGCAGCGCGGGGACAGCTTTGTGCTGCACGGCCCGCCCGGCACCGGCAAATCGCAGACCATCACCGCCATGATCGCCAACGCCCTCGCGCAGGGGAAAACCGTGCTCTTCGTGGCGGAGAAGATGGCCGCCCTCTCTGTGGTGCAGCGCCGCCTGGACGCGATGGGCATCGGCCCGTTCTGCCTGGAGCTGCACTCCAACAAATCAAAAAAGCGCGACGTGCTCGAGCAGCTGCGGGCCGCCACGGAGGTTACGCGCGGGGAGACGGCCGAGGCGTATGACAGAAAAGCCGGCCAGCTCGCCGCCGTGCGCGGAGAGCTCGACGCCTACGCGAACGCCCTGCATGCTCCGCGCAAAAGCGGGCTGACGCTCTTCGCCATGATCGACGGCTGGGAGCGGTACCGCGCCGCCCCGCAGGCGCTCTCCTTCTCTGCGGCCTTTGCCGCCTGCGCCACGCGCGAAGCGCTCGACGCCCAGCGTCTGGCGGTGGAGCGCCTGACAGCCGCCGCGCGCGCCGTGGGTCATCCGCACCGCCATCCGCTCTCCCCCGTCGCCCTCTCCTCCTATTCCCAGCAGCTGCGCGGCCAGCTGACAGACCGCCTCTCCGCCTATGAGACGGCCCTCGAGCGCCTGGATCAGACGGGAAGGCCGCTGACGCTCGTGCTGCGCCTCGGCGCGCCGGACACCTTCGGCCAGTGGACGAACCTCGACGCGATCGCGGGAACGCTGGAGGACTGGCTCTCTCTGCCGCGCACATGGGCGCAGTATGAGAGCTTCGAGATCGCGATGAGCGAAATCGTGCAGATGACGCAGCACGCGCAGAAGGCGCAGAAGCTGGCCGCCGGCCTTTCGCAGGCGTGGCGCGAGAGCTTCCTGCAGCAGGACGGCAGCGCTCTGCTGGCCGAGTGGCAGCGGGCGGAGGGCTCGTGGTTCCTGCCGCGGGCGCTCGGGCGCAGCCGTCTGGCCAAGCAGCTGGCCGTCTTTGCCGCCGGCCCCGTGAACCGCGAGACGCTCGGCCGGTCGCTGGCTGAGCTGTGCGAGTATCAGCGGGAGACCGCGGAGGCCAACCGCCTCTTCTCCATCTATGGGCAGGGGCTGGGCGCGTTCCTCTCCGGCGGGCAGCCGGACTGGGGCGCGATTGCCGAGGCCGTCTCGCGGGCCGCGCGCGCCTCCGCCGCCCTCGCCGAGCAGACGGGCGACCCCGCCTTCCGGCGCAGCTTCGCGGCGAGAGCCGATCTGCAGCCCGCCCTTTCCGCCTTCCGCCAATCCTATCAGACCGTGTGCGCGTCCGGCCGCGCCCTGCGCGAGCTGCTGCGGATCGACGAGCCGGGCCCGGAGGAGCCGGAGTGGCTGACGAAGCAGCGCAGGCTGTGCCGCCAGCTCGGGGAAAACCGCGACATCCTGCGCGAGTGGGTGCTCTGGAAGCAGCTGTGCGGGGAAGCGCAGGCTCTGGGCCTTTCCCCGCTGGTGCGCGCCTATGAGGAGGGTCTTGCGCACGAGGACGTGATGGGAGCCTATCTGCGCGCCCTGTATCAGGCGCTGGCGGAGGACGCCATCGGAAGCGACCCTGCGCTGCAGTCCTTCTCCGGCGCCCTGTTCAACGAGAAGGTCGGGCAATTCCGGCGTCTGAGCGCCGAGCTCGAGCAGCTGGCGCGCGAGGAGATCTTCTGCCGCCTGGCGGCCCGCGTGCCCAACTTCGCGAAGGAGGCCTCGCAGAGCTCGGAGGTCGGCATTTTGCAGCGGGCCGTGCGCAGCGGCGGGCGCGGCGTGAGCATCCGCCGGCTGTTCTCCGAAATTCCCAACCTGCTGCCGCGGCTGTGCCCGTGCATGCTGATGAGCCCCATCTCGGCGGCGCAGTATCTGGACCCGAAGCGCGAGCCGTTCGACATCGTGATCTTCGACGAGGCCTCGCAGCTGCCGACGTGCAAGGCGGTGGGCGCGCTGGCGCGGGGTGAGAACGCCGTGATCGTCGGCGACCCGAAGCAGATGCCGCCGACGACCTTCTTCACCGGCAGCACCATAGACGAGGAGCATCTGGAGCAGGAGGATCTCGAGAGCATCCTCGAGGACTGCCTGGCGCTCAACATGCCGCAGACGCACCTGCTCTGGCACTACCGCAGCCGCCACGAAAGCCTGATTGCCTTCAGCAACAGCCAGTTTTACGAGAACAAGCTCTTCACCTTCCCCTCCGTCAACGACCTCGAGTCGAAGGTGCGGCTGGTGCCGGTGGACGGCTGCTTCGACCGCGGCAAAACCAGGCAGAACCGCGCCGAGGCGCAGGCTGTGGTGGAGGAGCTCTCCCGGCGCTGCCATGACGCCTCGTGCGCCGGGCAGAGCGTGGGCGTGGTGACGTTCAATATCAACCAGCAGAACCTGATCGACGATCTGCTCGAGGAGGCCTGCCGCACGGACGAGGCGCTCGAGAGCTGGGCGCACGACCGCGAGGAGCCGCTGTTCATCAAGAATCTGGAGAACGTGCAGGGCGACGAGCGCGACGTGATCCTCTTCTCCGTCGGCTACGGGCCGGACGAGTCCGGGCACATCACGATGAACTTCGGCCCGCTCAACCGCGAGGGCGGCTGGAGAAGGCTCAACGTGGCCGTCTCCCGCGCGCGGCAGGAGATGATCGTCTTCTCCACGCTGCGGCCCGAGCAGATCGATCTGTCCCGCACGGCCAGCGCAGGCGTGGCGGCGCTCAAGGCCTTCCTCGCCTATGCGGGCGGGGAGCGGCTGGCGGTGGACGCCGGCTCCGTGCAGAGCGGCGCGGAGGACGGCGGCATCGTCCGGGCTGTCTGCGGCGCTCTTGCCGAGGCGGGCTATGCGTGCCGCACCATGGTGGGCCGCTCCGGCTTCCGCGTCGACGTGGGCGTGATCGATCCCGAGCGCCCCGGGGCGTACCTGCTCGGCGTTCTGCTCGACGGCCCGTTCTACGGCGCGGCGAAGACCACCCGCGATCGCGAGCTGGGCCAGCCCACCGTGCTGGAGGGCCTCGGCTGGGAGCTGCACCGCATCTGGACGGGCGACTGGTGGGACAACAGCGAGCGCGAGCTGAACCGCCTGCTCGAGCACGTGCGGCAGGCCGGGGAGCGGCGCGGCCCGAGCACCCCCGCACAGCCGCAGGCGGAGCCGAAAAAGCTGGCCGCGCAGGCGCGGCGGGCGGAAAAAAGCGCCGCGGCCAAAAAGCCGCGAGGGGCAAAGGCGGAGGAGCCCGAGCCGTACCGTCCCGCGGAGCTGGCGGCCCTGCCGCTCTCGGCGGAGGAGTATGTGCAGCCAAAGCATCTGCCGGAGCTGCAGGCGCGCTTTCGCCAGGTGCTGCGCCAGGAGGCCCCCATCAGCGAAGGCCTGCTCACCCGGCGCGTGCTGCAGAGCCTCGGCATCTCCCGCGCCGGCTCGCGGATGCAGTCGTACACGAGCTCTGTGCTGCAGGATATGAACGTGACCTCCACCGCCCAGGACGGCCAGCGCTTTTACTGGAGCGACGGCCAGAGCCCGGAGGCGTACCGCGCCTTCCGCACCGGCAACGCCGGGGTTCGCGAGGCCAGGGACATCCCGGCGCAGGAGGCGGCCAACGCGGCCTGCTGCGTGCTCGAGGAGCAGATCGGCCTGCCGCAGGAGGAGCTCGTGCGCGAAACGGCCAGGCTTCTCGGCTTCCCGCGCGCGGGAACGGCGGTCCACGCGATGGCCGAGGCCGGTGTCCGCTGTGCGCTGGAGGCCGGACGGATCGAGCGCGGCGCGGCCGGGCGGCTCACCGTGCCGGACTGAAACACGGAACCCTCAGCCGGCTCCCCGGGGCTTTCCCCGCGGGAGCCGGTTTTTCTGTCTGCCCGCCGTTTTGCTTCGACGGGTTCCTTTGACTTTGCCGGAACAAAACAGGTATAATAGGGAAAAAGGCTTCGCCGACGCCGGAGCCTGAGCTTGTCGAAAAAGGGCTTCGTGAAGAAAAGTACAGGTGAGCGCCGCCGTCCGGAAAAAGACGCTTCGCTGTTTTTCCTGGCCTTTTTGTGCTTCGCGATAGGATCAACGGCAGCTGAGTGGTCGGGGCTCTGCCCCGCGCCCCGCCGCCTTTGAAAAGGCGGGCGAAACTTTCGTGTTTGCTCTCTGGCAGCTTTTTTGACGGTCTCAGCTTCGCCGACGCCGGAGCCTCAACGCTGGGAGGAAACCGCCGTGGAGCTGACGCAATCGCCGCTGTTTGCGGGCGTCTCCCCGCAGGAGCTCGAGACGATGCTCGACTGCCTGGGGGCGCAGAGAAAAACGTATCAGAAGGGAGAGCGCGTGCTGCGCGCCGGAAGCCCCGTGGCCTCAATGGGGCTGGTGCTCTCCGGCGGCGTGCTGATTGAGAGCGTCAGCCTCTGGGGGAGCGCCGCGGTGATCGACCGCGTGGAGCCGGGGCAAATTTTCGCCGAGACCTACGCCTGCACGCCCGGCGAGCCCCTGCTTGTGGACGTCTCCGCGGCACAGGAGAGCGAGGTGCTGTTTCTGCGCATGGAGCGCGTGCTCGCTCCCTGCCCGCGGGCCTGCCCTCATCACAGCCGGCTGATCCGCAATCTGCTCGCCCTCTCCGCGCAGAAAAATCTGACGCTCTCGCGCAAAATCCTGCACACCGCCCCCAAGACCGTGCGCGGGCGGCTGCTGTCCTATCTCTCAGACCAGGCCCTGCGAGCGGGCAGCCGCAGCTTCACCATCCCCTTCGACCGCCAGCAGCTCGCCGACTACCTGAACGTCGACCGCGCCTCCCTCTCGAGCGAGCTGGGAAAGCTGCAGCGGGAGGGCATCCTGCGCACCAGACGCAGCCGCTTTGAGCTGTTGACGGACGCCGGGGAGGCGCATTGAGGAATTTTCACAGTTTTCATCCGAAAAAGTGTTGATTCCTCTGCAGAATCCCTTTATACTGAAACTGTTCCTATTATTTTTGACAAATGGTAAGGAGAACGCGGCGTATGGCAAAGAAGCAGAAACGCCCCATCGATCTGCAAAAGGCAAGAGAGCGGCGGGACCAGCTCATATATACCGAGCTGAAGGCCTGCCTGACCAGAATCTGCGAGCAGCCGCCGTGGTTCCATCTCGGGCCGGAGGATTTTCTCGTCTACATCTCTCAGGACAGACAGCAGCTTGCCATGGCCCATTTCCCCTCTGGCCCCATGGGCCGGGAAATGCGTATCTATCCCACCCTGCAGGATTATTGCAAGGCCATGGAGGGAACAACAGACCGGGAGCGGCAAAGAGGCGCCATCGAGGCGGAATACTGGGGCTTTTGCCTGGCCCGCAGGACAGAGCTCTCCGAGGAGGAGCTGGCCGTGCTGGACCGGCACAGGATGCAGCTCGAGAACGGCCTGTATCTGCTTCCCTTCCGCAAGCGCCCCTTCCGCACAAGACAGCTTCCCGCGGGGGAGCAGCTTTTGGGGCTGCTCGACTGTCTCGGCAATTTCCAGATGGAGCTGGAAGCTCTGATTCAATACCATGTGACGCCGCGCTTTGAGGAGGGCGAGGTGCTGGTGCGCCTCTACAACAAAAAGACGGGGCTTTGGGATAACTTTCCCGCCCCCTCCATCCCCTTTCCGGCGCCCGAGCGGCACAGGATCGTCTTCAAAAAAGCGTCCGCCGCAGTTCAAAGCCTGCTGGAGAGGCCGGCGAGCGAGGCGGCGCCCCGCGTGGAGCTCGACTATGGCTGGCTGACCGAACCCGTTCCGGAGGAGCACGGCGGCTGCGGATGGTATCCCGCCGTGGTGGCGCTCTCCAACCGGCTCACAAAGGAGCCGATCTTCATGCTCCAATGCAGACCGGAGGAGCTGACGCAAACCGTGCTGACGGCGGTCCGCAGGCTGGTGGAGGAATACGGAAAGCCGGAAACGCTTTACGTCTGCCGCACCGGCGCCGAGGACATCGCCGCCGATCTGGCGCAGGCGATCGGCATTCCGCTCAAGCGCGTCAAACGGCTGCCGGGGGCAGAGCGCTCCCTGCGCGGCGCCGGCGCCGTGTGAGCGAGAGCCCCGAAAGGAGGAAGCTGCATGAAAATCTGGACGTCCACCCGCACGCGGGAGAAAAGCCGCTACGCCGCGCGCACAGCGGGCGGGCTGGCCGCCATCCTCGCGCTGGCGATCCTCCTGATCGCGGCGGGCGTTTTCCTGATTCTTCGCCTGGACTGGCCGAGAGGGATCTCGCTGCTGACGCTGTGCGTGGCGGTGACAGCGCTCTCCCTCTCCCTGATTTCGTTTCTCTGCCGTCGCGTGCGGCGCGACGCGCTTGTGTTCATTCTCGACGACAACGGCAGGCTCTTCGCGGCTGACGGCCGCAGGCTGGTGCAGTATGACGGCCCCTCCTCCGGCGAAGGGCAAACCGTGACCTACCGGCTCACGGAGATCCGGCGCATGGCAAGGACGAACGTGCTGCCCGAGGGCGCCGTGGAGATCCTCAGCGTGGAGCGGATCCGCGAGCGGGCGCACAGCCGCGTGCTCGTGTGCCGGGCGCGCTATGGGGACGGACGCACGGGAAGGCGCTCCATCGTCTTCGCAGACGGCTACCGCGACGAGAAGCATCTGCTGCGCGAGCTGGAGCGCAGGCAGGCAAGCGCCGACAGCGCGGGCCGGCAGAGGAGTGGGAGGCGGGACGGTTAGCGCCCCGCCGGATACAGCAATGGGGAGGTATGGAAACATGCGAAAAAACTTCGGAGCGGAGCCGTGGGTGTACCCGCAGCCGGTCTTCATTCTGGCTGCCTACGGCGAGGACGGCTCCCCCAACGCGATGAACGCGGCCTGGGGCGGCATCAGCGACGCCAATGAGCTCTCGCTCTGCGTGAGCGCGGGCCATCGCACGGTGAAGAACCTGCTGGCGCGCGGAGCCTTCACCGTGAGCATGGCCGACGCGGCGCACGCGGCCGCCTGCGACTATCTGGGCATCGTATCCGGCAACAAGGTGCCGGACAAGCTGGCGCGGGCCGGCCTGCATGTGAGCCGCTCATCCTTTGTGGACGCGCCGCTGATCGACGAGCTGCCGATGGCGGTGGAATGCCGCCTGCGCAGCTATGAACCGGCCAACGGCCGCCTCGTGGGCGAGATTGTCAACGTCTGCGCCGACGAAAGCATTCTCGACGAATCGGGGAAGATCGATCCCGTCAAGCTCGATCCCATCACCTTCGACCCGGTACACAACGTCTACCGCAGGCTGGGGGAGACGGTTGGCAGCGCCTTCTGCGACGGCAAGAAAATCTGCGGGGAGTAATCCCCAGCATGGCAAGAGGGGCCCGGAAAGCAAGCTTCTGCTCTCCGGGCCCCTCTCGTTTTGTTTCTGCGCGGCCCTTGCGCGCCTCAGCCGGGAACGGCAACCGCCACGCCGCCGTCGACCGCTGCGCCGCCGCCAATCATGACGCCGCCGCCGACCATCACGCCGCCGTCGACCGCCGCGCCGTCCATGGAGCCGCTGTCCGCCGCGCCGCCGCCGACGGAGCCGTCCATGGAGCCGTCCATGGAGCCGGATTGGCCGGCGAGGGCGGCGTCGAGCTGCATTTGCAGATCGGAAAGGCTCATCGAAAGCTGCTCGTTCTGCGCCAGCAGCTCCGCGCATTGGGCGTTCTGCGTCTGCCACTGCACGGCGAAGACAACCGCGGCCGCCGCGCACACAACGCACGCCGCGAGCAGGCCCAGAACAAGCGGCCGGCTCGCCGTCTTCTTCGGCTTCGCCACGCCGCAGTGCGCCAGCACGGCGCGCAGCAGGGCGCGGTACTCCCGGCGGTTTACCGCCACGCCGCGCTTCTCATACTGCCGCAGCGCCTCCCCGAGCGCCAGCGCCTGCTCGCCGATCTCCTTTCGTCTCTCCTCGTCCGCCGTCAGGCTCTCCTCGCGCCAGGCCGCCAGGCGCTGGCGGCTGGTTTTGAGAAACGAGCGGATCTCGTCGAGGCATTCGTCGCAGTAGCCGAGCTCGTTATAAAACTCCTTCTTCTGGCGGCAGAATTTACATTTCGGCATCCAAAACTCCTCCTGTCTCCCCCTGAGAGCGGGGATGGTGGCCCTTGCTTCTCCTTTGCTGCCGGAGAGCAATCCCTATCCCCTTCAGCATACGGCAAAACGAGGCGCAGCGCAAGCCCCTTTCCCCTTTTTCCGGCAAACCTCTTGCTTTTTTCCCGCCCGCACGGTATGATATTTGTAGTTAGTTAAAACTAACTAATGGCCGGCCGCATGCCGTGCCGTCCGGCGGGCATACTGGCTTTACAGGAGCGCCGCGGGAACCGTTTTTTGAGAGAACGCTGCTTTCGGCGATTCCATGCAGGGAATCGCGAAAGCGCCCGTGTTTCCCGCGGGGCGCTCCGTGGGAACGAGCCGCTTGCCGCGGCTGCCGAGGCAAGCGCGAGAGAAAGGATGAGTCAGATGATGTTGGAAATCGAGAAGGTCAAGGGGCGCGCGATCGTCGATTCGCGGGGCAACCCGACGGTGGAGGCGGAGGTGACGCTCAAAAACGGCGCGACGGGCTGCGGAGCGGCTCCGAGCGGGGCCTCGACAGGCGAATTTGAGGCGCTCGAGCTGCGCGACGGCGATAAAGCACGCTGGGGCGGCAAGGGCGTGGACAAGGCCGTCGGCCATGTGAACACGGTGCTCCATGAGTGCCTGCACGGCGTGAACGCGGCGGATCTCTATGCCGTCGACCGGGCAATGCTGGAGGCGGACGGCACGAAGGACAAATCCCGGCTGGGGGCGAACGCGATTCTGGCCGTGTCGATCGCGGCGGCGCGGGCGGCGGCCAACGGCAGCGGGATGGAGCTGTACCGCTTTCTCGGCGGGGTGAACGGCGTCTGCCTGCCGGTGCCGATGATGAATATTCTCAACGGCGGCGCGCACGCGGCCAACACGGTGGACGTGCAGGAGTTCATGATCATGCCCGTAGGCGCGCCGACCTTCCGCGAGGGGCTGCGCTGGTGCACCGAGGTCTTCCACACGCTGCGGCGGCTGCTTCAATCGAAGGGGCTGGCCACGGCCGTGGGCGACGAGGGCGGCTTCGCGCCCGATCTGGCGAGCGACGAGGAGGCCATCCGCTATATCCTCGAGGCCGTCTCCGGGGCCGGATACGAGCCGGGGCGCGACTTTGTGCTCGCGCTCGACGCCGCCTCCAGCGAATGGAAGGGCGCGAAAAAGGGAGAATATCTGCTGCCGAAGTGCCAAAAGAAATTCTCCTCCGAGGAGCTGGTGGCTCACTGGAAGGAGCTGTGCGCGAGGTATCCGATCCGCTCCATCGAGGACGGCCTTGACGAGGAGGACTGGGAGGGCTGGCAGCTCATGACGAAGGAGCTCGGCGGCTCGGTGCAGCTTGTGGGCGACGATCTCTTCGTCACCAACACTGAACGGCTGCGCCGCGGCATCGAGCTCGGCTGCGGCAATTCCATCCTCATCAAGCTCAACCAGATCGGCACCGTCACCGAGACGCTCGACGCGATCCGCATGGCGCACCAGGCGGGCTACACGGCCATCGCCTCCCACCGCTCCGGCGAAACGGAGGACACCACGATCGCCGACCTGGCGGTGGCGCTCAACACCTGCCAAATCAAAACGGGCGCGCCCAGCCGCAGCGAGCGCACCGCCAAATACAACCGCCTTCTGCGCATTGAGGAGGAGCTGGGGCCGGCGGCCCGCATTTGGCGCACGCCGCGTCTGACAGCGAACCTCTGAGAGAGACGGCCCCCTTGCGTACAAGCCGCAAGGGGGCCGTGGGCTATTCATGAGGCTAAAAAAAGCAAAACACGAAAGTTTCGCCCGCCTTTTCAAAGGGCGCCGTGTGCCGGTGGCACACAATCAAGGCGCCGACCGAAGCGGGAGCGGAGACCAGAGCCGCGGACAGCGAAGAATCAGGGGAGCCGCTTGCCGGCGGAGAGATAGAGGGCGTACCATTCCTCGCGGGTGAGGGTGACGGCGGCGGAATCGCAGATCTGCGCGAGGCGATCGGGATTGGTGGTGCCGACGATGGTCTGGATTTTGGCGGGATGGCGGGAGATCCAGGCGACGGCGATCGCCGAGGCGGAGACGCCGTATTGGGCCGCGAGGCGGTCGAGCTCCCCGTTGAGCTGCGGGTACTTCTCTGTGTTGCCCACATAGACGCCCTCAAACATGCCGTACTGGAACGGCGACCAGGCCTGAATGGTGATATCGTGAAGGCGGCAGTATTCGAGCACGCCGCCGTCGCGGTCGACGGACGCCGGAAGGTTCATGTTGACGTTGAGGCCGCTGTCGATGATCGGGCAGTGGGCGACGCTGAACTGCAGCTGGTTCACCTGGATTGCGTCGCCGCAGTATTTGCTGAGAAGGGCCATCTGGGCGGGATTCTGGTTGCTCACGCCGAAATAGCGCACCTTGCCCGATTCGCGCAGGACACGGAAGGCCTCGGCGACCTCCTCCGGCTCCATGAGCGTGTCCGGGCGATGGAGGAGCAGAAAATCGACGTAGTCCGTGCGCAGACGGGAGAGGCTGGCGTCGACGCTCGAGAGGATGTGCTCCTTCGAGAAATCGAAGCAGCCGGAGCGAATGCCGCACTTCGTCTGCAGCAGCACCCGCTCGCGCTGATCGGCGTTCATCGGGAACACGCGGGAGAAAAAGCTCTCGCTTTCCCCGCCGCCGTAGATGTCGGCGTGATCGAAAAAGTTGACGCCGCGCTCCAGCGCGGTGCGGATCAGTCTTTCGCCCTGCGCGGGGGTGAGGCCGGCGATCCGCATGCAGCCAAGCGCGATCTGTGAGGCCTCCACGCCGCTGCGGCCCAGTTTGATGTTGTTCAAAAGAATTCCTCCTGTTCTTTCCTCTGCGC
>CALWRP010000022.1 GCA_944383955.1 uncultured Clostridia bacterium
TGTCTCCTTTCTCCCGTCAGCCCCGCGCAGTCCGGTACTGCAAATTCGCAAACCGGGCGCCGCATAAATTTCCATTATTTTCAAAGACTAATCCACGAGGTGATTGGTTTGAAAAAAATGATTCTTGCACTCAGCTGCGCGGCTATCCTTTTTCTGACAGTCCTGCTCCTCGTAGGCCTGCAAAAACCAGAATCCGACGTTCCAGAGCCTCCCCATTCAAATATACTGTATTATTCTACTGCAAACAAAAACTCAAGTCAAGAAAACAATAGAAATTCAAGTTCCCCCCCTGTTTCGAGCAGTCAAACCGTCTATATTGTGCGAGAATACAAAGGACAGATTGGGGTTTTTGCTGAAAATGAGGAAACGCCTTCTCAAATTGTCGATGTCCCGGTGGATATTCTACCAGAGGCGGATCAGAAAATGCTGAAAGATGGAATTACGGTACGTGGAGAGGACAAGCTGAACAGTATTCTGGAAGATTATGAAAGCTGAGAAAAGGGGCGCCGACCCGATTGGTCGGCGCCCCTTTTTGAAGGGAGGGGTTATTTCATGCTCTGCTCGTAGCTCTTAATCATATTCTTGACCATCTGGCCGCCGACGCTGCCGGCTTCCTTGGAGGTCAGGTCGCCGTTGTAGCCCTGCTTGAGGTTGACGCCAACCTCGGAAGCGGCTTCCATCTTGAACTTGTCGAGAGCGGCGCGGGCCTCAGGGACAACATTCTTCTTGCTGGACATATCAATACACTCCTTATTGTTCTCTTGACGAGTTGTTTTTCTTGCGTTTGCATGCTTATTGTGTGTATACCGCTCTCAAATATAACTGACAAATTCTTCAAATCAAAGCTCCTTAAAGACGGTAGCCCTCCCCCGGCTCCACCCCGCACAGCAGCAGCGTCATGGAGACGGCAAGGAGCTCGCGCGGGGCGACGCCCGCCCGGCCCAGAACGCGGAAGTCGTGCGGCTCAAGCAGCCTGCCGTCCAGGGCGGCCACGCTCCGCTGCAGGCTGAGCACCGCCCCGCCCTCGTCCAGGCTGGCCACGCTCAGCGTGTCCCGCGCGCTCATGCCGAAGGTGGCGACGGGCGATCGGCTGCCGCGCAGCAGGGCCGCCGCGCCCCGGTTGCTCCCCTCGAGCACGGCGCAGAAGCCCGGCGGGAGGGAGATCGCCTGCCCGGCGCAGCCGCCCTTGAAGAGGAGGACGCCGCGGTCGGGCTGCAGCTCCGGCACACGCTCGCAGTCGTAGACAAAAAAGGACGGCGTTTCCGTCGTGAGGCGAAAGATCTGCCTTTCCCCCGCGTACAAAACGCCGCCGTACCGCTCCAGAGCCGGGAGAAGAGCGTCGCGAAGCGCGTGCTCCCCCGCGTCACCGAGAAGGATGATGATATTCATGAACATGACGCCTGCCTTTCCCCGCTGATTTCCGCCCCGCGCAGGTCTATTTTCTCCCCGCGGCGCAATAGAAATTAGTATGGAGAGGAAGCCGCCCGATTATGTGTCCGGCTCCGCCTGCGACAAAAATTCGTCGAGCAGCTCCCGCAGCCGCCGCGCCTGGGCACGGTCGAGCTGGATGCTGGCCGCGGAGAGCTCCGTGCCGGTCTCCGCGCCGGCCGCCGCCGTCCAGAGCGAGAACAGGCGCTCGTCGTAGTTGACCTCGAGCACCGTCCTGCGGCGGCAGCGGATCCTTCTGGCCGTCCGCTGAATGAGCGTGATGAGAGCCATGGCCCTTCCTCCTTCCCCGGCCGCCCCGATTCCGCGCCGGCCGGTTTTTGATTCTTTTTTTCGCAGAGGGCGGCCTGCCCCGCCCGGCCCCGGCCGTCCCGGGGAAACAGCGCCGCAGGAGGGCCGATCGAAAAGCGCGGCAAGACAACGGAGAGGAGGCGGCGCCGGTGTTTCTGCTGTATCGGTTCCGGCGCGGGAGGGCCGCCCTCTGCGCCGTTCTCTGCGCGGCCCTCCTGCTTCTTTGTTCGCTGCCGCGCACGGCGCGGGACGCCGCTCCCGCCTGGCAGGCGTTCTCCGGCCCCGTCTGCCGGGCGGACACGAACGGCGAGCCGCTGGTGGCCCTCACCTTCGAAACGCTCGGGGAGGGCGACACCGCGCGCCTGCTGGAGGTGCTCGCCGACCACGGCGCGAAGGCCACCTTCTTCGTCGAGGGGCGCTGGGCGGCGCGGCACAGCGAAGAGGTGCGCGCCATCGCCGCGGCGGGCCACGAGCTCGGCAACCACTCGCAGACGCACCCGCGCGGGCTCTCCGGCAGCGGCGCGCAGGAGCTCCGCCGCGAGCTCTCGGCCTGCAGCGAGACGCTCGAGGCGCTCACCGGCCTCTCCCCCGCTGTTTTCCGTCCTCCCTACGGCCTCTGGAGCGAGGCGCTGCTGGCGGAAAGCCGGGCCCTCGGCATGGAGACCGTGCTCTGGGACATCGACAGCCTCGACTGGAGAAACGACGCCCCCGGCGTCATCGCGCGCCGCGCCGCGCAGGAGGCCGGGCCCGGCTCCATCCTCCGCTTTCAGAACGGGGCGCTCAACACCGCCACCGCTCTCGGCGGGGCGCTTGACGCTCTGGAGGCCCGCGGCTTCCGCTTTGTCACCGTCAGCGAGCTCCTCGCGGCCCGCTGAGCCCGCCGGCGGCCGCAAAAAAACGGCCCGCAGGGAATGCCTGCGGGCTGGGTGTGTTCAGGAATTCTGCGCGAGGGCGTCGTTCTCCTCGGCGTGGCCGGAGTAGGTGGGCACCAGCTCGTGCACGATGGCGATCATCTTCACGTTGTCCACGCCCGCCACGGCCCGCAGCTTCTCCAGATCCTCGAGGAAGGTGTCCTCCTGGAAGGGGATCGGCGTGCCGATGTAGATCAGCTCGTGCGAGGTCTTGCCGCAGCCGCCCTCGCTGTCGAGCAGCAGCTCCTCATACAGCTTTTCGCCGGGGCGCAAGCCGGTGTAGGTGATCTTGATGTCCACGTCCGGCTCGAAGCCCGAGAGGCGGATCATGTTGCGCGCCAGGTCGACAATCTTCACGGGCTGGCCCATGTCGAGGACGAAGATCTCTCCGCCCTTGGCCATGCCGCCCGCCTGAATCACGAGCCGGGCCGCCTCGGGGATCGTCATGAAATAGCGGATGATATCCGGGTGGGTGACGGTGACGGGGCCGCCGGCGGCAATCTGCCGCTTGAAGAGCGGAATCACGCTGCCGTTGCTGCCCAGAACGTTGCCGAAGCGCACGGCCACATACTCCGTGTTTTTGCAGTGGCGGCTCGAGTACTGGATAATCAGCTCGCAGATGCGCTTTGTCGCGCCCATGATGTTCGTGGGGTTGACGGCCTTGTCGGTGGAGATGAGCACCATGCGCTTGACATGGTACTTGTCGCAGGCCTGGGCCACGTTCAGCGTGCCGAAGACGTTGTTCTTCACCGCCTCGCCGGGGCTCAGCTCCATGAGCGGCACATGCTTGTGCGCCGCCGCGTGGAAGACGACGTCCGGGCGGCAGACCTCGAACACATGCTCCACGCGCGCCTTGTCACGCACGGAGCCGATGAGGACCTCCAGGTTCAGATGCTTGAAGCGCATCAGAAGCTCGTTCTGCAGGTCGTAGGCGTTGTTCTCGTAGATATCGAAGATGATGATTTTCTTCGGGCGGAAGTAGGCGATCTGGCGGCACAGCTCGGAGCCGATGGAGCCGCCGCCGCCCGTCACGAGGACGGTTTTCCCCTCGAGGTAGCCGCTGATCTCCTCCACGTTGAGGTTGATCTCGTCGCGGCCGAGCAGGTCGAGAATGTCGATATCGCGGATCGGCGTGCGGCCGTCCGACTTGTCGTCGCTCTGCAAAAGCTCATAGAGGGCCGGCAGCGTCTTCAGGCGGCAGCCGGTCTTCGCGCAGATGCTGAGAATATCCTGCTTGTCCTTCTTGTCCGCCTTGGAGATGGCGAGAAGGATCTGGTCGATATCGTAGCGCGCCGCCATGCGCGGGATGCTCTCGCGCCCGCCGACCACCTTCACGCCGTGGATGCGCGTGCCGCGCTTGGAGCGGTCGTCGTCGATGGCGATGACGGGGATGCCCTGGCTCTCGGGCGCGGACTTCATGTCCTTGATGATCATCGAGCCCATCTCCCCCGCGCCGATGACCATCACGCGCTGGAAGCCCTCGGAGTCCTTCTGCAGCTCGCTCTTGCGCTTGCGGCGGTGCCACAGGCGGATGGAGAAGCGCGCCGCGCCGACAAAGAGGAACATCAGCGCCCAGCCCATCACATAGACCGGGATCGGCAGACGGTAGATCGGCAGGCCGTTGACGGAGAACTGCCCCGCCGCGGCGAAGCCGAGGATGGTGACGAGAATGCCGGCCACCGTCGTCCCGTAGAAAATCTGCAGCAGCTCGTCCATGCTCGCGAACTGCCACATGGTGCTGTAGAAGCGGAACGCGACGAAAACGGCGATGGAGATGGCGGTCATCGCGGGGATCAAAAAGGCGAAATATTCGTATTCGTGCCACGGGATCCGTCCCTCAAAGCGCAGCGCCATCGCGATGAAGTAGCTGAAAAAGACGCTGATGATGTCAATCAGCATCTGCGGAATCGCCTGTGAAAGATGAAATCTCTTTAGCTTCATGAAAACGCTCCCAGCTTCTCAAACAGTATTGTGCCCGCCTCTGCGAAGGAGTGCGGACAGGCAAAGAGGACCGCCGGCCTGCGCCTTTGAGGCGAACCGGCAGCCCGGGCCGCGTCCTCCCCATCCAGGCCTGCAAAAGCCCCGGGCGGCACGCACGCCGTCTGCATGCGCGGCTGCTCTCCGCGCCGGGCCCTCTCCTCCGCCGGGAGAAAAAAGGCCGCTTGAGGGTAGTATAGCACAACAGAGCCAAAAAAGAAACCAGATTTTTTTCAAAAGGGCAAACTCTCCGTCTTTTTTGACAATGGGGCGGAGATTTCTGTATAAAAAACGCCCTTTTTCCGCCGCGCCCGCCTCATGCCGGCGGGCCGCGTCACTCGAAATCCGCGTTTTCCGAGACAATGCGGCGCAGAACGTCCGGATCGATGATGGCGAGCTCCCGCTCGCTGCGCTGCAGCACGCCGAGCCTCTGCAGGGAATCCATCGCCCGGTAGAGCGAGGCCCTTCCGATGTTCAGCATCTCCGCCAGCTCCGTGTAGGAGAACGGAAGCGAATAGACGTAGGGGCCGTTCTGCGGGCAGACGGAGAGCATGAAGTTGGCGAAGCGCTGCCGCGCGCTGCCTCCCGTGAAAAAGTCGATGCGGCTGTTGAGAAAGGCGATCCGGCCGGAGAGATAGGCGATATAGTTTTCCGCGGTGACGGGCTCGCGGCGGAAGAGCACGCGCAAAAGCTCCTCCGGAAGAAAGAGGACGCGGCTGCGCGTGACGGTCTGGATCTCGGAGACGTAGACGCTGCTTTCGTGAAACAGGCTGGCCGCGCCGAAAATATCGCCGGGGCGGAAGGTGTTGAGCAGGATGGTCACGCCCTCCTGCGGCGCCTTGATCGCCTTGAGCTCGCCGGACACCACCACCCCGAGGCATTTCCTGAACTCGCTTCTGGTGTAGACCGGCTCCTTCGATTCGTACTCAAAGCATTCGCACTTCGGCGAGGCAAAGATAAACTCCGCCACGTCCACCTTCACATGGTCGAAGAGGAATATTCTGCGCAGAACCTCAAACTGGCTGGAGCGTTTTGGCACGAGTTTCATCGAAGCATCATCCTATATTTCAGCATTTTATACAAAACAGAAGGAATGCTTCTATTATAAGACAAATCCGGGAAAAGTCAAGCGGGCGCACAGGACCGGAACGGGCGGCGGGCCTGCCGCCCGGCCTGCGGCGAAGGCGCAAAAAAAGACCGCCCGTCCCTGCTGAGCGGGGCGGGCAGTCTCGTATGCTTCGCGGAGCTCTCTCCTCCTCCCTCCGGCCTTGCGGCGGAGGCGGGCGCGGAGAGGCGGGCTCTCAGAGGAGCAATCAGCCGTTCTTGCGGGCGGCCATGGCCTCCTTCACCTTCTCGGTGAAGATGGGCAGGATCTTCGTCAGATCGCCGACGATGCCGTAATCCGCGACCTCGAAGATCGGAGCGGTCTCGTCCTTGTTGATGGCGATGATGACGTCGGACTCCTCCATGCCGGCCAGATGCTGGATGGCGCCGGAGATGCCGCAGGCGATATAGAGGTTCGGGCGGACGGTCTTGCCCGTCTGGCCGACCTGGATGTCCTTCTCCGCCCAGCCGGCGTCAACGCAGGCACGGGAGGAGCTGACCTCGCCGCCGAGAGCGTCGGCCAGATCGCGCAGGAGCTTGAAGTTCTCGGGGCAGCCGACGCCGCGGCCGCCGGAGACGAGGATCTTCGCGTCCTGAATGTCGATCTTGTTGCTGATCTTCTTGATGACCTCGGTAACCTCAACATAGTTGTGGTTCGGGGTGAAGTCGACCTCGAAGTTCTCGACGACAGCCTTCGCGCCGTCGATCGGCTTGATCTTCTGCATCACGCCGGGGCGCACGGTCGCCATCTGCGGGCGGTGCTCCGGGCAGAGAATCGTGGCCATGATGTTGCCGCCGAAGGCGGGACGGGTCATCTGCAGGCCCTTCGTCTCCGGGTCGACCTCGAGCTTCGTGCAGTCGGCGGTCAGGCCGGTGCGCACTCTGGCGGAAACGCGGGGCGCGAGGTCGCGGCCGATGGCGGTCGCGCCGTAGAGCACCACGGCGGGCTTATACTTCTCGATGACGGCGGTCATCGCATGCGTGTAGGGCTCGGTGCTGTAGGGCTCGAGGGCCGGGTTGTCCACCACGACGATCTTGTCCGCGCCGAAGCGGGCGAGCTCGTCGCACAGCTCGGAGACGTTGCTGCCGAGCAGAACGGCGGTAACCTCGGTCTCCATGGCGGCGGCCAGCTCTCTGGCCTTGCCGATCAGCTCAAACGAAACGCCGGTGATTTTGTTGTCGACCTGCTGGACGAACACATACACACCCTGATAATCCTGCAAATTCATTCTATGCTCACCACTTTCAATATTCTGAAAATATTCTTACCCTGTGCCCGGACTCAGATGATGAACTTCTCTCTGAGCTTCTCGAGCATGTAGTCGGCGGCCTCCTCGCCGTCGAGGGTGACGACGGTGCCGGCAGCCTTCAGGCTCTTCGGGAAGCTCTTGAACACTCTCGTGGGAGAGCCCTTGAGACCGATCTTGTCCATGTCGACCTCAACGTCGTTGATCGTCCAGACCTTGACCTGCTTCTCGCGGTAAGCGTCGAAGATGCCGCCGGGGGTCATGTAGCGGGGCTGGTTGAGCTCGCTGAGCGCGGTGATGAGGCAGGGCATCTTCACCTTCACGGTGTGATAGCGGTCCTCATACTGGCGCTTGACGGTGACGGTGTCGCCCTCAACCTTGATGTCCTCGGCATAGCTGACGTTCGGGATGTTCAGGTGCTCGGCGATCTGCGGGCCGACCTGAGCGGTGTCGCCGTCGATGGCCTGGCGGCCGGTGATGATGAGATCGAAGGGAACCTGCTTCACGGCGGCGGCAATGGTGGTGGAGGTGGCGAGCGTGTCGGCGCCGCCGAACGCTCTGTCGGTGACGAGGATGCCGTCGTCAGCGCCCATGGCCATGGCCTCGCGCAGCACGGCGTCCGCCTGCGGCGGGCCCATGGAAATCACAGTGACGTGAGCGCCCATCGTATCCTTCAGGCGCAGGGCGGCCTCAAGGCCGGCCTTGTCGTCCGGGTTCATGATGCTCGGCACGCCGTCGCGGATCAGGGTGCCCTTCACCGGGTCGAGCTTGACCTCGTTCGTATTCGGAACCTGCTTGATGCAAACTACAATATTCAAAGAATGTCACTCCTTCTGGGCTTTACAGCTATCATTATTTCAGGATATTGCCGGAGATAACCATGCGCTGCACT
>CALWRP010000023.1 GCA_944383955.1 uncultured Clostridia bacterium
ACGCCCTACGCCTTCGCCGTCGCGGTGGAGGAGGGCAGCTCCGGCATCGGCTCCGCGGGCAGCGTAGCCAGCGCCGTGATGAGCCGCCTGGCCGCAGGCTGACGCGCCTTTGGCCACGGAAAACGGCCATTGAGGCTGTCGAAAAAGGTGCCAAAGAGCAAAACACAAAAGTTTCGCCCGCCTTTTCAAAGGGCGCGGTGTGCCAGTGGCACACGAATTAGCGCCGACCGGAGCGGGAGCGGAGACCAGAGCCCCGACCACTCAGCTACCTCTGATCGTATCGCGAAGCCCGCTCACTTCCAGCACCGAGCTGCTGAAGCGTCGGTTTCCGGTGTGCAGCACCGCAAACCGATGCTTCAGGCTCTGCATCCGGCTGTGGCCGGATGCAGAGCCTTTTTCCGGACGGCGGCGCACCCCCTGTACTTTTCTCCACACACCCTTTTTCGACAAGTTCGGCAGACCGGAGCGCCGTGCGGCGCTCCGGTCTGCTTTATGCGCACGGGCCTTCTTTTCCTCCACAGGGCGGGAAGCCCTTTCCTCCGGTGAGGAAGGAGGGCTGCCGTCTCAGGCCGCGGACGAAGGAAAGAAGAGTGCTTCAGGGAGGAAGACAAGAAGATCTTGCGAAATTTGCGATTTTCCGCTTTCCTTACCCTCTGTTTTCGTGGAAATGCTTGTGTTTGTTTCTTAATTTTTGTGTGATTGTTTCTTGCTTTTTTAGATAATAATGCTATAATAGAACAAGAAACCAGCACTCATATTATTTCGAAAGGGCTGATCCCATGGAAAGCAGAAGCATCAAAATCCCCTGCAAGAGAAATAAAAACATCTCTCTGAGCGTGATTCCCGGCCATTTTGCGACGAACCATTCTCACATCAATTATTATATAGATATGACGGGGATCAAATATCACAGCATGATCGCCAAGCTCACCGGCGAGACGATCTCCCAGTTCTATGAGAACAACACCAGCATCGACACCATCATCTGCATGGACGGCTGCGAAATCATCGGCGGCTTTTTGGCGAACGCTCTCACGAAATCCTCCATGTACGGCATGAACGAGAAGAGCGATATCTGCGTCATCACGCCGGAGTTCCATCCCAACGGCCAGATTATCTTCCGCGACAACACCCAGCCCATGGTGTGGGGCAAGCGCGTGCTGCTGCTCGTGGCCTCCGCCACCACCGGCAAGACGATCAACCGCTCGCTGGAGTGCATCAAGTACTACGGCGGCAACGTCGTCGGCATCGCCGCCCTGTTCAGCGCCATCACCGAGAAGCAGGGCATCCGCGTGGACGCCATCTTCACGCAGGACGACATTCCCAACTACCGCACCTACGCCTTCGAGGAGTGCCCCGACTGCCGCGAGAAGCGGAAGATCGACGCCATCGTCAACAGCTACGGCTATTCCAAAATCTGAATCCGATCCGGCCTGGCCTGTCGTTTCATTCAAAAAATGGAACGGCAGGCCATTTTTTTTGAAAGGAATTCAAAAATATACTTGCGAAATATGATTAAGTGTGCTACTATTTACTCATAACTTAACCAGTAAAGAGGGTGAAACCATGCCATTGTGCAACATGAGCGAGCTCTTTGCCGCCGCCGAGCGGGAGGGAAGGGCCGTCGGCTCCTTCAGCGTCGGCAATCTCGAGATGGTGCTCGGCGCTGTCCGCGCCGCGGAGGAGCTGAATACGCCGGTGATTCTGCAGGTGGCCGAGGTGCGCCTGCCGTATTCGCCGCTCGCGCTGCTCGGCCCGATGATGCTCGGCGCGGCCCGCGCGGCGAAGGTGCCGGTGGCCGTCCATCTCGACCACGGCCTCACGCCCGAAACCATCCGCGAGGCGCTCGAGCTCGGCTTTACCTCCGTGATGTTCGACGGCTCGAAGCTGCCGCTTGCGGAGAACATCGCCCGCACGCGCGAGGTTGTCGGGCTGGCGCGGCGGTATGGGGCGGATGTGGAGGCCGAGCTTGGCCGCGTGGGCGGCAGCGAGGACGGCTCTGAGCAGAACGGCTGCGTCTGCACCGATCCGCAGGAGGCGGAGCGCTTCTGCCGCGAGACGGGCGTGGACGCCCTGGCCGTGGCGATCGGCAACGCGCACGGCAATTACCGGGCGGCTCCCCAGCTGCGCTTCGATGTGCTCGACGAAATCGCGCGGCGGGCGCCGACGCCGCTCGTGCTGCACGGCGGCACGGGCGTCACCCCGGCCGATTTTCAGCGCTGCGCCCGCGCCGGCATCCGCAAGATCAACATCGCCACCGCCAGCTTCGACGCCCTGGCCCGCGCCGCCGTGCGCTGCGCCGCCGAAAAAAACGGAACCCCCGGATACTTCGATCTGAGCGCCGCCATGGCGCGGGGCGTGTATGAGAATGTAAAGCGCCATATTCATATTTTCAATCTCGAGCCCCTTGGGGAGGAGGAGAGCGCATGAAAACAATTCAGTTTGACGCATCACGGCCGTTTGACATGGTTCTGCTGGGCCGCGCGGCCATCGACCTGAACCCCGTCGACTATTTCCAGACGCTCGCGGAGAGCACCACCTTCAAGAAATATCTCGGCGGTTCGCCCGCGAACATTGCGGTGGGTCTCTCCCGCCTGGGCAAGAAGTGCGGCTTCTTCTGCCGCATCTCCGACGACCGCTTCGGCGACTTCGTGCTCGACGTCTTCGGCGCGGAGGCCGTGGACTGCTCGCGCATCCGCCGCTGCACGAACGGCGAGAAGCTCGGCCTTACATTCACGGAGATTCTGAACGAGCACGAGAGCAGCATCCTCATGTACCGCAACCAAATCGCCGATCTCTCGCTCGAGCCGGACGATATCGACGAGGAATACATCAAAAACGCGAAGGCACTGCTGATTTCCGGCACAGCTCTCGCGCAGAGCCCGTCCCGCGAGGCGGCGCTCAAGGCGATCTGTCTCGCGCGGCGCACGAACACGCCGGTTGTGTTCGATATCGATTACCGTGCCTATAACTGGAAGAATCAGACGGAGCTGAATCTCTACTACGCGATGGCGGCCCGCGAGGCCGATATCATCCTCGGCTCGCGCGAGGAGTACGATCTGGCCGAGGGCCTGGTTCGTCCCGGCATGACGGACGAGGAGTCCGCAGCCTACTGGCAGAGCCGGAATGCGAAGATTGTCGTCATCAAGCACGGCAAGGAGGGCTCCACCGCCTACACGGCGGACGGCAGCTACCGCATCCGCCCCTTCCCGATCAAGGCGCTCAAATCCTTCGGCGGCGGCGACGGCTACGCCTCCGCTTTCCTGTACGGCGTCCTCGAGGGCTGGGACCTCATCGACTGCCTCGAGTTCGGCAGCGCTTCGGCCTCGCTGCTTGTGGCCAGCCACGGCTGCAGCCCCGATATGCCTACAGTGGAGAAAATCCGCAGCTTTATCGCAGAGTGCAAGGCGCAGTACGGCGAGCTTGTCGCCAGAGCATAGGGAGGAAAACGGCATGAGCACCATCAGAATGACGGTCGGACAGGCGATCGTGAGGTTTCTCGACCAGCAGTATGTGAGCATGGACGGCGCGGAGACGAAGTTTGTGGAGGGCGTCTTCACCGTCTTCGGCCACGGCATCGTCTGCGGCCTCGGGCAGGCGCTCGATGAAGACCCCGGCTCGCTCAGGGTCTTCCAGGGCAAGAATGAGCAGGGCATGGCCCACGTGGCCGCGGCCTTCGCCAAGCAGAACGACAGAAAGAAAATCATCGCCTGCGCCTCGTCGATCGGCCCCGGCGCGGCCAACATGGTGACGGCGGCGGCCTGCGCGACCGTCAACAACATCCCGCTGCTGCTCTTCCCCGGAGACGCCTTCTCCACGCGCCAGCCGGATCCGGTGCTGCAGCAGGTGGAGCAGCCCTCCTGCCTCGGCGTCACAACGAACGACGCCTTCCGCCCGGTGTGCAAATATTGGGACCGTGTTGCGCGTCCCGAGCAGCTGATGACGGCCCTCATCAGCGCCATGCGCGTGCTCACGGACCCGGCGGAGACGGGCGCTGTCTGCATTGCTTTGCCGCAGGACGTGGAGGGCGAGAGCTATGAGTACCCCGATTATTTCTTCGAGAAGCGCGTCCACCGCATCACCCGCCCCGTCCCGGTGGAGGAGGAGCTTGACGACGCGGCGAAGCTGCTCCTCGCGAGCAAAAAGCCGCTCGTTATCTGCGGAGGCGGCGTCAAATACTCCGTGGCGGGGCAGGCGCTCGACGCGTTCTGCCGCGAGTTTCATATCCCGTATGCGGAGACGCAGGCCGGAAAATCCGCCTGCCCGTCCAGCTCGCCGTACAACCTCGGCGGCGTGGGCGTCACGGGAAACCTGGCGGCGAACACCATCGCGCAGGAGGCCGACTGCATCCTCGCCGTCGGCTCGCGCATGAGCGATTTCACCACGGGCTCCAAGTCGCAGTTCCGCAATCCCGACGTCCGGATCATTTCCGTCAATCTCTCCCGCTTCCACGCCTATAAGCTCGACGCGGTGAAAGCCGTCGGCGACGCGAAAGCCTCCATTCTGGCCCTCGGCGAGCGGCTGCGCGCGGCGGGCTACCGCTCCGGCTACACCACGGAGATCGCAGAGGCGAAGGCCGCGTGGGAAAAGGAAATGGCCTTCCTCGCGCAGTACGCTTACACGGGAAAGGACTTCGAGCCGCTGGTGAAGGCGAGAAATCCCGCCACCATCGAGGAGTTTATCGCCCTGACGGGCAGCGCCATGACGCAGGTGGCCGCCATCTGCGCCATCCGCGAGGCAATCGGCGACGACGCGATTGTCACCGGCGCGTCCGGCAGCCTGCCGGGCGATCTGCAGCGCATGTGGATGACCGACACGCGCGACGCCTATCACATGGAGTACGGCTACTCCTGCATGGGCTACGAGATCGCCGCCGCCCTCGGCGCGAAGCTGGCCGCGCCGGAGCGCGAGTGCTACGCCATGCTCGGCGACGGCAGCTATCTCATGCTCCACTCCGAGCTTGTCACCTCGATTCAGGAGCACAAAAAGATCAACGTCCTTGTCTTTGACAACTGCGGCTTCGGCTGCATCAACAATCTGCAGATGAACAACGGCATCGGCAGCCTCGCAACGGAATTCCGCTTCCGCAGCGAGGGCGGCGGCCTCGACGGCGGCCTGCTTCCGATTGACTACGCGAAGTGCGCCGCGGGCTACGGGGCGAAGACGTACACCGCCCGCAGCCTAGACGAGCTGAGAGCTGCGCTCGCGGACGCGAAGCGCCAGGACGTCTCCACGCTCATCGATATCAAGGTGCTGCCGAAGACGATGACGGACGGCTATGAATCCTGGTGGCACGTCGGCGTCGCCTCCACCTCGGCAAAGGAGAGCGTGCGCGCCGCGTATGAGGCAAAGGAGGCCATGCGGAAAACGGCGCGTCAGTATTGAACCCGTTTCATCATCCGCTCCCGTGCTCCGGGGAAGGGGAGAAGCTCCGCCGGAGTGGAACGGAACCTATCATACAGTGCGGGGCAGCCCCGCGCACAGGAGGAGTGATCGAATGTTGGATCCGAAAAAAGTGAAGCTTGGCATCGCCCCGATCGCGTGGACGAACGACGATCTGCCGGATCTGGGCGGCGAGAACACGTTTGAACAGTGCGTCAGCGAGATGGCGCTGGCCGGTTTCGCGGGCTGCGAGATCGGCAACAAGTACCCGAAGGACAGCGAAACGCTGAAAAAGGCCCTCGGCCTGAGGGGGCTGACCATCTGCAACCGCTGGTTTTCCACCTTCCTCATCACGAAGCCGTTCGAGGAGACGGCGAACCCCTTCCGCGAGGAGCTGCGCTTCCTGCGGGGGCTCGGCGCGAAGGTGATCGGCGTCTCGGAGCAGAGCTACAGCATCCAGGGACTTTCCCAGCCGATCTTTGAGGGAAAGCATGTGATGGACGACAGGGAGTGGGAGCTGCTCTGCGGCGGCCTCAACCGCCTCGGCAAGATTGCGCAGGAGGAGGGCATGACGCTCACCTTCCATCACCACATGGGCACCGTCGTGCAGGATGAGGACGAGATCGATCGGATGATGGAGCACACCGATCCGGCCGTCTTCCGCCTGCTCTACGACACCGGCCATCTGACCTACTGCGGGATCGACGCGCTGAAAATCGCGAAAAAGTATGCCTCCCGCATCGGCCACGTCCACCTCAAGGATATCCGTCCGGACAAGGTGGAGCAGGTACGCCGGGAGCGCCTGAGCTTCCTCGACGGCGTGCGCCTCGGCGCGTTCACCGTGCCGGGAGACGGCTGCATCGACTTCGCGCCGATCTTCCGCGTGCTCGAGGAGGCGGGCTACGAGGGCTGGATGGTCGTCGAGGCGGAGCAGGACCCGGCGAAGGCCAACCCGCTCGAGTACGCCATGAAGGCGCGCGCATACATTCGTGAAAAAACGGGACTGTGAGAGAGAAAGGAAGCGATACGCTATGCTGAAGGTCGGTATCATCGGCGCGGGCCGCATCGGAAAGGTCCACACGGAGAGCATCTGCAATTATGTGAAGAACGCAAAGGTCAAGGCGATTGCCGATCCCTTCCTGAGCGAGGAGACGGCCGCGTGGGCGAAAAAGCTGGGCGTGGAGGTTGTCACGAAGGATTACCGCGAGATTCTCAGCGATCCGGAGATCGGAGCGGTGTTGATCTGCTCCTCGACCGATACGCACTCGCCGATCTCCATCGAGGCGATTCACGCCGGCAAGCACATTTTCTGCGAGAAGCCGATCGACCACGACGTGGCGAAGATCAACGAGGTGAGGAAGGCGCTCGAGGGGACGAACCTCAAGTATCAGGTGGGCTTCAACCGCCGCTTCGACCACAACTTTGAGGCCGTGCGCAATGCCGTGCAGGCGGGAAAGATCGGCGAGCCGCACATTGTCAAAATTACCTCCCGCGACCCGGAGCCCCCGAGCGCGGCCTATGTGGCGGTGTCGGGCGGCATGTTCCTCGACATGACGATCCATGACTTCGATATGGCCCGATTCCTCGTCGGCAGCGACGTGGAGGAGGTCTACGTGCAGTCCGCCGTCCTCGTCGATCCGGCGATCGGCGAGGCGGGCGACGTGGACACCGCCGTCATCACAATGAAGATGACGAACGGCGCGCTCGCCGTCATCGACAATTCCCGCCGCGCGGCCTACGGCTACGACCAGCGGGCCGAGGTCTTCGGCAGCAAGGGCATGGTGGCGGTGGAGAACGACAGCGCGTCCAATGCCAAAATTGCCACCGCGGGAGGCGTCACGGGGGAGAAGCCGCTGTTCTTCTTCCTGGAGCGCTACATGCAGGCGTATGCAAAGGAGGTCACCGCCTTCGTGGACGCCGTCGTCAACGACACGGACGTCCCCGTGAACCAGGACGACGGCCTCAAGGCCGTGCTCATCGGCCTGGCTGCGACGAAGTCCGCGAAGGAGCACCGCCCGGTCAAAATTTCTGAAATCACCGGCTGAGAAGGGAGGAGGCTCTCATGAGGGAATTTGCGACCCCAGCGCTCTCCTCGGACGGCGTGCGCGTGCTCACGCGCGCGAAGGAGGGCGATTTTCAGGAAACCATGATGGACATCACCGCCTATGAGCTGCGGGCGGGAGAGAGCCGCCGCTTCTGCTCCGAAACGCAGGAGACGGCCGTGCTCCTCGTGGAGGGCGCGGTTGCCTTTTCCTGGGACGGCAGGGAGGAGGAGGCCGTGCGGAACAGCTGCGTTGCGGACGGGGCCTACTGCCTGCATGTCTGCCGCGGCGCGGCGGTGACGGTCACGGCGCGCGCGCAGAGCGAAATCCTCGTGCAGCAGACGGAGAACAACAGAAGCTTCGAGGCGCATTACTACACGCCGGAAAACTGCCGGGACGAGACCTTCGGCGCCGACCAGTACGGCGGCAAGGCGATTCGCACCGTGCGCACCTTCTTCGACTACGACTCCGCGCCGTACTCGAACATGGTCTGCGGCGAGATTCTCACGCCCCACGGCGGCTGGAGCAGCTACATTCCGCACCACCACCCGCAGCCGGAGGTCTATTACTACCGCTTCGACAAGCCGCAGGGCTTCGGCGCCTGCTTCATCGGGGAGAACGCCTATGTGGTGCACGACCACAGCTTCTGCGCCATCCCCGGCGGCAAGGTGCACCCGCAGGTGACGGCCCCCGGCTACACCATGTATTATGTCTGGATGATTCGCCATTTCGACGGCGCGCCCTGGCGCGACCGCATCTATGCGCCGGAGCACGAATGGCTCCTGGACGCCAAGCTGTAAAGGAGGAGTTCCCCATGAGCGATGTCAAGAAGCTGAGCCTCTTTATCAACGGCCAGTATGTGGAATCGAAAACAGAGAAGTACACCGACGCCTACAACCCCAGCACCGGCGAGGTGACGGCGCAGGTGCCCTGCTGCACGAAGGACGAGGTCGAGGCCGCGGTGCAGGCCGCGAAGGCCGCCTTCCCCGGCTGGGCCGCCACCCCCGTGCTCAAGCGCGCGCAGATTCTCTACCGCGTGCGCGAGCTGATCCTCGAGCACATGGACGAGCTGACGTACCTCGTCGCTGAGGAGAACGGCAAGTGCTGGAAGGAGGCCGAGGGCGACGTCCTCAAGGCCAAGGAGGGCACCGAGCAGGCCATCTCCGCGCCGTCTCTCCTGCAGGGCGAGAGCCTGATGGACGCCTCCAGCGGCTACGACAGCGTGCTCTACCGTGAGCCGCTCGGCGTGTTCGCGGGCATCGTTCCGTTCAACTTCCCCTCCATGATTCCCATGGGCTGGATGACGCCCATGTGCATTGTCTGCGGCAACACCATCGTCATCAAGGCCGCCACCTTCACGCCGCGCACGGCCCTGCGCTTTGCCGAGCTCTATAAGGAGGCCGGCCTGCCGGACGGCGTCATCAACATCGTGACATGCAGCCGCCGCGAGGCCGAGCTGCTCCTCACGCACCCGGATATCCGCGGCGTCAGCTTTGTCGGCTCCACCTCCGTCGGCCTGCACATCTATTCCACCGCGGCCGCCGCGGGCAAGCGCGTGCAGGCCCTCTGCGAGGCCAAGAACCACGCCCTCGTCCTCAACGACGCCCACCTCGAGCGCACCGCTGCCGGCATCATCAATTCCGCCTACGGCTGCGCGGGCGAGCGCTGCATGGCGCTGCCTGTCGTTGTGGCGCAGGAGGGCATCGCGGACCGCCTTGTTGCCGCCGTCAAGCGTCTGGCCGAGGGCCTCAAGGTCGGCCCCGCCTACGATAAGGAATCCCGCCTCGGGCCCGTCGTCAACGCGGCGCACAGGCAGTCGATCCTCGACTGGATCCAGAAGGGCCTCGACGAGGGCGCGGAGCTCGTCCTCGACGGGCGGAACGTCGTGGTTCCCGGCTACGAGAACGGCTTCTATCTCGGCCCGACGATCCTCGATCATGTGAAGCCCGGCATGACGGTCGGCGACCGCGAGATCTTCGGCCCCGTGCTCTGCATCAAGCGCGTGAAGACCTTCGAGGAGGGCCTGGCCGTGATGAACGCGAACCCCTTCGCCAACGGCTCGGTTATCTTCACGCAGAGCGGCTACTATGCCCGCGAGTTCGCCCGCCACACGGACGGCGGCATGGTCGGCGTGAACGTCGGCATTCCGGTGCCGGTGGGCATGTTCCCCTTCTCCGGCCACAAGCTCTCGTTCATCGGCGACCTGCACTGCCTCGGCAAGGACGGCTTCCGCTTCTACACGGAGACGAAGGTCGTCACCTCACACTGGTTCGACGAGGAGGAGGGCAGGAGCACGAACGTCTCCACCTGGGACGGCACCATCTGAGCGCGCTTTCGGGGACGCCCGGGCGCGCGCCGCGGCGGCCCTCTCTTCCGCGCAGCGGAGGGGAGGGCCGCCCTTGTCCTGTCTTTCCCAAGCAAAAAAACAACCGGTTCCCTCCGGGCTGCCTGCGCCCGGGAAGGAACCGGTTTCTTTTTCTGCCGGATGGGGGAGACGCCCCGCCTCAGGCCAGCAGCAGCTCCACGCCGTGGGCGGCGAGGAAGTCCTGCGCCTCCTGCGGCAGCGGGCGGTCCGTGACAAGGCCGTCGAGCTCCTCGAGGCGGCAATAGGTGGTGAGGGCGGCGGCCCCGTATTTGGCGCTGTCCGCGAGCAGGTACACCTGCTGGCTGCGCGCCACGGCGGTGCGCTTGATATCCGATTCGAGGGGGGAGGAGTTGGTCACTCCTCTCTCGATCGAGAAGCCGGTTGCCGCCATGAAGGCGCGCCTGATGTTGAACTGCTGCAAAAGCTGCACGGAGTTGAGCCCCGTGAAGGAGAGCGTCTTGCGGTTGAGCGTGCCGGGCAGCGCAATCAGCGTCAGGTTCTCCATGGGGATGGCGCGCAGAATGGTCTCGATGTTGTTCGTCACCACCGTCACGTTTTTGCGCTCGCCGAGGCATTCGATCAGGTGCAGCGTGGTGGTGCCGGAGTCGATGAAGATGACGTCCCCGTCCTCCACCAGGTCGGCGGCCCGCCGGGCGATCCGCTGCTTCTCCGGCAGCCTGGCGATGTTCCGCTCGCCGAAGGAGACGAGCTCCTTGAACTCCTCCACCGTCACGCCGCCGTAGATTTTCTTGAAGCGCCTGTTCTCCAGCAGCACCTCCAGATCGCGGCGCACCGTGTTCTTGGAAACGCCGAATTCCTCGCACAGCCTATCCAGAGTGACAGTCTTGTGCTCCAGAATATAGGCCTCCATCTGCTCGATTCTCTGTGAACGCATGCAATCGCCTCTTTTCTGTATCTACGCCTGCGCGCCTGCGGCGGGCAAGTCGCGCAAGACGGCTCCGCCGTCCCGGCTGTGTGCGTATGCCATCCAGCGCGGCCCGCGCGCCTGCGGCGGGCAATACGCGCAAGACGGCTCCGCCGTCCCGGCTGTGTGCGTGTATAGTGCACGATGCGGCCCGCGCTGCGGCCTATCTGCGAATAATAAACTACGCCAGCGCGGCCCGCGCTGCGGCCTGTCTGCAATTATTATACCAAGTCTGCGCAACTTTTGCAATTCTTTTGTGCATCTATTAGTGATATCTTGGGAAAATAGGCCAGTTGTCTGGGAGCGTCTCCGCAAAAAAACAGCGGCGGCCGCAAACGGGCCGCCGCCGTGAAGGACGGGGAAGGGTTATTCCGCCAGCGCTCTTGTCAGCCAGGCCTCGGCGATGTCCATCGCCAGATACAGGCCGTTCTTCTCGCTCGACTTGACGATCTGCTTGCGGGAGCGGATGTTGGCGTCGGTGTACATCAGCTGGATGGTGACGCGGTCCGCCACCTCGAGATCCTGAATCTTTTTCTTGCTCTTGATTTCCAGCTTCACGACATATTTATCCCTCATGTCGCCGTAGTAAATCACGTCGCCGCAGCGGACAAGCGGTTTTCCCTTGTAGGTCGGGAAGGGAGTGTCCTTTTTCGCATTCATTTTGTCATCCTCCTTTTCTCCTCGGCAATCCAACAGACAAAAGAAAAGGAAGCCGGCCGGTGGAGTGCTCCCACGGCCGGCGCCTTACTGCCTTGCCGAAATGATATTGCAACGGGTTCCCATTCGCTGTTGTGAGGTTTCGCAGGAAATGTCAAGCGCCCAGGTACGATTTGAGCAGCACCTGAAGCAGCTCGTCACGGTCAATTTTGCGGATAAGACTGCGAGCGCCGTTGTGTGTCGTAATATAAGTGGGATCCTCGGAAAGAATATAGCCGACCATCTGATTGATGGGGTTGTATCCCTTTTCCCGCAGCGCGTCATAGACGATTGTGAGGATCTTTTTGATGTCGCCCTCCCGATCGCCGCCCAGGGAAAAGGTCATGGTCTTATCAAGCATGGAAACACCTCCGAATACTGTCGCCAACGTCACAACGAAAGATGGAACACTGCCTTAGTTTACATGATACAACATCGACTGCCCGAATTCAAGGAGAAAATTGTGAACGAGCGGGAAAAGCGCGGCGGGAGGCGGGCGCGCCGGAAAAACTCCCTTTGACAGAAAACCCCGCGGCGTGCATAATAAGAGAAGCGTACCCTGCGCAAACTGAGGAGAAGACGGGAGCGGCCGCGCTCCCTTCCCAATAGACGAAACGGAGGCTGCCATCCATGGATCAACAGGAAGCTTTGAAGGAATATCAATCGCTGTGCGAGCAGATCCGGTATCACAACCGGAAATACTATGTGGAGGACGCGCCGGAGATCGACGATTATGAATACGACATGCTCTACCGCCGCCTGCAGGCCATCGAGGCGGCCTACCCGGCGTTCGTCACGCCGGACTCCCCCACGCAGCAGGTGGGCGGGCCGGCGCTCAACACCTTTGCCCCCGTGACGCACGAGGTGCCTATGGAGAGCCTGCACGACTCCTTCTCCGAGGAGGAGCTCTTCGACTTCGACCGCCGCGTGCGCGAGGCCGTGGGCGACCCGGTCTATGTGGTCGAGCCGAAGTTCGACGGCCTCTCCGTCTCCCTCGAATACCGCGACGGCCTCTTCGTGCGCGGCTCCACCCGCGGCGACGGCCTCGTCGGCGAGGACGTGACGGAGAACCTGCGCGCCATCCGCACCGTGCCGAAGAAGCTCGCCCGCCCCGTGCCCTTTCTCGAGGTGCGCGGCGAGGTCTACATGTCCCACGAGAGCTTCCTCTCGCTCTGCGCCCGCCAGGAGCTGAGCGACGAGAAGCCCTTCAAGAACCCGCGCAACGCCGACGCCGGCTCGCTGCGGCAGAAGAACCCGAAAATCACCGCCTCCCGCGGGCTCGATATCTTCGTCTTCAACGTCCAGCAGGCGCCGGGGGAGGAGCTCTCGGCCCACGATGAATCCCTCGCCTTCCTCCGGGAGCTCGGCTTCCCCGTGACGGATTTGAACCGCACCTGCTCCTCCATGGAGGAGGTCGTCGCCCGCGTGCGCGAGATCGGCGAGCTGCGCGGCTCGCTCGGCTACTCCATCGACGGGGCCGTCGTCAAGGTGAACGATTTCGCCCAGCGGGAGGCGCTCGGCAGCACGGCCAAGTTCCCGCGCTGGGCGGAGGCCTTCAAGTATCCGCCGGAGGAGAAGGAGAGCCGCCTTGTCGATATCGAAATCAACGTCGGCCGCACCGGCGTGCTCACCCCGACCGGCGTCTTCGAGCCCGTCACGCTGGCGGGCACGACCGTCAGCCGCGCCACCCTCCACAACGAGGATTTCATCGCGGAGAAGGGGATCTGCATCGGCTGCACCTGCGTGCTGCGCAAGGCGGGGGAGATCATCCCGGAAGTGGTCTCCGTTGTGGAGGGCACGGCGCAGGGCGAGCCCTACCGTATGCCGGAGACGTGCCCCTCCTGCGGCGGCCCCGTGGTGCGCGAGGAGGGCGAGGCAGCCCTGCGCTGCGTCAACCCGGAGTGCCCCGCCCAGCTGCTGCGCCACCTGATCCACTTCGCGAGCCGCGACGCGATGGACATCGAGGGCCTCGGCCCCGCCGTGCTCGAGCAGCTGCTCGAAAACGAGCTCGTCCGGTCGCCCGCCGATCTCTACCGCCTCACCGTGCCCCAGCTTGCAGCGCTTGAGCGCATGGGGGAGAAGAGCTCGCAGAACCTGGTTGAGGCCATTGCGAAGACGAAGGAGAACGATCTCTACCGCCTGATCTTCGCCCTCGGCATCCGCCACATCGGCCAGAAGGCGGCCAAGCTCCTCACATCGCGCTTCCGCAGCGTGGACGCCATCTTCGCCGCCTCGGCGGAGGAGATCGCCTCCATCGAGGGCTTCGGCGGCATCATGGCCGAGAGCGTCGCGGACTTCTTCGCCCAGCCCGGCACGGCGCGCCTCATTGGCGAGCTGCGCGACGCGGGCGTCAACCTCGAGAGCCGCGCCCCCGAGACGGCCGACGCGCGCTTTGCGGGGAAGACCTTCGTCCTCACCGGCACGCCCCCCACGATGACGCGCAGCGCAGCGTCTGCTCTGGTGGAAACATACGGCGGCAAGGTCAGCTCGAGCGTTTCGAAGAAGACGAGCTTCGTTCTTGCGGGCGAGGAGGCCGGCAGCAAGCTTACAAAGGCCAACCAGCTCGGCGTGCCGGTGCTCACAGAGGAAGAATTTTTGAAGATGCTGGAATAATTTTTGAGAAAAGCGCATCTTGACAAGAGGCGGGCCGCTTTTTATACTTTTTGTGTATGAGAGGGATTTCGGATGAAAAGAAACGATCCGCCGGTTTTCGCGGCTCCGACGCCGATCGGAGGGAAGCGGAAGCGCTCGCGGAGCGGGAGCGCCGCGGCGAGGACAATCGCCGCCGTCTGCGCTGGCGCGATGCGCTGGACGCTGCCGGCGCGCTGATGGACCTTCCGGACAAGCTGCTCGCCTGAAATCCCGCAAGAAAGGATGAATCCGCCGATGGAAAAGAAGCTTTTTGTGAATAAGGAACAGCTCGAGGGGATTGTGAAGCAATATCCCACGCCGTTTCATCTGTATGACGAGAAGGGCATCCGCGCCCGCGCCCGCGCGCTCAAGGCGGCGTTTGCGTGGAACCCCGGCTTCCGCGAGTATTTTGCCGTGAAGGCCACCCCGAACCCCTTTATCCTCAAAATCCTGCAGGAGGAGGGCTGCGGCGTCGACTGCTCCTCCCTCACGGAGCTGATGATGGCCGAGGCCTGCGGCTTCTCCGGCACGGATATCATGTTCTCCTCGAACGATACCCCCGCGGAGGATTTCCGGCTCGCGAGAAAGCTGGACGCGACGATCAACCTCGACGATCTGACGCACATCGATTTTCTCAGGGACGTCGCCTCCATTCCGAAGCTCATCAGCTGCCGCCTGAATCCCGGCGGGTATTTCTCGATCGCCAACAGCATCATGGACAACCCCGGCGACGCGAAGTACGGCTTCACGAAGGAGCAGATGCTCGAGGGCTACCGCCGCCTTCAGGAGCTCGGGGCCGAGGAGTTCGGCATTCACGCCTTCCTCGCCAGCAACACCACAACCAATGAGTATTACCCGACGCTCGCGCGCATTCTGTTCACCTTCGCCGTCGAGCTCAAAGAGAAGACGGGCGCGAAGATCAGGTTCGTCAACCTCTCCGGCGGCGTCGGCATCCCGTACCGCCCGGACCAGGAGCCCGTGGACATCGCCGCCGTCGGCGAGGGCGTGCGCAAGGCGTATGAGGAGGTGCTCGTCCCGGCCGGCATGGGCGACGTTGCCATCTTCACCGAGCTCGGCCGCTACATGCTCGGCCCCAACGGCTGCCTCGTGACGACCGCCATCCACGAGAAGCACATCTACAAGGAATATATCGGCCTCGACGCCTGCGCCGCCAACCTGATGCGCCCCGCCATGTACGGCGCGTATCACCACATCACCGTCATGGGCAAGGAGGACGCCCCCTGCGACCACAAGTACGACGTGACGGGCGGCCTGTGCGAGAACAACGACAAGTTCGCCGTCGACCGCATGCTGCCGAAGATCGACATGGGAGATCTTGTCGTCCTGCACGACACCGGCGCGCACGGCTTCGCCATGGGCTACAACTACAACGGCAAGCTCCGCTCCGCGGAGATTCTGCTGTGCGAGGACGGCTCGGCCAAGCTCATCCGCCGCGCCGAGACGCCGAAGGACTATTTCGCCACCTTCGATTTCACCCATCTCTTCGACAAGGCCTGACGGGCTTCCCGAAGCCCGCCCTCCGCGCCCCCCGCCGTGCCGTGGGGGGCGCTTTCTTTTGCGCGCCGGCGCGCTGAAAGCGGAAAACGGGAGAAAACAGGAGAAAACAAAAGCAAGCGCGAGAAAACCGAAAAAAGCTTCAGCCGCTTCACGAAATTCTTGGATTTCGTTGACTTTTTGCTGAAAAACGCAAAAGAATATTGACAAAAGACGCTATAAACACTATATTGAAATCGGTTCAACACTGCGCTGCGGCGAACCGCAGCAGGCGGGCGGGAGCGCCGGCCCGCCGTGAGGAGGAAGGAAAATGGGAGAAAAACCGATCATTTCGCTGCAAAATATTGCCGTCTCCTTCGACGGGGAGGCGGTCCTGCAAAATCTCAATCTTAATATCCGCGACGGCGAGTTCGTCACGCTGCTCGGCCCCTCCGGCTGCGGCAAGACGACGACGCTGCGCATCATCGGCGGCTTCGTGCGCCCCGATCAGGGCGACGTCTTTTTTAATGGGCGGAAAATCACGGACCTGCCGCCCCACAAGCGGGAGGTCAACACGATCTTTCAAAAATACGCCCTTTTCCCGCATCTGAACGTTTATGAGAACGTGGCCTTCGGCATGCGGATCCACAAGAAGAGCGAGAAGGAGATCCGCAAAACGGTGCACGAGATGCTGGAGATGGTGAGCCTTTCCGGCTTCGAGCGCCGCAACGTCAACCTGCTCTCCGGCGGCCAGCAGCAGCGCGTGGCCATCGCCCGCGCCCTCGCGAACGACCCGAAGGTGCTCCTCCTCGACGAGCCCCTCGGCGCGCTCGACCTCAAGCTGCGCAAGGACATGCAGGTGGAGCTCAAGAAGATCCAGCAGGCCACGGGCATCACCTTCGTCTTCGTCACCCACGACCAGGAGGAGGGCCTCTCCATGAGCGACACCGTCGTCGTCATGGACAAGGGCGTCATCCAGCAGATCGGCACGCCGCAGGATATCTACAACGAGCCGCAGAACGCCTTTGTGGCCGATTTCATCGGCGAGAGCAACATCCTCGACGGCGTGATGCACGAGGATTTCCTCTGCGAGTTCGCGGGCAGGAAATTCCGCTGCGTCGACGACGGCTTCGCCCCGCACGAGAGCGTCGACGTCGTCATCCGCCCGGAGGATATCGACGTGGTCGCCCCCTCCGCCGACTGCCTGACCGGCACCGTCACCAACGTGACCTTCAAGGGCGTGCACTACGAGATCATCGTCGACGTGCGCGGCTTCAAATGGATGATCCAGTCCACCGACTACCAGGAGGTGGGGGCGTCCATCGGCCTGCGCCTGCAGCCGGACGATATCCACATCATGAAGAAGTCTGCCTATTCCGGCATGTTCGGCGACTACAGCACCTTCAGCGACGAGATGGAGGAGGATCTGGCGGCAGCGGAGGAGGCGGAGAAGGAGGCATGAAATCGAAAGCGGTTTCCGCGCCCTATCTGGTGTGGATGGCAATCTTCATCATCGTGCCGATGCTCCTGGTGGCCTATTTCGCCTTCACGGACGCGAACGGCGCCTTCACGCTGGAGAACATCGCCCGCGTCGGCCAGTATTCGAACGTGTTCCTGCGCTCGATCTGGCTGGCCGCAATCTCCACGGCCGTCTCGCTGCTGCTCGGCTACCCGGTGGCCTACATCATCGCCCACAGCAGCGTCAAGCGCCAGAGCGCGCTCATCATGCTCATCATGCTGCCCATGTGGATGAACTTCCTCCTGCGCACCTACGCCTGGATGACGCTCCTCGAGGACAGCGGCTTCATCAACAGCTTCCTGACGTCCCTCGGCCTGCCCGCGTTCCACATGATCAACACCCAGGGCGCCGTCGTGCTCGGCATGGTATACGACTACATCCCCTTCATGATTCTGCCGCTCTACTCGGTGATGAGCAAGCTCGATCCCTCCGTCGTCGAGGCGGCGCAGGATCTCGGCGCGGACGGCAGGCGCGTCTTCCTGCGCGTCACCCTTCCGCTGAGCATGCCGGGCGTGATTTCGGGCGTCACCATGGTCTTCGTGCCCTCGGTGAGCACCTTCATCATTTCGAAGATGCTCGGCGGCGGCGGGAACCTGATGATCGGCGACCTCATCGACATGCAGTTCCTCGGCACGGCCTACAACCCGAACCTCGGCTCGGCGATCTCCCTCGTGCTGATGGTGCTCATTCTCATCTGCATGGGAATCATGAACGAATTCGACGACGGAGAGTCGCAGGGAGGAGGGATGCTGCTGTGAAAAAGGCTGTCTCGCGCGTCTACATGGCGCTCATCTTCGTCTTTCTCTACGCGCCGATCCTGGTGCTCGTCGTCTTCTCCTTCAACGACACGGACACCAAGAGCCGCACTGTCTGGTCGGGCTTTTCGCTGCGCTGGTATGAGATGCTCTTCGAGGACAGGATGCTGCTCGAGGCGCTGCGCAACACGCTCATCATCGCCGTGTGCGCCGCCGTGGGGGCCACCGTCCTCGGCACCGTGGCGGCCCTGGGCATTCACTCGATGAAGTCGTGGCGCAAAAAGCTGGTGATGAACATCACGAACCTGCCGATGCTCAACCCGGAGATCGTGACGGGTGTCTCCCTGATGCTGCTGATGGTCTTCGTCGCCAACCTGTTCGGCGTCACGCTCGGCATCGGCTCCATCATCCTCGCGCACATCACCTTCTGCCTGCCCTATGTGATTCTCTCCATCCTGCCGAAGCTCGGCCAGATGGATCCGCACCTCTTCGAGGCGGCGCAGGACCTCGGCTGCACGCCGGGGCGCGCCTTCTTCAAGGTGGTGCTGCCGGAGATCCTCTCCGGCGTCGTCACCGGCATGGTGATGGCCTTCACGCTCTCGCTCGACGATTTCATCATCAGCTATTTCTGCAGCGGCACCACGCAGACGCTGCCGGTCTTCATCTATTCGATGACGAAGAAGCGCGTGAGCCCGGAGATCAACGCCCTCTCCACGCTGCTCTTCGCCGTGATTCTCGCCCTGCTGCTCATCATCAACCTGCGCCAGGGGAAGATGGGGAAGAAGGCGGAACAGGAGGCGCAGGCATGAAACGCAGAACGAAGCTCGCGGCCCTCCTTCTCGCCGCCCTGCTGCCGTGTCTCGGCGCGCCCGTCTTCGCGGCGGAGGAGACCGGAGAGGCCGTCCCCCTCACGGGAGAGAAGATTTACGTCTACAACTGGGGCGAGTATATCGCCGACGGCACCGACGGTTCCCTCGACGTCAACGCCGAATTCACCCGCCGCACCGGCATCGAGGTCGACTACAGCACCTTCGACACCAACGAGTCGCTCTACTCGAAGCTCGTCAGCGGCGGCGCGAGCTACGACGTCATCATCCCCTCAGACTACATGGTCTCGCGCATGATCAACGAGGGCATGCTCGAAAAGCTCGATTTCGCGAACATCCCCAACTTCGAGTATATCGACGAGGAATACCGCGGCATGAGCTACGACCCCACCAACGAGTATTCCGTGCCCTACACCTGGGGCCTCGTCGGCATCTTTTACAACAAGCAGTACGTGACCGAGGAGATCGACAGCTGGGACATCCTCTGGAACGAGAAGTATGCCGGGAAGATCCTCATGTTCGACAACCCGCGCGACGCCTTCGGCATCGCCCAGAAGCGCCTCGGCTTCTCCTTCAACTCCACGGACGAGGACGAGTGGATCCAGGCCGCCGTCCTCCTCAAGGAGCAGAAGCCGCTTCTGCAGATGTATGTGATGGACCAGATCTTCGACAAGATGGAGAGCGGCGAGGCCTGGCTCGCGCCCTACTACGCGGGCGACGCCGCCGTGCTCGTGGAATCGAACGAGGACATCGGCTTCGTCATCCCCACGGAGCAGGGCACCAACTTCTTTGTCGACGCCATGTGCATTCCCAAGGGCTGCCGCAACAAGAGCGGGGCGGAGGCGTACATCAACTTCCTCTGCGACCCGGAGATCGCCGCGGCCAACATGGAGTATATCGGCTACTCGACGCCGGAGACGGCGGCCAGAGAGCTCCTGCCGGAGGAGATCACCTCCAACCCCATCTATTACCCGCCGCAGGAGGTCATCGACAACGCGGAGGTCTTCGTCGACCTGCCGCAGGAGACGTCCCTGCAGCTCGACGCCCTCTGGGCCGAGGTGAAGATGGGCGGCCCCGGCGATTCGCTGACGCTGGTGCTCACGCTGGCAGGCTTCCTGCTGCTCTATCTCGGCATCGTCGTCTACAAGAAGGCCAAGAGGCGGCGCGAGCTGTAAAGCTGTAAAGCCCTGGCCGGAGAGCTCCGGCAGAGGGGAAAGGGAAGGACCGCGCCCGCGGCGGCCCGCCGGAAGACCGGTGGGAGCGCCGCCGGGCGGAGAGAATCGGAACAAGAGAAAAGGAGGAGCCCAGATGAAGGAACGGATTGTAATCGGCTCGGAGCAGTGCCGCGCGGAGATCGCCTGGCTCGGCGCGCAGCTTGAGAGCCTCAAAAGCGCGGACGGCCGGGAGTATTTGTGGCAGCGCGACCCGCAGTGGTGGGGCGGCTGCGCCCCCGTGCTCTTCCCGATTGTCGGCGCGCTGCGCAAGGGGCGCACGGTGATCGGCGGGCACATCTATGAGCTGCCGCAGCACGGCCTGGCCCGCCGCCGCGAGTTTTCCCTGCTCTCGCACACGGCAGACGAGGCGGTGTTCTCCCTGCGCGCCGACGAGCTGACGAAGAAGCAGTATCCCTTCGACTTCGAGCTGCAAATCACCTACCGCGTCCGGGGCGCGTCGCTCGCCACCGTCTACCGCGTGTTCAACCGCGGCGGCGTGCCGATGCCCTACGCCATCGGCGGCCACCCGGCGTTCAATATCCCGCTGTGCGAGGGCGAGCGCTTTGAGGACTACCGGATCGAGTTCGAGCGGGAGGAGACGGCCTTCTGCCCCGCCATCCTCCTCGACGAATGCCTGATCGATCCCTCCCACATGTCGGAGCGCCTGCACGCGGAGAAGACGATTCCCCTGAGCCACGAGCTGTTCTACGGCGACGCCCTCGTCTTCGAGGGGCTTTCCTCGAAGACGGTGAGGCTGTGCGGCGGCAAAGAGGGCCACGGCCTGACGATGGAGTTCTCCTCCTTCCCGATGCTCGGCATTTGGTCGGCGAAGAACGACGGCCCCTTCGTCGCCCTCGAGCCCTGGTGCGGCTGCGCCACCCGCACCGACGAGAACGACGAGTTCACGGGCAAGCGCTGGATGCGCACCCTGCCCGCCGGGCAGTCGGAGGAGTTCTCCTACACCGTCACTGTTTTCTGAAAAAGCTTCCAAAGAGCAAAACACAAAAGTTTCGCCCGCCTTTTCAAAGGGCGCCGTGTGCCGGTGGCACACAAACAGGGCGCCGACCGGAGCGGGAGCGGAGACCCGGCGGGGCGCGGGGCGCGGTGTGCCAGTGGCACACG
>CALWRP010000024.1 GCA_944383955.1 uncultured Clostridia bacterium
AGCCAGACCGACCAGTTCAAACAAACCTTCCCCCCCGAGCTCCGATCCCTCATCACCAAATACGAAGCCATCGTCCGCGAAATCCAACGCAAAATGTCCTCGGCCACAGCAGGCTGAGAACTGTTCCCCTCAATTTTATCGCAGCTAAAAACTCCTACATAACGCCGCCTCTTTTGCATAAGCAGCAACGCGGGTCATATAGCAAGACCTCCCTGCGGTACCGGCCGCAGGGAGGTCGATTTCTTTCACCGAGGCTCGCCGCGGAACGCGGCGTGCGCGAATTGCCGCCCGCAGGGCCGAGGGACGAGGCGTGCGCGAATTGCCGCCCGCAGGGCCGAGGGACGAGGCGTGCGCGACTTAATAAAGAAGGTTGCGGTAGATGCAGTTGCGAAGGATGCGGCGGCTGCAGGTGATTTCGCGGTCGATCTGGGAGGCCATCATGAGGATGGAGACGTGCTGATCGGGGTGCAGCTCCATGTAGGGGCAGGTCCAGCCGTCCCAGCCGAACTCGCCGACGGGGCCGGTGACGCATTGCAGCGCCGGGCTCTCGAGCACGCGCATGAGGTTGCCGTAGCTGTAGCCGCGCAGGGCGGGCCAGCCGAAGGTTTCCTTCTGCCGATCGGTGAGCTGGGCCGTGCGCAGGAAGCGCACCGTGGACGGGTGCAGGATCCGTCTGCCGCGGTAGGTTCCCTCGCCGAGGAGCATCTGCTGAAACGCGGCGTAATCGTCCACCGTGGAGAACAGCCCCGCGCCGCCGGACTGGAAGGCGGGCTCCTCGCGGCCGGGGAAGACGACGAGGTGATTTCCGCGGTAGGGCACGGGCGTGCCGTCCGGGAGAATGCGGTGGATCACCGCCAGCCGGTGCGCCTTCTCCTCCGGCACAAAGAAGCCCGTGTCCTCCATGCCGAGCGGCTCAAAGAGCTCGCGGCGCAGATAATCGCCGAAGCGCATGCCGGACGCGACCTCCACCACCGCGCCGAGCACGTCGGCGGAAGCGCCGTACATCCACCGCTCCCCGGGCTGGAAGGAGAGCGGCTCGCGCCCGATGCGATTGGCGAGCTCCACCGTGCCCAGGGCGCCGGGACCGTCCGCGGCGGCCTCCGCCTCCTCGAACAGCCGGTTGAACGAGGGGGCCGCCTGATCCCCGGGATAGGGAATCCCCGAGGTCATGTTGAGCAGGTCGTGCAGCTCAATCTCGCCCACGCGCTCTTCGAGCGCCCCGTTTCTCCACACCTTCTGCTCCGTGAAGGCGGGCAGATAGCGCGAAACGGGATCCATCAGATCGATGAGGCCGTCCTCCCACAGCTTCATCACCGCCACGGCAGTGATCGGCTTTGTCATTGAATAGAGCTGGAAGATGGTCTTCTCCCCCATCGGAATGCCGCGCTCCGCGTCCGCATAGCCGCACAGCTTGCGGTAGATCGGCTCTCCGCCGCGCATCACCAGCACGCTCAGGCCGACATATTCGCCCTGCGCGCACAGGCGCTCCACCAGCTCGTCCATTTTTTTCTGCATGATTGTCTCCTCCCTTCCGGGCCGCGCCCGGCTTTTCCGGTTGATTTGTCCCGCCTCAGCGGGGCGGCCGCGCCGAGCGGCGCTTACACGAAGTCCTCGCGCATCGGCGTGAAGACGTCCACCAGCTTTCCGGCCTCCAGACAGACGACGCCGTGCACGGCGTCCGGCGGCATGAGGACGCTGTCGCCCTTCTCCACCGTCCGCGTCTCGCCGCCGATGGTGAAATCAAATTTCCCCTCGGCGATGTACGTCACCTGCGTGTGGGGATGGGAGTGCACGTTGCCGCGCGCCCCGGTCTCGAAGCTGATCTCGCACATCATGACGTCCTTCGTGTACGTCATCACGCGGCGGGTGACGCCGGGCTCGCAGGGGGTGGGGGTGCAGTCCTGATTTTTCCGAAACATGATCCAGTCTCCTTTCAGTCTACCCATTGGGTGTCGTTTTCCCGCGCCTCATAGCGCAGGGTGAAGCCGGCGCAGGAGAGCTCGTCCTGCGGCCCGTTTAAAGCGGGGGCCGCGCCGAGGCAGCGGCTGCGGAAGGCCGCGAAGCCGCCGTCCTCCGCCTGCGAGCCGCAGACGCAGACAAGGCCGATCGCGTCGCCGTCCTCTGCGCCCGCGCCGTAGGCGCGCAGCTCGCAGCCGAAGAGGTTGTCGTCGTGCGGGACAAGCGGCTCGCTGCACCACACGCCCAGATAGCCGTTCCCCCGGCGGCCGAAGACCCACCCGCCGCCGCGGGCCGTCTCGTCGAAGCCGGCCTCGTTCCAGAACAGATGGATGAAGCGGATCGGGTGCTCCTTCGGCAGGCGGTAGAGCAGGGCGAGCACGTTCTTCTCCTGGCGCATGGCGGGCATCACGCCGTTGCCGTACCAGTAGCCGGGGCGCACCTCGCTCTTGGCCTCGCAGCTCTGGCCGGGATGGTTGGAAAAAACCGTCAGGTCCTGGTCGAGGGAGGCATACCAGAGGTTCTGCTGGTAGCCGCGCACGCCGGGCTCAAACTGCATGGTGCCGTGGAAGCACTCGTTGAGCGACTTTGTGTAGCGGAACGTGTCCTCCTCGCCGGGCTGCATGCGGTGCTCCCAGGCGCGCGTCACGCCGTCGCGGCGCGGCGACTGCACGCTGGTGAGCATATAATCCGCCGTCTTATACAGATCAACGCGCGCGTTCGAGGTCGCGTAGGACTGCCAGCCTGTCCGGCCCATGAGCTCCTCGAAATCGGCGGGAGGCGTGTACCGCGTCTTCGCCAGGGCGGCAATCCACTCGTTGAACACGTAGGGCGCGCGCGGCACGAGGAACTGCACGAGACCCTGCAGGCTCTGGCGCTGCGGGTAGAGCACGTCGCGGTAAATGCGGCCCTGCGGGGAGACGACCACGTCACGGAAGCAGTGGACGGCCACCATGCGCAGGAGCTTGTCGCAGGCTTTCCACGCCTTCTCCGCCAGCTCCTCCTCGGCGAAGTCGACGAGATTGAGCATCGCGGCGAGGGTGATCGCCCCATAGGTGCCGCTGTTGAACTCGTCGAAGCCCGTACCGAGCACGTCGTCGAGCCATTCGCCGATGTTTTGCCGCGCGTGGGCAGCGAGCTCGCGGCCCGTTTTGCCGGAGCGGACGAAGACGTCGTCCGGGTACTCGCGGCCGAAGAAATAGGCCGTCTCGAAGAACATGAGCGAGTGGTTCTCACTCCAGAAGCACATGCCGTCGAAGCCCTCCTCGTTCATCCAGAAGCGGAAGCCGAGCATGGTCTCGCGGATCGCGGCGAGCAGCTCCGCGCCGAGGTCGTATGTCTTCATCAGGCGCAGCAGGCCGCAGGTCATAAAGTCGGCGCAGTCCATGCGGCGGTCGATCTGCCGCAGCGTGACGCGGATTTCCTCGAGATCGCTCTCCAGGCGCTGGCCGAGGGCATAGCGCGCGAGCATCGGGTAGAGGGCGAAGCCGTCGTTTTCCCCGCGGGTGAGCGAGGCCACCGCTCCGAGGCGGCGCAGCACCTCCTCCCGGTTCTTTTCCGGCGCAGCATGGAGAAAGACGGGCGCGCGCAGCCCGATGCGCTCGAACTCGCGCACCAGCACCGTATCCCCGGCGGGGACGGCCACCGAGAAGGCGGCGAAATCGCGCAGGGAAATTGTGGCGAGGCCGGAGACGTCCTCCTCCACCACGCTCTCGTCCCTGCGGCGGAAATCGGGGTTCTCCGTGTCGTAGCGGATGCGGCTGCCCTGCGGCAGCGGGGCGGCAAAGGTGAGCAGGGAGCCGGAGAGGCAGGCCGTGCCCAGCAGGCGATCGGCCTCCACGCAGGGGCGCACGCCCTCCTCGTCCGGGAGAACGACGCTGACCTCGCCGCGGTGGTCGAGCAGCTGGAGGGCAAAGGCAACGCTCGTTTCGCGCACGCCGAGCGTCTCCAGGCGGATCAGCAGATCGTTGAGGCCCTCCCGCAGGGAAAGGATGGCGTCCACGCTGCGGATCGGCTTGTAGACCGGCTTTTCGATGGCGGCGGCGGGAGCGCCGTTGACCCACACGTCGAGGGCGTCGCAGCTCCACACGCGGGCACGCACCTGAAGATCGCGGGCCGCCTCCAGCCGCGTGGCGGCCAGCAGCTCCACGCGCACCGGGTTGAGGTAGAAATCGGAGCAGTCGACGAAGAGGTTGCCGTAGGAGTAATAGTAGCGCCACGGCGCGCCGAGCTGGCTGGCGCCGCCCAGACGCACCGGGGCCGAGGCGTCGAGCGGCGCGTGCAGGGCCGCCACGCCGCGCAGGTGTCTTTCATAGCGCAGCTGGTTGTTGTCGCGGCTGTCGTCGCGCAGCTCGGAGTCCACCCGGCCCGCGATGAGGAATTTGGTGAGGTAGCCGTCTCTGGTGAGAGGGAAGCGCATGGGGCCATCTTCCTTTCCGCTGTGTTCTGTCCGCGCGGGGGCGAAGCAGTCTTTCCCTTATTGTACCACCGCGCTTCGCCCCGTGTCCAGCGCGGAATGAGCCGATCGCGTTGACGCGGCGGGACGCGCGTGCTATAGTGAGGAAAACGACGCCTTCCCGCGGCGCGCCGGTCCGCGCTGGGCAAGGCAAAGGAGGAATTCGCCGTGACCCCCACCAAAAAGCTGCCGCTTTTCCTCGTCAGCGGGGCCTCCTGCGTCGGCAAGACGACGCTGTGCGAGGAGCTGTTCCGCCGGGAGCGGGATTATCTCGTGCTCGAGAGCGATCTCATCTGGCGCAGGGAATTCGACACCCCGGAAAATCAGTACCGCGAATTTCGCCAGACCTGGCTGCGGATCTGCTCGAACGTCTCGCAGATCGGCCTGCCGGTGGTGCTGTGCGGCTGCGTGACCCCGGAGCAGCTCGAGCCGCTGCCGGAGCGCGCCCTCTTCATCGAGCTGCACTACCTCGCCGCCGTGTGCGAGGACGCCGAGATGGAGCGGCGCATCCGCGAGGGGCGGCACGTCACGGACGAGGCGTGGGTGGAGAGCTCGATGCGCTTCAACCGCTGGCTGCGCGAAAACGGCCCCTCCTGCGAGCCCGCCGTCACCCTTCTCGACACCACCCGCCTCTCGCCCGCCCAGGCCGCGGAGAAGGCGGAGCGCTGGATCCGGGAAAGGCTGAGGCAGGCGTAGCACGCCCGCGGGAAAGCATTTCCGGCCGCCGCGGGCGGTTTCCGCGAGAGAGGACGCCGGCCTGCGTGAGGCGCGGCTCTCGCGGCGTGTTTTTTGTGGACAAGGAGCATAAATCTGTATATTATCCTTTAGAAATTATAAATTTTGCGAAAAAAGCTTGCGCTGTGACCCGCTATATAGTATGATGGAATTGGGAGAACGGTAAAATGCTGGAAATCAAATGGGAGGCCCGCGGGCGCTCCCTTTCTCTCAGACCATCCCGGAGGTGATTCCCGTGGCCTGATCGCCGCCCTGCCGCAAGCATCAAAACGGACCGGCACGCCCGGTCCGCTCCATTCTTTCAGAAAGACAGGAGTGGAACCGATGAAAACGCAAGCTGCTCTCATCCGCCGCCGGCGCGCTTCTGCCGGCCGGCTCTGCGCCCTGCTCCTCGCCGTGCTGCTGTGCCTGACCGCCTGCAGCGAGCAGGAGGCACAGGGGCTCTCCGTCTCCGGCTTCGGCCAGGACGATTCCGCCTTCTGCTATCCGCAAACCGAATGGGACATGACGCCCGCCGCGCTTCAG
>CALWRP010000025.1 GCA_944383955.1 uncultured Clostridia bacterium
GATACTGCTCGCGCGCCGTATTCAGGCTGTACCAGCCGTTATCCAGTTCCAGTTTCGCCGCCGCAAGCTGATCCCCCGTCGAAGCAAGCAACGCCTGGTTTTCATCCAGCTCGGTCTTTGCATCGTCCAGCTGCTGCTTCATCGCCGAAAGCGCTGCCTGCTGCTCTGCCTGCACCGCGCTCCCCAGCTGGGCCGTCAGGGTCTGAGCGGCCGTCCCCATGGTCATGCCTGAAGGGTCTGCGGGGTTGAGCGGCTGCTGCGCGATGGCCGTGTCCTCCAATCCGGCCGCCTGATAGCCGGCGTACGCCATCCAGTATCCCTGCTGGAGCTGGGACAGCTGCTCCCAGCCCTCCAGGTTCTCCTGATACTGCGCTGCACCCTCCTGATATTGCGCGACGCCGCTCTGATATTTGGCATAAGCCGCGTCAAAGTCGTTCTGGATGGTCCTCAGCCGGTCGTTGTTTTCCTCGATTTCGACGGCGGCATCCCGCAATTTCCGCTCATTCTCGGCGATTTCCCGCTCGCCGTCCTCAATTTCCTGCTGCGCCTCCATCAGCTCGTCGTAGGCGTCTGCGAGTTCCTGCTCTGCCTCTTCCCGGGCCTCGTCCAGCTCCTGCTGCGCGTCCGCGAGCTCCCGGTCGCCGTCCGTGAGCTCCTGCTCCGCGTCTGCGAGCTCCTGTTCGCCGTCGAGGAGCTCCTGCTCCGCGTCGAGAAGCTCCTGCTCGGCCTTCTCCTTCTCCTCGTAGTACGTTTCCTCCGCGTCGGCCAGCGTCTCCTCGGCCTCGTCGCGGATCTCGCCGTAGCGGATTTCGGCGCGCACATCGGCCAGATCCTCCAGGCTGCCGACAATGGGATCCACCAGCTGATCGTAGGCGTCGCTGAAGGTGTTGAGCTCCGCGGCCCCCTCAACGGTGAGCACGAGGTCGGTGTAGTATTCCTGGGTGAAATCCTCCTCGAGGATATACACATAGCGGTTGAGCGTGCCGGAGCCCACGGTGCTCGTGCCAAGGGACATCGAGAGATAGTACGACGACCGCACGAAGCCCACCACGGTGAACTCCGCCCGCGCCAGCGTCTCGTCGAGGTCGCCCTCCGTGTCCTCGACGACGATGACGTCGCCGATCGAGAGGCCGGTGGTGTCGTCCACGCCGCCCTCGCTCACCACGCACTCGCCGGCCTGCTCCGGCATGCGGCCCTCCACGAGCGTGGGGCGGTTGAGGTAGCTGTCTTTGCCTTCGGCATAGTCGGAGGGAAGGGCGTGCAGGCGCGCCACCACGTCCTTCTCGCCCATGCGCACCAGCAGATCGGCGCTGTAGCCGGGCATCACATCCGCCACGCCCTCCGCGGCGCGGACGGCCTCGATATCCTCCTGCGTGAAGCCGAAGGTGCTCACAAGGCGCACGTCCATGAAGCGGGTGCCGTCAAAATAGGCATCCGCCGTGGCGCGCATGTTCGGGGCCGTGGTGCGCAGGCCGCTGTAGAAGCCCGCGCCGAGCGCCACAATGACGAACAGCGCGAGAAACCTGCTCCACGAGTGCGTGATAGCGCGCAGGATATCCTTGTGAAACGCCTTGATGCGCATGAGATTCCCTCCTGCTGGAAGGGACGCCGGGATTCCGCCGTCTGCCCGGCATTCCGGCAAAAAGCGCCGGCGGGCGCTTTACCATTCGATCGTTTCCGCCGAGACGGGAGAGGGGTTTGTTTCCATCTTCATCACCTTCCCGCTGCGGATGTGAATTACGCGGTCGGCAATGGCCGTGAAGGCCAGGTTGTGCGTGATGACGACGACGGTGCGGCCCGTCGTGCGGCAGGTGTCCTGCAAAAGGCAGAGAATCGCCTTGCCTGTTTTGTAGTCGAGGGCGCCCGTGGGCTCGTCGCAGAGCAGGAGCTTGGGGTTCTTGGCCAGGGCGCGGGCGATGGCCACGCGCTGCTGCTCGCCGCCGGAGAGCTGGGCGGGGAAGTTGGCGATGCGGTGCTCGAGGCCCACCTCGCGCAGCACCTCCCTCGCGTCGAGGGGGTCGCGGCAGATCTCGGAGGCCAGCTCCACGTTCTCGAGCGCCGTCAGGTTCTGCACCAGGTTGTAGAACTGGAAGACGAAGCCGACGTCGTAGCGGCGGTACTCGGTGAGCTGCCTGCGGTTGTAGGAGCTGACGAGATTGCCGTCGAGCCAGATTTCGCCCCCGGAGCAGGCGTCCATGCCGCCGAGCATGTTGAGCACCGTCGTCTTGCCCGCTCCGCTGGGGCCGACGATGACGGCGAACTCGCCCTTCTCAATCACGAAGTCGACGCCGTCGGCCGCCGCGATCTTCTGCTCGCCCATCTGGTAATATTTCGTCACGTTTTTAAACTCAACGAACGACACGACCTTCGCCTCACTTCTTCAGGATGATCCGCGTCACGCCCGGATTGAGCGAGAGGAGCTTCGCCGCGATGCGCCGGTGGTGCAGCCGCTCGCGCACCATGTCGCGCAGGGCGGTGCCGCCGTGGTGGCCGTGGATCACGACAAGCTCCTCGAGCGAGGGGCCGGCGCGGGTGAGCAGCTCCTCGAGCCGCTTTTTGGCCTGTTCCTGCGTCATGCCGTGGATATCGACCTCCATGCTGCGGGGCTTGCCCCCTCTGCGCGGCGCCATGGCGATGCCTCCCCCTTCGCCGGAGGGCGCACGTCTCCCGCTCTCCGGCATATTCTCTCTTCATTATACTCGATTTTTGCGGTAAATGGAGAAGGATTCGTAAACTTTTTGTGCTTTTTCCATCATTTTTCAGCCTTCTGCCCGTGTGAGGCGGAGCGTTGGCGTGCGGGTTCTCAATCGGCCTGCAGGCCGAAGCCGCGCATGGCGTGCAGGATGTGCAGCTCCATCGCCGCGCGGGCGGAGAGGGCGTCTCGGGCGGCCAGCGCGTTCATCAGCATGCGGTGGTCGGCGCGGGTATCGCGCACCACACCCTCGTATTCGTCCGAAAGGCGCACGCCGGAATCGATGGCCTCGTAGATGACGGGCAGCAGCCGCTCCACAAACTCGTTGTGCGCCGCCATGGCGATCGACTTGTGGAAGGCGCGCTCCGACTCCGTGCGGTCCCTTCCCTCCTCGATCTCCTTCTCCTCGCGCTCGCCGTAGAAGAGGATGCGCTCGAGCTCGCTGTCTGTGGCGCGGCGGGCGGCGTAGTAGGCCGTCTGCGGCTCCACCATCAGGCGCAGCTCGTAGACGGAGCGCAGATCGACCGGCGTGCGCAGCAGCTCGCGGTGGTCGAGCGGGCGCTCGTGGTCGCCGCGCCGCGCGACGAAGGTGCCCAGGCCGCGGCGCACCTCCAGCACATGGCGGGACGAGAGCAGGCGGATGCCCTCGCGCAGGGTGGTGCGGCTCACGCCGAGGCGGGCCGCGAGCTCGATCTCGCCCGGCAGGCGATCGCCGGGCCGGAACGCCTTCTCGATGGTGATGAGGGAGAGGATCTCCCCGGCGGCCTTCTCGGCCAGACTGTTTTCCTTTTTCTCGCTGTTTTCAGCCATATGTTCCGTTCTCCTCCGGCCCTCCCGCGCGGGAGGGCCCGTGATAGCCAAAGGGCCGCCGCGGAAGGAATGGGATCCCTCCCGCGCGCGGCCCGCGGCTGCGTATGCTCAGTGGAAGCTCTTGCCGAGCTTGTCCTTCAGGAATGCGCGGAAGCCGTCGGCGTCTCCCACCGTGAAGCCGTCCTTCGCGATGTAGTACGCCTGCTCCTCGCCGAAATAGAGATAGAAGTATTTCTTCGACTCGTAGGCCCGGGTGATCTGGAAATAGGGGAAGACGGAGGCGGACTGCACGCCCGCGATGCGGAAGTCGTCCGCGCGGAAGGTGTACTCGTTCTGCTTGTTCTTCACCTTTTTGAACGTGGCGAGCACGTTGTTGTACAGCTTGCCCGGCATCAGGCACATCCACACCACCAGGAAGACGGCCACGCCGAAGAGGATCAGACGCATATACCACTCCGCGTCGGCCAGCAGGAAGGCGGAGGCTGCCATGAAGAGGGCGAAGAGGGCGTACCCGATCATCACCCCGAGCTTGCGGCGCAGGAAATGGAACTGCACGAAATCGTGCGCGACCTCCTCATTATAAACCGTGCGGTTGCGGAAGAGGGTCTCCGGCTCCTCGAGCGGCTTGCCGGCTGCCTCGGCCTCCTCCTCGAGGCGCTTCTGCTCGCGGCGGTATTCGGACATGCGGTCAGCGAGCGCGCGGCGCTGCTTCATCGCATGGCCGCCGCGGATCTTCATGCCCACGCCCAGGGCGACCAGCAGCACGATCAGCACCAGCGGGAAGAGCAGGGAGAAGAGCGTGCCCGCGTTGAGCTCGAACGGCTCCTGCTCGATGATCTGCGTGATGTGCACGCTGTCTGCGATCTGCTGCAGCAGCTCCTTCTGCTCCTGCGTCATGTCGCCGTCGGCGATGCCGTCCACCGTGATGGAGAAGCCGTTGACGACCGTGACATAGCACAGCTCGTCCTTCACGCCGTACTGCTCGCTGTTCATCTTCATGCGGATGGTGAAGAAGGGGCGCTCGGGCTGATCGTCGTAGCGCGCCACCTCGTAGGCCTCAATCTCGGGGGAGGTGTCGCCGTCCTCGCCGCGCATGGTGTCGAGGAAGTCTTCAAACTCCTCGTCGGAGAGGAGGGTGAGGTCGTACACGCTCTGCGTGGTGGTCGATTCCTTCTTTGCCAGGTTGATCGTCAGGTTCAGATCCGGGGAGACGGCCGTCAGATAGATGCCGTACTCCTGCATCAGCTCGAGCTGCTCCTGGGGATCCTTGAAGCCGGCCGCCCCGAGATCCTCGTTCGGGCTCAGCACGTTGAAATCCTCCTGATCGAAGACGTAAAAATCCTCCGGCATGTCGATCGTCAGATCCATTTCCTCAACGGTGTACGTCTGCCCCGCTGCCAGGGCCGGCACGGCGCAGCCAATCACGAGCAGCAGAGCGCACAGCAGGGACGCCATTCGTTTTCTCATCGCATTTCCTCAATCCTTCCCCGTTCCCGGGGTGTGTATTTCCGGCGCGAGCGCCTGTTTTTTTATTATAACGTAATTCCTTTTTGCGATCCAGCCTTTGTCATAATAAATTTACAATCGGAAGATGACGGGTCTGTAAATTCTTGGCGGCTCTTGTTTACGCCCGTGTCGATTTGTGATAAAATGGACACAATGCCCGCCAGCGGGCTCTGAGACGAACCAGACGAAAGGGGGATTCCTCCACCATGTATCCGTATTCCACCCAGCCAAACCAGACCGGCGCGCCCGGCTTTTCCGAGGTGCAGAGCATTTTCGGCACGGCTGTCATTCCGCCGCGCCCGCTGCCGCCCAATCCCTACCTGAACGAGCTCCGCGAGACGCGCGAGCGTGAAAAAAAGCTGCTGCGCCGCCGCTGCTCCTGGGCGGGCTGGGCGACGCTTGCCGCGCTGGTTCTGATGCAAATTTTTTACACGATGTGCTATTTGATTCTCCCCGCGGCGGACAACAGCGCCGGATACTACTTTGAGGTGACGTTCGCCTACACGGCGGGCTTTGCGCTGCCGGCCCTGCTGCTCTCCCGCGCGCTGCGCATGCCGCTCAACGCGGCCCTGCCGATGCAGAAAACGGGCGTGCTGACGGCTGTTGCCGCCGTATTCTTCGGCGCGGCGGCGTGCAACCTGGCGAACTACCCGGCGAACATCGTGGCCGTGCTGCTCGAATCGATTGGCCTGAGCGGCACCACGCCGGGCTACGCCGTGGACGCCTCCCCTCTGGCGGGGACGCTGTTTGTGGTGGCTGTGTGCGTGGTGCCCGCGCTGGTGGAGGAATTCCTCTTCCGCGGCGTGATTCTGCGCGCGCTGATGCGCTTCGGCACCGGCTTTGCCATCGTGACCTCGGCGCTGCTGTTCGCCCTGATGCACGGGAACGTCTCGCAGATCATCTTCGCCTTCCCGCTGGGCCTGCTCTTCGCGTACCTCATTGTGCGCACGGGGAACCTGTGGATCACGGTGGCGATTCACTTCATCAACAACCTGCTCTCCTGCGTGTACCTGCTGCTCGAGGCGTCCTTCGGCGCGCAGGCGGCGGAGAGCTACGCTGCGGTGTTCCCGTTTGTGCTCTGGGCGCTGGGCGGGCTGTCGTTCGTCTATCTGCTGGCGGGCACGCGGGGCGCGTTCTTCCGTCTTTCCCCGCCGAGGACGCTGCTGGACGGCTCCGAGAAGGTGCAGGCGCTCTTCCTCAACCCGGGCGTTCTCGTCTTTCTGGCCTACACTGTGTTCTCCTGCGTCCTCTTCCTGGTGCAGTGATGGGGAGCGAGGAGCGCGCGGCTTTCTCCGGGGCGGGGCGAGCCTGCCCTGGAAAGCAGGGCCTGCCGCAGCCCGCGCAGGAGGCGGACAGGGAAACGGACGAGCGCTTCATGCGCGAGGCGCTGCGTCTGGCGCAGGAGGCGGCCGCCGAGGGGGAGGTGCCCGTGGGCGCCGTTGTGGTGCGCGGCGGCGAGATTGTGGGCCGGGGCCGCAACCGCCGGGAGCGGGGGAAGACGGCGCTCGCCCACGCGGAGCTGGAGGCCATTGCCGGGGCCTGCCGGACGCTGGGGGGCTGGCGGCTGTGGCAATGCACGCTCTACGTGACGCTCGAGCCATGCCCGATGTGTGCGGGGGCGATCATCAACGCGCGGCTTCCGCGGCTTGTCTTCGGCGCAAGCGACCCGAAGGCGGGATCGTGCGGGTCGGTGGTGGATCTGTTTGCGCTGCCGTACAACCATCATCCCGCGGTGACCTGCGGCGTGCTGGCGGAGGAATCGGCGGAGCTGCTGCGGGGGTTTTTTCGTTCGCTGCGGGGCAAGTAAAGAGCAGAGCTGCCAAAGGGCAAAACGTGAAGTTTTCGCTCAAGCCTTTTTCAAAAGGCTTGCAGGGGTTAAGGGGGCAGAGCCCCCTTAAATAGCTTGCGAAGCACCAAAAAAAGCCAGGAAAAACAGCGAAGCGTCTTTTTCCGGACGGCGGCGCACGCCGGAGCTTTCCCGCACGCAGCCCTCTAAACAGGCTGAAAACCGCTCCCCCGGATGCAGCCAAGCAGCCGCAGCCCCTCCCCAGCAGGCTGAAAACCGCTCTCCGGTTCCAGCCAAACAACCGCACCCCATCCCCGAACAGCTTTCCACCTTTTCCCCCACGCTTCGAACGACCGCAGCGGCACAGCCGCTGCGGTCAATTCATTTTCAAAAAAGTCAGCGTCAGCTGGCCGTCGCGGCCCTCGGCGGTGCCGCTGTAGTAGAGGGAGAAGGTGGTGCCGGAGGGGGCGACGACGAAGAAGGAGGCGGAGCCGCAGGCGCTGGAGCCGTTGGCAGCCGTGGCGAAATAGACGCCCACGCCGAGGTTGGGGCTGCCGTTGTAGGTGGGCGTGACCTGCATATAGTTCGGGGAGGAGAATACGACCGAGACGCTGTAGGAGACGAGATACGTTCCCGGCGCGAGCGTGACGCTCTGCGCATCGGAGGAAAGCGTGATGCTGCCTGTGGGGTCGGTGATGCCGGGATAGAGAGGGATCGGCTGGTTGACCGCGAACCGTCCGAGGTAATTGCCGAAGGAGGCGAACACGTCGGCGGGAGCCGTGCCGGTGGCCCCGGTGGGGCCGGTGTCGCCCTGCGCGCCGGGGAGGCCCATTTCCCCCTGCGGGCCGGTGGGGCCTGTCGCGCCGGTGGCTCCGGTGGGGCCTGTGGGCCCGGTGGCTCCGTCCGCGCCTGGGAGGCCCTGGGTGCCGGGCAGGCCCGCGACGCCCTGGGGTCCGGCCGGCCCGGTCGCGCCGGTGGCTCCGGTGGGGCCTGTGGGCCCGGTGGCCCCATCCGCGCCTGGGAGGCCCGGGGTGCCGGGCAGGCCCGCGCCGCCCTGGGGTCCGGTGGGGCCTGTCGCGCCGGCGGCTGAAGTGCGACGGGTCGGGCCGGCGGCTCCACCGGCGCC
>CALWRP010000026.1 GCA_944383955.1 uncultured Clostridia bacterium
GCTCGTTCATGCGGCGCAGCGCCCGCACCAGCTGGGGAGCGGCGGCCTCCCCCTGCACCTGCACCGGGCAGAACACCACCTCCGCCAGCGGCCAGCGCCGGGCCAGAATCGTGAGCATATCGTGCAGCGCCGCCCCCGTGGGCGAGGTGATAACGCCCACCCGCGCCGGGAAGCGCGGCAGGGGCCGCTTGCGCGCCGCGTCGAAGAGGCCCTCGCGGCGCAGCTTCTCCCTGAGCTGCTCGAAGGCCAGGCTCAGCGCGCCCAGCCCGTCCGGCTGCAGCTCGTCGACATAGAGCTGCACCTGGCCGGAGGCCTCATAGAGGCTGATTCTGCCGCGGGCGAGCACGCGCAGCCCGTCCTGCGGGGCAAAGCGCAGCCGCGAGGCGCTGCGGGCGAACATCACGCACCGCAGCACGGAGCGCTCGTCCTTGAGCGAAAAATAGAGGTGGCCCGATCGATAGTGGTTCGTGAAATTGGAGATCTCCCCCGCCACCAGCACCCCGGAGAGGCGCGGGTCCTCCTCGAGCTTCATTTTCAGATAGGTGGTCAGCTGGGTGACGGTGAGGGGCGTGCGCACGGCGTCCGTCATCCGGCGTCCCCTCCCTCCCGCAGGGCGGCCAGCACCGCCGCCCCCGCCGCGTTGTCGGCCGAGAAGGCCGGGGCGGCGAAGAGAGCCTCATACCTGGCCGAAAGCCGCTCCTTGAGCAGGGCGTTGCTCATCACCCCGCCCGCAAAGAGCAGCGGCAGCCTTCCGTGCTCCGCGAGCAGGGCGTCCGCCATCCCCTCGAGGGCGGCGCAGACGGAGAGCAGGCAGAAGCGCGCCACGTCCTGCGGCGGCTCGCCCCGCCGCACCATGGCCTCGCACCGGTTCTGCACGCCGGAGAGCGAGCAGTCGGCCCCCTTCATCGAGGGGCGCACGCGAAACGCGGCAGACGAAGCCGCGGCCAGCCGCTCGAGCGCCGGGCCGGCCGGAAAGGGCAGGCCCAGCAGAACGCCCACGCGGTCGATCGCCTGCCCGGCCTTCAGGTCGAGGGAGGAGGCCAGCAGCCGCACGGACAGGCCCCCGTCCTCCCCCGGGGAGACGAGCACCGCCTCTGTGGTGCCGCCGGAGACGTGAAAGGCCAGGAACCTCTCGCGCAGCAGCGCGAGCCTTCCCGCGGAATAGAGGGCGGCGGCGATGTGCCCCTCCTGGTGGGAGAAGGCGCGGCACGGCACGCCGAGGGCGGCCGCCAGCGACCTTGCCGCGCCGTGGCCCACCGTGAAGCACGGCATGTAGGAGCCCTGCTGCGAGCGGGGGCGGGCCGAGACCCCCACGGCGTGCACCGGCCCCGGAGACGAGCGAAACAGCGCCTCGAGCAGGGCGGGCAGCTGCTGCGTGTGGTGGAAGACGGCGTCGCTCTGGCGCAGGCCGAGCTGGCCCTCCTTCACGGGCAGCAGCTTCTTCTGCTGGAGCACCTGCCCGTCCTCCCACAGGGCGCAGGAGGTGGTGTAGTTGCTCGTGTCCAGGCCGAGGATCCTACGCATGGTCCTCCCCCGCTTCCGGGGCGGGCTGCCCCGGCGCGCACGCGCGGGCCACGGCCCCCAGCACGCCGTTGACGAAGGGGGCGTCGTCCTCCCCGCCGTATTTCTTCGCCAGCTCCACCGCCTCGTTGATGACGACGCCGACCGGCGTCTCCTTCTCGAAGAGCAGCTCGTAGATCGCCAGGCGCAGCACCGCCAGCGAGACGCGCGAGAGGCGGCTGAGCCTCCAGCCGCGGCTGTTTTTCTCGATCCGCTCGTCGATGGCGGCGAGGTTGGCCTCCACCCCGAGCGCCATGCGCCCGGCAAACTCGTCCACGGGCTTTTCCATCACGGCCTCGGCCACGTCGATCACCTGCTCCATCGCGTCGCGGCTGAAGCTCTGCTCGAACACCAGCACAAAGGCCTGCTGCCTGGCCTGACTTCGTTTCATGCGTTCCTCCGTTCCGGAAGCGGCGGGCCTGTCCCCCCGCCTCCTGTGTTTCCCAATTCTCTGTCTTTTTATCCCGGCGCGCCCGCAAGCTTCTTCCCCGCGCGCGAAAAAACGCCCCCCACGTCGGTGGAGGGCGTTGACAGGCAAAATGGGCGCGCCGCGGGCGGGGATTCAGATTGTCAAGCTTCCACGCCCTTCATTATACCATGACGCTTTCTCTCTTGCAACGATGATTTCTTCCCAAAAGCGGGGGCCGCCGCGCCGGATTTTTCGGCTGTCCGGCGCACGGGGCGCTCAGCGGAGCTCGACGATCTTGATTTTGTCGTAGCTCACGCCGGACTGCCCGGCCACGATGTCCTTGATGACGATGGCGTTGCTCTGGTTCGACTCGGCCGTCTGCACCACCACGGTGCACTCCCCGTTCTGCAGGAAGGCCACGCAGTCTGTGAAGCCCTTGGCCTTCACAAGGTTCTCGATGTTGTTCTCCTGCAGCACCTGCTGGGCGATGACGGCGGCCTGGGCGACAGCCTCCTTCTTGGCCTCCTCGCTGGCCCCCGCGTCCTCGAGCACGTCCTCGAGGAGCTCCACCGCCTCGTCGCGCGACTGCTGGCGCGACAGGCGCGTCTCAGAGAAATACTCCTCTGCCGTCTTCCCCTGCGCCTCGCCGCCGCTCTCCGCCGCGCCGCTCCCGGCCTCCTGCGGGCCGGACGCGCCGGAGGACGGCTGCGCGGAGCTCAGGGCCGACGCATTGACGAGCTGGGCCTCGCCCACCGTCTTCTCCGAGGCGTCCGTGCCCGCCGCCACGAGCGGGTTCTCCCCCGAAAACTGCCAGTTCAGATAGACCGCCGCCCCCAGGGCCACCACCAGAGCCGCCAAGACGAGCTGCCGCTTTCCAAATGCCATACCGCTTCATCCTCCTGTTTCCTTCTGTGATTTCGACTCCACCACGCACACGCGCGCGGAGGAAATATCGAGCGCCGTCGTCACGGCCTGTGTGATGCGCTCCGCCACCGCCGCGCTGCCCCCGCCGGGGCAGACCACCACCACGCCGCGGATGACGGGCTGCAGCTCGGTGAGCGGGAGGGCCTGCTCCGCCCCGTCTGAGGCGCGCACGGAGAAGTAGGTCGTCTGCGATTCGCCGTCCGCGCCCTCGCCGTCCGTCTTCTGCGCGCTGCGCTCCTCGGTGGCGTACACCTGCTCGGCGCTTCTGTCGAGCGTGACGAGCACCTGCGCCTCCCCGGCCCCCTCCATCGAGGAGATGAGCCGCGCGAGCCGCTCCTCGAGCCCGTCCGCATACGCCTGCGCGGAGACAGGCAAATCCTCCCCGGCGGGAGCGCTCTGCTCCTGGCCGCCCCCCGCCGGGAGCAGGCCGGAGAGAGCGATCAGGGCGATGCCCGCGAGCCCGCCGAGGACGATCCACCGGCGCGCGGCGGGATGCTCCGCCAGCCGTTCAAGCAAGGTCCCCCCTTCCGTTTGTCCTGCCTCTTTTTTCCTATCCGGCATCCGTCTTCACCTCCGCCTCGAGACCCAGCACCGCGGAGAGAACGCTGCCGGCGCGTTCGCACTCCCCGGCGCTGGCCGCCGGGAGCGTCACCGTGATGTTGGTAATACTTATGCTGCCGTCCTCCTGTGTATTCACGTCCACCTGCACCGCGGCGGCGGGGATACCCTCCCGGCTCAGCTCCGCCGTTATCAGCGAGGTCAGGCTTTCGCGCACGGCGCGCCCGCGCTGCTCCTGTACGGCCTGCTCCACCGGCTCCCCCTGCTCCGCCTGCGGCAGGGCGGAGAAAAGCCGCGGCAAATCCGGCACGGCCCCCGCCAGGGGAAGAAGGACGGCGCAGAGGAAAAACAGCCCCGCCGCGAGCTCCCCCATGCGCCGCATGGCCCCCTCCGGCAGCAGGTGCTGCAGAAGCGAAACGCCGAGCACCGCCAGGCAGATCCCCGCCGTCCACTGCTGCGCCGCGCTCATGAAGCCTCCCCCCTTCCGTTGCGTTTTCGAAAAGCGGCCCTTCGCGCCGCGCTCACGAGGCGCCGCCCCCCACCAGAATCAGCGCCACGCTCGTGACGGTCATCAGAAGGGCGCAGCACAGCAGAATGGCCAGCAAAAGGCCCACCGCCCGGCCCGCGGCGGAGAGCAGGCCGCAGAGCTCCCCCTGGCCGAGCGCCTCGCCCGCCGCCGCGCAGAAGAGCAGGGCGAGCTGCCAGCACACGCACTGCAGCACCACGGGCAAAAAGAGCACGCCCTCCGCCAGCAGCACGAAGGCCGCCACGCCGGACTTGAGCACGGAAACGCACCCGCCCACGGTGCGCAGGGCGTCGCCCAGGGCCCCGCCCACCACGGGGACAAAGCTGCTCACGGCGAACTTGACCGCCCGCGAGGCGGCGGAATCGGCGGAGGCGGTGACGATGCTGTGCACGGTGAGCAGCCCGGTGAAGAGCGTCATGCACAGCCCCAGCAGCCACTTGACGGCCCGGCACACGAAATCGCACAGCCCGCCCACGCGCACCGCCGGGCTCACGGCGGAGACGAGGGAGAGCGCGAGGAAGCAGCCGAGCAGCGGCACGAGCACGTGCGAGGCCACCAGCGAGACGGCGTTGGCGGCGAGCGCCGTCAGCGTTTCATAGGAGAGGGCCCTGGCGGGCTCGCCCCCGGCCAGCACCAGCCCGCCGAGCACCGGCACGCAGGCCAGCTGGAAGCCCGCCGCGGCCTGCACGACGTCGGCGGCGCGCTCCACGCAGGCCGTCACCGGGCGGACAATCACCGCCGCGACGCACAGCGCCCCGGCCAGCCCGGAGGCCTGGCTCAGGCTCTGCGAGCCGAAGGTCAGCTTCACCCCGCCCACGAGGGCGCACAGCAGCAGCACCGCGAGCACGCAGCCCCCTGCCCGCAGCGGATCCGCGGAGGCCGCGGCCGCCGTCTCCCCCGCCAGGGAGAAGAGAGCCTCCGGCGAGAGGGCGGTCAGGCTCTCCCAGTCCGGGCCCTCCACGCCGAGGGCGGAGAGCGAGCGCCGCGTCTCCTCCGGCAGCTGCCAGGAAAGCTCTCCGGCCCCCGTCTCGCCATAGAGCTCGCCGTAGAGCTCGGAAAACGCGCCGTCCTCCCCCTGCGCAAAGGCGGGGGCCGGATAAGCGCAGGCCGCAAGGCAGAGCAGGGCGCACAGCAGGGCGGTCAGCCGCCGCCGGCCAGGCCGAGGGCCAGCTCCCCCACGGCGGAAAACAGCGGCAAAACGGTGAGCAGCACCGCCGTCTTCCCGGCCAGCTCCACCTTCGAGGCCAAAGCGCCCTCTCCGGCGTCGCGGCAGGAATCGGCCGCAAACTGCGCCAGCCAGCACAGCCCCAGCGCCTTGAAGAGGATGAGGGCGTACTCCTCCGGCAGGGAGGCGGCCCGCAGCAGCGAGCTGATTTGGCTCATCACGGCCGGCAGGGCCTGCAGCAGCATCGCCAGAATGCACACGCCCGCCAAAATGGAGAGCAGCATGCCGTATTCCGCGTGGTAGCGCCGCAGGGTGACGGCGAGCACGGCCGCTGTCACGGCCGCTCCGGCAATCGCCAGCAGATCGATCATGGCGCGCTTCCTTTCTCATGGCCGTCTCACAACCCGAATATGGACTTGATCGACTGAAAGAGGGCGTCGATCTCCTGCACCACCATCATCAGCACCACAATCAGGCCGGCCAGCGTCGTCATCATGGCCTGCTCCTCCCGCCCGGAGCGGATGAGCAGCTGGTTGAGCACCGCCACCAGGATGCCGATGGCCGCAATGCGAAAAATCAAATCCACATTCATGCTTCTCTTCCCTTCCTTTTCAGGTCAACACCGCGTCATTCCGGGCGGCGCTGCGTTCCAGAATTTGATCTGAGAGGATCCAAAAAGCGCGGGCAGGCCCTGCCGGATCGGCGCGCGTTTTTGGAAAGGCAGCACCGCCCGAGCCCCGAGGCGCGAATTGTGCGGCGGCGCCGAAAATAGCGCGGTGAAATGTTGGCGCGAAGCGCCGCCTGAGCCGCCGGGCGCGAACGGCGCGGCGCTCTAGCAGAGGAGAAGGGCCGCCGCCAGGCCGCCGAGCAGCCCGAGCACGCGGAAGAGCCTTCCCTTCTGCCGTCTCGCCTCCCTCGCCTCGCGCAGGCGCTGCTCCGTCAGCTGCAGCGTCAGGCGGCAGTGGGCCGCCTGGCCCTCGGCGTCCGTGGCGCCGAAGCCCTCGCCGAAGCGCAGAAAAAGCGCCGTGTCGTCCCTGCCGGCGAGCGCCGTCTCGCGCACCGCCCGCTCCCAGGCGCGGGGGAACTCCTCTCCCGCCGCGCAGAGGGCGGCGCAGCGGCGCAGAAAGGGCAGCGAGCCGCCGTGGCGCTCCACCACCTCCGCCACCGGGGCGGCGGAATACAGCACCTCCGTCTCCGCGCTCTGCACGAAGCGCAGAAACTGCTCGAGCTGCCGCTCCCGCCGCGCCAGCTCAAGCGACGCCCGCAGCCCGGCAAGGGCCCCCGCCGCCGTGAGCAGCAGCATTCCCGCCAGCTTCAGCAAGCCAATCACCCGCCCTTCCCCAGTCGAGCACCTCGCCGGGCGCGCCGCGCGAGCCGAGGAGGGCCACCGTCTCGAAGGCCCCGGCGGAGAGCAGGGCCGCGGCCTGCGGGCGGCGCAGCAGCTCCGCGCGCGAGGAGGCGTGGATGCTGGCAATCACCGCCGCGCCCGTGTGCAGGCATTGCAGCAGCGCCCGGGCGTCCTCGCCGGAGCCCACCTCGTCGCAGACGAGGAAATCCGGGCCCAGGGCGCGCACGGCCTGCAGCAGGGCCTCCGCCTTCGGGCAGCCGGTGAGCACGTCGCAGCAGACGCCCACGTCATACTGCGGCTGGCCCTGCCAGCAGGCGGCGAGCTCCCCGCGCTCGTCCGCGACGGCCACCCGCCAGAAGCGGCCCGTCTCCCCGCCCGCGAGCTGGCGCGTCAAATCGCGCAGCAGCGTCGTCTTGCCGGAGGCGGGCGGCCCGGCCAGCAGCAGACCGCCCCGCAGGCGGCCGCCGAGCAGGCGCACAAGGCCGTCCGCGCAGCCCCTTCGCTCCCGCGCGAGGCGGATGCTGAGGGAGGAAACCTCCCGCACGGAGGCCACCCGGCCCCCGCGCAGCACCGCCGCCCCCGCCACGCCCACGCGGTGGCCGCCGCGCAGCGTGAGAAAGCCCTCGCACAGCTCCTCCTGAAAGCGGTACACCGAGCCCGCGCACAGGCGGCGCAGCACGGCGGCCAGCTCCCCGGCGGAGACGGCGGGCAGGCCGGGCCGCGGGCGGGAGACGGCCCCGCCGCGCCCGTCCGGGAACCAGGTGTCGCGCCCGCACGAGAGGGCGACGGGCCTTCCGGCCCGCAGGCCGATCTCCTGCACCGCCCCGGCCGCCGGGCCGGAGAGGCCCAGCAGCAGCTCTCCCACCCAGCCGCCCACGGCCTGCGCAGCCTGCATCAGGGCCGGATCTCTTTTTGCATCTCTCATCGACTTGTCCTCCCCCTTCCTGTCCTATCCATATGGACAAGGGCTCCAAAATAGAACGGCGCGGCCCGCCTTTTCTCATTCTTCACACATTGTTCACGCCGGGTGCTTGCAGTTTCCCGGAAACCATATTATAATGAGTCTGCAATTGCCGCGGCGCCGGGCAGGGCGGTCCGCTCTCCGGCGCGGCGGGCGTCACACGCGGCCAAAAGCCGAAAGGGAGTATTATGAGAAAAACAGGAGAACGCATCCTCGACTATTTCAAGCGCGCGGACAAGCCGCTGTGGATCCTCATCACGGCCATCTCCGTCTACGCGCTCGTTCTGCTCAACACGGTCCCCTACACGGGGTCGCGCAGCTATTTCACCACCCAGCTTCTCGCCATCTGCATCGGCTACTGCGGGGCGCTGATTCTCACGGGCTTCGACTACCGCGACCTGGCCTCGCTGTGGTGGCTGGCAGCCGCGGTGAGCGTGCTGCTGCTCATCTACACGCACTTTGCCGGGTTCGGCATCCAGAGCAGCGGCGGCATGGACACCAAGGCCTGGATCACCATCCCCGTGGTCAACCTGTCGTTCCAGACGAGCGAGCTTGTCAAGATTGTCTTCGTCCTCACCTACGCCAAGCACATCTCCGCCGTCAAGGAGCTCGGCCTGCTCGACCACCCGCTGCACGTGGTTCTGCTCGGCCTGCACGCCCTCTTCCCCGTGGGCTGGATGGTGCTGGTGCAGAAGGACATGGGCTCGGCCGTCGTCTTCTTCTTCATGTTCCTCGTGGTGAGCTTCACCGCGGGCGTGCGGCTGCGCTGGTTCGCGGCCATTGCGGGCATGCTGGCCGTGGCTCTGCCGCTGGCGTGGAACTTCGGGGTTATCAAGGACTACCAGAAGACGCGCCTGACCTCCTTCCTTCATCTGGAGGACGACCCCACCGGCACCGGCTGGCAGCAGATCCAGGGCCGCATCTCGATCGGCAGCGGCCAGCTCTTCGGCCGCGGCCTCGGCACGGCCCCGCGCGTGCAGAAGGGCGTCGTCTCGATTCAGGAGAGCGACTACATCTTCTCCGTGGCCGCGGAGAGCCTCGGCTTCCTTGGCTGCTGCCTGGTGATTGCCCTGCTGCTCGCCCTGATGCTGCGCACGCTGCACGTGGCCCGCAACGCCACGGACTCCATGGGCACCGCCATCTGCATGGGCTTTTTCGGCATGATAGCGATTCAGACCATCACGAACCTGGGCATGTGCCTCAACCTTCTGCCGGTGATGGGCGTGACCCTGCCCTTCTTCAGCGCGGGCGGCTCCTCGAGCGCCTGTCTCTATTTCGGCTTCGGCCTTGTGGAGAGCGTAGCCATGCACCGCATCAGCGCCGACCACGTGAAGATCCACATGAACGCCTACCCGAAGACGATGAACTGAGGGCGGGGCGC
>CALWRP010000027.1 GCA_944383955.1 uncultured Clostridia bacterium
TTTCACCTCGAAAGCGGGCTGAAAAGCGCCGGGATTTAGTTCAAGTCCTCACCCCATAGGGGAAAGGCCGGATGATATCTTTTTCTTGTGCAGTAAAATTTGGACACGAAAAAAGCCCGGAAACCGCATGGTTCCGGGCTTTTTCGGTGCGATATCTTTTTTGGTCGCACAATATGGTTGCGGAGGCTGGACTTGAACCAACGACCTTCGGGTTATGAGCCCGACGAGCTACCAACTGCTCCACTCCGCGATATTTCTTTCGCACTTCCTGAGTGCGTAAATTATTATCCCCTTTTTCCGCCCCTCTGTCAAGAGATTTTTGAAAAAAATTTTTGCAGGCTCCCGCAGGCGTTTTTACACAAAAAGGAATAGATTTTCATGGAGAATTTTGCTATACTAGGACATGCAGAAGGACATGCCGGCATGCTGTCCGCTTCTCCGCTTCGGGAGAGAGGAGAGCCCGGCAGCGCCACAGCAGAGACAGAGGGGGAATCGCGATGCTTACACTCAATGGGATTGGGGCCAGCCCCGGAACGGTGGAGGGAACGCTGTTCTGCTATCACCGCAAGGTGTATTCCGGCCCGTCGCGCCCCGTCGGCTCCCCGGAGCAGGAGAGGGAGCGCTTCCGCGCCGCCATCCGGCAGGCGGACAAGCAGCTGCGCCAGCTCTTTCAGGATACCGTCTCAGACGCGGACGAGGACTGTGCGCAGGTGTTCGAGATCCACCGCATGATGCTCGAGGATCAGGATTATCTCCAGGCCGTGGAGGAGCTGATCGGAAAGGGGAACAAGGGCGTCGAGTCCGCCGTGGAGGAGGCCGCCCGCATTTTCTCCAACACCTTTCTCTCCATGGATTCCGCCTATATGCAGGCCCGCTCCGCGGACGTGATCGACGTCTCCCTGCGCCTGCTGCGCATCCTGCGCGGCGAGGAGGAGAAGCCGCTGACGCTGCCCTATCCCGTGATTCTCGCGGCGGACGATCTCTGCCCGAGCGAGACGGTGCAGCTCGACAAGAAAAAGCTCATCGCCATCGTCACCGCGGAGGGCTCGCGCAATTCGCACACGGCCATCCTGGCCAAAACCATGGGAATTCCCGCCGTCGTCCGCCTGGGAGACGTCATCACCGACGAGATGCACGGCAAGCACGCCGCCGTCGACGGCAGCTCCGGCACGCTCTGGATTGAGCCCACGGAGGAGATTTGCCGCCTGATCCACGAGAAGACGATGGACCTCGACGAGCGGCGGCAGCAGCTTATGCAGTATAAGGGCCTGCCCTCCGTCTCCCGCGACGGCGTCTCCGTCAAGCTGTTCGCGAACGTCGGCTCGCTCGAAGACTGCGAGGCCGCCGTGGAGAACGACGCCGAGGGTATCGGCCTCTTCCGCACGGAGTTTCAGTATCTCAGCGCCTCGGCCTGCCCCGGCGAGGAGGAGCTCTTCCGCCTCTACCGAAACGCGCTGCAAACGATGGACGGCAGGCCGGTGATCTTCCGCACGCTCGATATCGGCGCGGACAAGCAGGCGCCCTGCCTGCCCCTGCCGCCGGAGGAGAATCCCGCCATGGGCATGCGCGCCGTCCGCCTGTGCCTGACGCGCACGGAGCTGCTGCGCACACAGCCGCGCGCTCTGTACCGCGCCTCCGCCTTCGGGCGAATCGCTATCATGGTGCCGATGATCGCCTCCGTCTGGGAGATGCAGGAGATCCGCAAGGCCGCCTCCTCTGTCTGCCGCGATTTGGGAGCGGAGGGCCTCGCCTACAATCCCAACGTCCCGCTCGGCACGATGATCGAGACGCCCGCCGCCGCCCTGATCAGCGCAGACCTGGCAAAGGAGGCCGACTTTTTCAGCATCGGCACCAACGATCTCACGCAGTATACGCTGGCCGCCGACCGTCAGAACGGCTCCATCCATCTCTTCTACGACGCGCGCCATCCCGCGGTGCTGCGCCTGATCCGCATGGCCGCGGAGAGCGGCGCCAAAGCCGGCATTCCCGTGGGAATCTGCGGGGACCTCGCCGCGGATCTGACAATGACCGATTTCTTCCTTGCGTCCGGCATCACCTCGCTCTCCGTTCCCGCCTCGATGATTCTCCCGCTGCGCGAGCGCGTCCGCTCGCTGACGGTGGGGGGCTGGGAGCCGGACCTGAACAAGACTTCTGGCAGGGGGTAACGCGATATGCCCAATGAAATGACAGGCTTTGATTTCAACACCATGTGGAACACCTTTCTTACCTGGCTGGTCTCATTCCTTCCGCGCCTGGCGGTGGCCGGCCTGATTTTCGGCCTTGGCTGGTGGCTGGCGAACGTCGTCACGCGGGGGATGCGCCGCGCTGTCGCCAGGGCAAAGGGAGATTCCGGCGCCACAAGCTTTCTGTCCTCCCTCATCAACGTTCTCATCAAGATCATCGTCTCCATCATGGCGCTCGCGCAGCTGGGCGTCGACGTCACCTCGCTCATCGCCGCCATCGGCACGGCGGGGCTGGCCGTGGGCCTCGCGATGCAGAACAATCTCAGCAACGTCGCCAGCGGGGCGCAGATCGTCCTCACCGCTCCCTTCCATGTCGGCGATTATCTCTCCGTCCCCAGCGAGAACGTGGAGGGCACGGTTGCCCGCATCGAGATGATGTTCACCGTTCTGCGCACCTTCGACAACAAGGAGGTCGTCCTCCCCAACACGACGCTCACCAGCAGCACCGTCGTCAACTACACCGCCATGAAGACGCGGCGGTTGGATCTGTCGTACTCCGTCTCCTACCGCACCGATCTCGACAAGGCCAAGGAGATTCTCGCCCGTCTCTGCGACGAGGAGGAGCGCATCGAGAAGGATCCCGTTCCGCTGATTGCGATCGGCGAGTACGGAGACCATTCGATCGCCGTGATGGCGAAGGTTTGGTGCAAGATCGACAATTACTGGGACGCTTACTTTGCGATGCAGGGCCGTGTGAAGGCCGAGTTCGAGCAGGCCGGCATCGAGCTTCCCTTCCCGCAGCTCGACGTCCACTTCCCGGAGGGGCAGCCCCCGGAGAACGGCAAATCCTGAACATAAGAAAAGGGCCGCCGCACAGACAGAGCGCTGCGCGGCGGCCCCTCCTATTGTCGAAAAGCCGCCAAAGATCAAAAGACAAAGGTTTCGCCCGCCTTTTCACAACCCCTTTTCCGCTAAGCTCAAGGGCCGGGCTGCGCTTTGTCCGGGCGATCCAGGCTCTCAGCCAGAATCGCCGCCCAGTCGCCGAGCGCGATCTGCGCTTCCTCCGAGGTCTGATACAGCGAGGCCCGCACGATCCGGTTGCCCTTCGTCAGCACCACGGTGGGGAAGACGGCGGTGTAGGCGCTCGCATAGTCGGCCTCCAGCGTGTCCGGCAGGGCGAGGAGCTGATAGGACGACTTGTTGCGCCGCCTGTCGTACCATTCGTATTCCCGCGCCAGCTCCCGCGCCATCCACGGCGCGGCGGTCTCGTAGTAGTCCACCGTCAGCCCGCCCGAGAAGACGCTGCCGTCCGGGAGCCTGAGGCTGCCCGTCTGGTGGACGGAGAGAATCTGCGGGGCGAGGATATCCGTGTGCACGTCCACCGTGCTCTCGAGGAAGCCGCCGCCCTCGCGCTGCGTGAACTTGGAGCCGGGGAAGAAATCCTCGAGCGTCGCGAAGGGAAGCCTGCCCTGCCAGTCGGCGTAGGGCTCGGTGAAGTCGCCGCGGGCGTCCGCGTTCCACAGGGCCAGAAGGCAGCCGAGAAAGACGAGGCACAGCAGGCCATACGCCGCCAGCGACCAGCGGTAGCGCCCGGCGCGCTGCCGCCAGTTTTTGCGGTGGTCGAGCGGCCGCCCGCCCTTGAGCCGCTTCCACAGCCGGTGCAGGCTCGCAAAGGAGGCCGCCGAGCTGCCGATGCTCCACACCACAACCGCGTTCCCGAGCAGCGACACCGGCGTCCCGACGGTGAGAAATGTGGCCAGCGGCATGAAATTGCCCAGAGCCAGCGGGTAGACGACGAGCCACAGCACGAAGGAGAGAAGGCTTCCGCGCGCCCGGCGGCGCACGAGGTTCATCGAGAGGGCCTGCACGCGCGGATCGGTGTGCAGCTCCACGGAGCCGTCGTCCTCCCCGGCATAGATGAGAAAATCGCCGCGCCGCGCGACGTACTGCCAGCCGTATGCCTCGCTCAGCGAGCGCTCCTCCTCGTTCGGGCCGTCCTCGTCGAGAAATTTTTTCGGCGCGGCCTCCAGCCGGTAGCGCAGCCGGCGGGGCTCTCCCTTTTCAAAGCAGGCAAAGCCCGCAAAAAAGCCCTCCTGGCTCAGCACCAGCCCCTGCGCCGCCATCTCCTGCAGCCAGCTCTCCGTGGCCTCCGCGTCATACCCCGGACAAGGCGGGAACCGCCATGCGTACCGCGGCTCCTGTGTCCTGCTGCTCATTTTGCCGCCTCCCTTCACTGTCCGCGTCCGCGACGCACCGCCGCAGCCGCCGCACCTCCTCCTGATATGCCGCCTCGCCCTTTTCCGTGATGGCATACGTGCGTTTCCTGCCGTCCACGGCCACCTCGCGCAGATAGCCCTCCTTCTCGAACTTGGCGAGGATGGTGTAGAGCGTGGCGGGCCCCAGCCGCAGCGCCCCCTTCGTCTTTTCCTCAATGAAGGCCGCCGCGTCGATCCCGCACATCGGCCCGCGCCGCAGCGCCATCAGCACATAGAACATCGATTCCGTCAGGCTCTCGAGCGTTTTCTTCGGCATCGTTCTCACCTCAATATCGTGTTATGATATCATCTATCGATATTATAAGCGAGGAACGATTCCCTGTCAAGCCCCAGCCGGTTGACGCGGTGGGGGAAAGCTCCTATAATGAGAAAAAAGGGGAGCGCGCCCGGCGCATCCCCGGAGGAGAACGAAAAGGAGAGACGATTCATGACGTATCTGGCAAACCCCCGCCGCTACGAGGCGATGCAATACCGCCGCTGCGGCAGCAGCGGCCTGCTGCTGCCCGCCGTCTCGCTGGGCCTGTGGCACAATTTCGGCGATGAAGCCGTGCTTGCCAACTGCCGCGAGATGCTCCTCGGCGCCTTCGACTGCGGCATCACGCACTTTGATCTCGCGAACAACTACGGCCCCAGCGCCGGCTCGGCGGAGGAAACCTTCGGCCGCGTGATTTCGCAGGAGCTGCGCGCCCACCGCGACGAGCTCGTGATCTCCACCAAGGCGGGCTACCGCATGTGGGAGGGCCCCTACGGCGAATGGGGCTCCAAAAAGCAGCTCATCAGCTCACTCGACCAGAGCCTGCGCCGCATGAAGCTCGACTATGTCGACATTTTCTATCACCACCGCCCGGACCCGCAGACGCCCCTCGAGGAGACGGCGGAGGCGCTCGAGCAGATTTTGCGCTCCGGCAAGGCGCTCTATGTGGGCATCTCGAACTACAATCCCGAGCAGACGCGCAGCATGCTCGGCGTGCTCGGCGCGCGCGGGATCCACTGCCTGATCCATCAGCTGCGTTATTCGATGTTCGCCCGCGAGAATGAGCCGGTGCTCCACGTGCTCAACGAGGCCGGCGTCGGCTCGATCGCCTTCTCTCCGCTGGCCCAGGGGCTGCTCACGGACAAATACCTCCACGGTATCCCGGCGGATTCCCGCGCGGCCGGCTCGAGCGTCTTCCTGACGCGCGAGGGCGTCACCCCGGAGAAGGTGCAAAAGGCCGCTGCTCTCAACAAGCTTGCGCTCGCCCGCGGCCAGAGCCTCGCGCAGATGGCGCTGGCCTGGGTGCTGCGCCGCACGACGTCCGTCATCATCGGCGCGAGCCGCCTCTCGCAGATTGAGGAGAACGTGGCGGCGCTCTCCGGGCTCGACTTCGCCTGGGACGAGGTCGCCCGCATCGAAGCGATTCTTGCGCGGAAATAATAGCCGCGCAGAGGAAAGAACAGGAGGAATTCTTTTGAACAACATCAAACTGGGC